>NZ_JAGGOL010000009.1 GCF_018614525.1 Streptomyces sp. ISL-11
GGCCGGCGCTGTCGCCGCAGGCGGCCGCCCAGGCACCGGCCGCGACCAGGCCGGTACCGGCCGCCAGCAGCTGCCGCCGATCCAGGCCGGCGCGCGGTATTCGGCCCGCGCCCCCGTCCGTGCCCGCCGTGTTGTCCGTGGTCCCGCCCACGCGTCCGCCCCTGGCCATACCGATCCGCCACCCCACTGCCGCTGTTCGCCGACGCTTCTCGTCGTCCGGCGTCTAGACAGATGGCGTACCCAGGTAGCCGGTTCCCTCACTTCGCTCCGCGACGTGTGTGGCGGCGTCCTCGCGGGCGAGGGAGCGGGCGCGGCGGGCGGGGCCGCGCCAGCCGCAGGTACAGCGGGCGGTGCAGAACGAACCGGTCTCGCTGGTGCTGGTCGAGTGGGCCGCGGGGAGACCCGCGGCGGCTGGGTCGGACACGCGACCACGCTACCGGGCCGTGACGGTGGCACCGGCGCGGTCGTTGACCGTTACGGGTTCCACAGCGCGGTGGCAGGGGGCTGGCAGAACATGGTGGTGCGGCGGCACGGATGCAGAGGCGCGGTCCTCGGCCATGTGGTGGCGAGCGGCCTCGCCCTGGGAATGCTGGTCTCCGGCTGTGCGACGCGGGTCGTGGTCCCCGACGGGGCCGGGCTGCGCGACGGGCTGCGGAGCAGCCTGAGCAGCCAGGCGCGCCCGGCGCGCGGCGAGACCGATCCGGGCCCGGCGCGCGAGGCCGTCCGCCGTGCGGCACGGGCGCTCGCCGACGCGGGCGGCGCGAAGGTCCGTACGTCCATGGAGACGGTCAGCGGCGGCACCCGGCTCACCATCCACGGCAGCGGCGATTACGACTTCGCGCGGCCCATCGGACGGCTGACGGTGCTGGTGCCCGAGGACGCCGCCGGGGCCGTCGAACACCGGCCCATCACCGAGGTCTTCACGCCGGGCGCGCTCTTCATGAAGAATCGCGGCGCCGGTGTGCCGGACGACAAATGGGTGCGGCTCGCCACGGCTTCACTCGCCGACGGGAATCTCCTCACGAGCGGTGCCACGGATCCGCTGGCGGCGGCCGAACTGCTCGGCGGCGCACGTGAGGTGACATACATGCGGGACGAGCGGGTAGGCGGGGTCCGCGTGAGGCACTACTGGGGGACGATCGATCTCGACCGGGCCGCGCGAGCCGCGCCGGAACGGGACCGTGGGCCATTGTCGGTAGCGGCGAAAGGGTTCTCCGGCGGGACCGTCGCATTCGACGCCTATCTCGACGAACAGGGGAGACCGCGGCGGGTGCGCCACCGCTTCAGCGTGGAGGAGAGCGGACGTAACGCTTCCGTATCGCCGGCGCCCTCGATGACCGTGGTCTCGACCGTCGAACTCTACGATTTCGGCACCCCGGTCGACGTCGCTCTTCCCGCCCCCGCCGATATCTATGCGGGGAAGGTCGGTTCGCCGCGGAATTAGCGCGGCAGGGCGTAGTTGGCCATGGAAATGGTCCTTCTGTGCCATGCGCGCCATGTGTACCGATCACTACGCTGGTAAGCCGAGGAAACGAAAGACCCGAGGAGGTGAATCACGTGGTTTCGCGGCGCGGTTCGTCGGGCGGGCCGGATCCCGTGGCCCTCATCGAGATCGATCTCTACGGCGATTTGATGATCGCCGCGTCCAGCGCGGACGAGGAACGCCTCAGTCCGGACCGCATCGACGAAGTGCTGCGGGTTGTCCCGCAGGAGGCTTCGGAGGGGGACGGCGGCTGACGTCTGCGCGTCCGCGCTGCAGCCGGGGCATTCGGCCGAGCCGGGCGGCGCGGGAGTGGTGCCCTTGGCCGTCAGGCGGCCCACGCCCCGATGCCGCCGCCGTCCGCGCCCTGGGGCTCCGCCCCTGACCCCGGTGGCCTCAATCTCCCCCAGCTACCTCCCCCAGACTCCGTCCGGGGGTGCCCCCAGAGGTGCCCCCAGCCGGGCTTGATTTCCCGGCGGAGCCCCGAAGGAAGCCGGAAACCCTACGTCCGCAGCAGCCGTGCGATCGCCGCGCTCGCCTCCGCGACCTTCGCGTCGATCTCGTCGCCGCCCTTGACCGCCGCGTCCGCGACGCAGTGCCGCAGGTGCTCCTCCAGGAGCTGGAGGGCGAAGGACTGGAGCGCCTTCGTGCTCGCGGAGACCTGGGTGAGTATGTCGATGCAGTAGACGTCCTCCTCGACCATGCGCTGGAGGCCGCGGATCTGGCCCTCGATCCGGCGCAGGCGCTTGAGGTGCTGGTCCTTCTGCTTGCTGTAGCCGTGCGGGCCGTGGCCCTGGCTTCCGGCCTCCGGCTCGGCCGCGGTGTGGCAGGACGCCGCGGCCGGCTCGGTGGTGCCCGTCGCTCCGGTTTCCGTGGTCGTCATGGCGTCGTCCTCCGTCGTACCGTCGCGGCCCCGGCGGGGTCCGCGGGCCGGGGATTCACCCCTGTCGTTGCGTATACCCCACTCGTATACCCCCGACGGGTATATGGTACAGAACTTTGCCGCCGGTCGCGGTACCTGGCTTGCCGAGCACTCTGCCCGATGGGCGACACTGAGGGAATGCCAGTTAGCTGTGGCTGGGTGATGCGCCTAGCATCAACGAGACCGAATCCGCTGCACCCCGAGGATCCCACGTGCGCTTTCGTCTGACCCCCAGGGAGACGAGCTTCTACGACATGTTCGCCGCCTCCGCGGACAACATCGTCACGGGCTCCAAGCTCCTGATGGAACTGCTCGGAGCGGACACGTCCGCCCGGGCCGAGATCGCCGAGCGGATGCGGGCAGCGGAGCACGCGGGTGACGACGCGACGCACGCGATCTTCCACCAGCTGAACTCCTCCTTCATCACGCCGTTCGACCGCGAGGACATCTACAACCTCGCCTCGTCGCTCGACGACATCATGGACTTCATGGAGGAGGCCGTCGACCTGGTCGTTCTGTACCAGGTCGAGGAACTCCCCAAGGGCGTCGAGCAGCAGATCGAGGTCCTCGCGAGGGCCGCCGAGCTGACCGCCGAGGCCATGCCGAACCTGCGGACCATGACAAACCTCACGGAGTACTGGATCGAGGTGAACCGGCTGGAGAACCAGGCGGACCAGATTCACCGCAAGCTCCTCGCCCAGCTCTTCAACGGCAAGTACGACGCCATCGAGGTTCTCAAGCTCAAGCAGATCGTGGATGTGCTGGAGGAGGCGGCCGACGCTTTCGAGCACGTCGCCAACACGGTCGAGACCATCGCGGTCAAGGAGTCCTGACCCCCGGTGGACACCTTTTCTCTCGTCGTGACCATCGCGGTCGCGCTCGGCTTCACCTATACCAACGGCTTCCACGACTCCGCGAACGCCATCGCGACCTCGGTCTCCACGCGGGCGCTGACCCCGCGCGCGGCCCTCGCGATGGCGGCGGTGATGAACCTCGCGGGTGCCTTCCTCGGCAGCGGGGTCGCCAAGACCGTCAGCAAGGGTCTGATCGAGACGCCGGTGGGCGACAAGGGGATGGGCATCCTCTTCGCGGCCCTGGTCGGCGCGATCGCCTGGAACCTGATCACCTGGTACTACGGCCTGCCGTCGTCCTCCTCGCATGCCCTGTTCGGCGGCATGGTGGGCGCGGCACTCGCCGGCGGCACGACCGTCATCTGGTCGGGCGTCGTCGAGAAGGTCGTCATCCCGATGTTCCTCTCGCCGTTCGTCGGCCTGATCATCGGCTATCTGGTGATGGTCGTGATCATGTGGATGTTCCGCAGGGCCAACCCGCACAAGGCCAAGCGGGGCTTCCGGATCGCCCAGACGGTGTCCGCCGCCGGCATGGCGCTCGGCCACGGCCTGCAGGACGCACAGAAGACCATGGGCATCGTGGTGATGGCCCTGGTCATCGGTGATGTGCAGGACAAGGACGCGGCGATCCCGCTCTGGGTCAAGCTGGCCTGTGCGATCACGCTCTCGCTCGGTACGTACGCCGGTGGCTGGCGGATCATGCGGACGCTCGGCCGCCGCATCATCGAGCTGGACCCGCCGCAGGGCTTCGCCGCCGAGACGACGGCCGCCTCGGTCATGTACACGGCGTCGTTCATGTTCCACGCGCCGATCTCCACCACGCACGTCATCACCTCCGCGATCATGGGTGTCGGCTCCACGAAGGGCTCCCGCGCGGTGCGCTGGGGCGTCGCGAAGAACATCGTGATGGGCTGGTTCATCACCATGCCGGCCGCGGCGCTGGTCGCCGCGTTCAGCTACTGGATCGTGAACCTGGCGTTCGGCTAGCGGCCGTACGCACCCGGAAGACGGACGGGCCCGCCCCCTGGTACGAACAGGGGGCGGGCCCTTCGCCTTGCGGCGGCACCGCCATGCAGCGCCGCAAGGCGGTATGGGGGTTTACCCGAAGCGGCCCGAGATGTAGTCCTCGGTGGCCTGCACGGACGGGTTGGAGAAGATCCGTTCCGTGTCGTCGATCTCGACCAGCTTGCCCGGCTGGCCGACGCCCGCCAGGTTGAAGAAGGCCGTACGGTCCGACACGCGCGCGGCCTGCTGCATGTTGTGCGTGACGATGACGATCGTGAAGCGTTCCTTCAGCTCGCCGATCAGGTCCTCGATGGCCAGGGTGGAGATCGGGTCGAGGGCCGAGCAGGGCTCGTCCATCAGCAGGACCTGCGGCTCCACCGCGATCGCCCGGGCTATGCACAGCCGCTGCTGCTGACCGCCGGAGAGGCCCGCTCCCGGCTTGTTCAGCCGGTCCTTGACCTCCTTCCAGAGGTTGGCGCCCTTGAGGGACTTCTCGACGACGCCGTCCAGCTCGGACTTGCGGAGCCGGCCGCCGTTGAGGCGGATGCCGGCGGCCACGTTCTCGTAGATCGACATGGTCGGGAAGGGGTTCGGCCGCTGGAAGACCATGCCGACCGTGCGGCGCACGGAGACGGGGTCCACGCCGGCGCCGTAGAGGTTCTCGTCGTCCAGCATCACCTTGCCCTCGACGCGGCCGCCGGGGGTGACCTCGTGCATGCGGTTCAGGGTGCGCAGGAAGGTGGACTTGCCGCAGCCGGAGGGGCCGATGAAGGCGGTCACGGAGCGGGGCTCGACGGTCATCGAGATGTCCTCGATGGCCTTGTGGGTGCCGTAGTAGGCGTTGAGGCCGCCGACATCGATGCGCTTGGCCATGGAAATCACTGCTTCTTTCGTAAATCCCGTGACCGCGGTCAGCGGCCGGCGGTCTGCGGGGCCTTCCAGCGGGCGATGCCGCGGGCCACCAGGTTGAGGATCATGACGAAGGCGATGAGGACGAGTGCCGCCGCCCAGGCGCGGTCGTAGCTGGCCTCGTTGCCGGCCGCCCACTGCTCGTAGATGTAGTACGGCAGGGACGACTGGGCTCCGTCGAAGGGGTTGTTGTTGATCACCTGGGAGCCGAAGACCAGGAGGACGATGGGGGCGCTCTCGCCCGCGATGCGGGCGACGGCGAGCGTCACACCGGTCGCGATGCCGCCGATGGCGGTCGGGAGGACCACCTTCAGGATCGTGCGCCACTTGGGCACGCCGAGGGCGAGGGACGCCTCGCGGAGCTCGTTCGGCACCAGCTTCAGCATCTCTTCGGTGGAGCGGACCACCACCGGCATCATCAGGATCGCCAGGGCCATCGCCCCGGCGAAGCCGGAGTAGCCGAAGTCCAGCATCAGGATCCAGAAGCTGAGGATGAACAGACCCGCCACGATCGACGGGATGCCCGTCATGACGTCCACGAAGAACGTGACGACCTTGGCGAGCCGGCCGCGCCCGTACTCCACGAGGTAGATCGCGGTCAGCAGGCCGACCGGGGCCGCGATGGCGGTGGCGATGCCGACCTGCTCCAGGGTGCCGATGATCGCGTGGTAGACGCCGCCACCGGGCTGGATGGTCAGGACACCGGCCATCGAGTGGGAGAGGAAGGCGCCGTCGAGGACCTTCGCGCCGCGCGAGACCGTCTCCCAGCCGAGGGAGACCAGCGGTACGACGGCCAGCAGGAAGCAGATCCACACCAGGCTGGTGGCCAGGCGGTCCTTGGCCTGCCGGCGGCCCTCGATACGGGCGGCGAGCGCGTACGTCCCGCCGACGAAGAGCACCGCGGCGATCAGGCCCCACTGGATCCGGCTGCTCAGGCCCGCCCCGGCGCCGATGCCGACGCCCACGGCGGCCGCGCCGAGCGCGACGGCGGGGGTGGCCCAGCGCGGCAGCCGGGGCTGGCGCAGGGTGGTGCGGGGCAGCGGCGCGCTGTCGGCGACCAGCGGCTTTTCCATGGTCACGTCGCTCATTCCGAGTACTCCTTGCGACGCGCGATGATCATCCGGGCCGCGCCGTTGACCAGCAGGGTCAGGACGAACAGCACGAGGCCGGAGGCGATCAGGGCGTCCTTGCCGATCTCACCGGACTCCTTGAAGCTGCTCGCGATGTTCTGGGCGAACGTGCCGCCGCCCGGGTCGAGCAGGCTGCCGCTGATCAGGAAGCTGGGGGAGAGGACCGTGGCGACGGCCATGGTCTCGCCGAGCGCGCGGCCCAGGCCCAGCATCGAGGCGCTGATGACACCCGACCGGCCGAAGGGGAGTACGGCCATCCGGATGACTTCCCAGCGGGTCGCGCCGAGTGCCAGCGCGGCCTCCTCGTGCATCTTCGGCGCCTGGAGGAAGACCTCGCGGCTGACGCTGGTGACGATCGGCAGGATCATGATCGCCAGCAGGATGCCGATGGTGAAGAGCGAGCGGGCGGCACCGTCGTGGTAGGCGAGGACGCCGGTCCAGCCGAAGTAGTCGTCGAGCCAGCTGTAGAGACCGCCGAGGTGCGGCACCAGGAAGAGGGCGCCCCACAGGCCGTAGACGATGGACGGCACGGCGGCGAGCAGGTCGATCACGTACGCGAGCGGGGCGGCCAGCTTGCGGGGCGCGTAGTGCGAGATGAAGAGCGCGACACCGATGGCGACCGGCACCGCGATGACCATCGCGATCAGCGAGCTGACGATCGTGCCGAAGGCCAGGACCGCGATGCCGAAGACCGGCGGGGTGGCGTTGGCGCTCCACTCGAAGGTGGTGAAGAAGTTGCCCTCGTTGTGCGAGAGGGCGCTGGTGGCCCGGACGGTGAGGAAGACCGCGATCGCGGCCATGATCACCAACAGCAGGAGGCCGGACCCGCGCGAGAGGGCGAGGAAGATCCGGTCGCCGGGGCGGGTGGCCGCCTTCGCCTGGTCGACGGGGGCCTGGTCGCGTGGCAGGGGCGGCGGGCCCGCTGCCTGCGTGGGTATGTTCATGGGTTTCTCCGGTCTGCGGAGGCGGCCGCCGGGGCCGGCGCTCCTGGCGCGGCGGTGCACCGGACGGTGCGGCCGGGGGCCCGGACGGGGCCCCGGCCGCACACGGGTCAGGAGAGGCTCGCGACGTTCTCGCGGACCTTCTTGGCGATCTCGGCGGGCAGCGGGGCGTAGCCGAGGTCCTTGAGGACGGACTGGCCGTCCTCACTGGCGATGTAGGTCAGGAAGGACTTGGTGGCGGCGAGGGTGTCGGCCTTGTTGCCCTGGTCGCCGACGACCTCGTACGTCACCAGGGTGATCGGGTAGGCGTTCTCGGCCTTGGTGGCGTAGTTGAGCTTGAGGGCGAGGTCCTTGCCGGTGCCGGTGATCTTCGCCTCGGCGATGGCCGTGGAGGCGTTGGCGGAGGTGGCCTCGACCGGGGTGGCGGCGCCGGTGTTGAGCTTCACGGTCTTGATGCTGTTGGCGGTGGCGTAGGAGAGCTCGAAGTACGAGATGGCGCCCGGGGTCTGCTTCACCTGCGAGGAGACGCCGGCGGAGCCGTCGGCGGACTGGCCGCCCTTGGCCTTCCACGCCTTGGCGGGCTCGTACGGCCACGACTTGTCGGCGGCGGCCTTGAGGTACTTGGTGAAGTTGTCCGTGGTGCCCGACTCGTCCGAGCGGTGGAACGGCTGGATCTTGAGATCCGGAAGCTTGGCGTCCTTGTTGAGCTTGGCGATCGCCGGGTCGTTCCACTTCTCGATCTTCGCGTCGAAGATCTTGGCGAGGGTGTCGGCGTCCAGGACGAGGCTGTCCACGCCGGGCACGTTGTAGCCGACCGCGATGGGGCCGCCGACCAGCGGCAGGTTGATGCCCTGGCCGCCCTTGACGACGTCCTTGGACTTCGCGACCTCCTCCGGCTTGAGCGCCGAGTCGGAGCCCGCGAAGGCGGTCTTGCCCTGGAGGAACTCCTGGATGCCCGCGCCCGAACCGGTGGGCTTGTAGTTGATCTGGATGTCCTTGCAGGCCGCCATGAAGTTCTTGACCCACAGGTCCATGGCGTTCTTCTGCGCGGACGACCCCGAGGCCAGCAGCTGGCCCTTGCCCTCGCACTTGATGTTGCCGGCGGCCTTGGTGGAGCCACCGCCGGTGGAGCCGCCGCCGCTGTTGTCGTCCGAGCCGCACGCCGTGAGGACCAGGGCGCCGGAGACGGCGATGACGCCGAGAGTGGCGGCACGGAGCCGGTTCTTGCGCTGAAGCTTCACTTTCGGGTGTTCCTTCCGGGAGCCGCCGCTGGGGCGGCGTGCGAGAGGTGATGGTGCTTGATGTTCCCCGTCGGGCGTCCGTGCCGGGGTGTCCGCTCGTAGGGCTGCCGTACGGCCTTCCGCACGGCGTTCGTACAGCCTTCGTACGGCTTCCGTTCGAGTGAGGGCCATCCGGACGGTGTGGCCCGCACCCTCTGTCCTCGAAATTAGGCAGGACAGGTGAAGGGGTCGATGGGTCAGAGTGAACGGAGGGTGAACCTCACCCGTCAGGGTGGTGGCCCGCGGAGCCGGTCGTGCGCAGGCTGACGGAACGGCTGATTCCGTCCAGAGTGTGACGCAGATCTCTGTCGGTTTGTCGCCTGGCGTGACAGCATCCGTTCCTTGCGTGACGGCATGTCGGACGTGGGGCGGACGCCGCGGAGGTGGCCTGTGAGGCGGTACGGCAGGGGTGCGGGCGGACGCCCGGGTGACGGCGCGGGCGCGGTCGCGGGCCGGTACGTGATCACGACGACGGCGCTGCTGTGCGTGGCGGCCGGCGTGGTGGCCGCGCCGGGTGTGGCGTACGCGGACCCGCAGCCGCCGCCGCGCAGCCTGGAGGACGTCCACAAGGAGGTGGAGAGCCTCTACCGCAAGGCGGAGGCGGCCACGGACGCCTACAACGCGGCGGACGAGGCGCGGCGCGAGCAGGAGAAGTCGATCCTGGGGATCGCCCGCTCGGCCGCCGCCGCCCAGGAGCGGATGAACCGGCTCAAGGACCAGGCGGGCGCCCTGGCCCGCGCCCAGTACCGCGACGGCGGCATGCCGCCGCAGGCGCGGCTCTTCCTCTCCTCGTCGCCCGAGACGTTCCTCGACGGCATCTCCCTCACCCACAAGGGCCAGGCGGCCACGCGCGGGGTGATGGCCCAGGTCGCCGCCACGCAGAAGACCCTGGACGGCTACGCCAAGGCCGCGAGCGAGCGCTGGAAGACGCTGGACGGCGAGCGGAAGAAGAAGGAGAACGCGAAGAAGGAGATCGAGACGAAGCTGTCCGCCGCCCAGGCGCTGGAGTCGCGCCTGGAGGCGAAGGAGCGGGAGCGGCTGAAGCAGCTGGAGGAGGAGCGCGCCCGGCAGGCGCAGAACAAGTGGCTCGCCTCCGACGCCGTGAAGGGCCTCAAGGGCTCCGGCGCGGCCACCGCCGACGGCAAGCGGGCCGTCGCCTTCGCGACCGCCCAGATGGGTAAGAACTACGTCTGGGGCGCCGAGGGCCCGGACACCTACGACTGCTCCGGGCTGACCCTCAAGGCGTGGGCGGCCGCCGGGCGCGCGATACCGCGCACCTCGCAGGAGCAGTGGCGCCAGCTGCCGAAGGTGGACGTGAAGGACATGCGGCCGGGCGACCTGATCATCTACTTCGCGGACGCCAGCCACGTCGCGATGTACGTGGGGGACGGCGCGATGGTGCACGCGCCGCGGCCGGGGCGGCAGGTGACCATCGCGGGGGCGGGGTCGATGCCGATCCTGGGCGTGGTGCGGCCTGGGTGAGCTCACGGTGTCCGGCGGTCAGCGGGGCGGGAGGGCTTCGCCGAACGCGTCGTACGCCTCTTCGCCGAAGAGGACGAAACGGACTTCGGTGATGCCGGAGTCCGCCGCTTCCGCGAGTGTCTCCGTGACCGTACGGACCGCGATGCGGGCGGCGTCGGCGAGCGGCCAGCGGTAGGCACCCGTCGAGATGGCGGGGAAGGCGACCGTACGGGCGCCGAGCTCGCCGGCGACGCGCAGTGACTCGCGGTAGCAGGACGCGAGGGTCGCCGAGCGGTCCTCGTCGCGGGAGTAGACCGGGCCCACCGTGTGGATGACCCAGCGGGCGGGCAGCCGGCCGGCGGTCGTGGCGACGGCCCGGCCCGCGGCCAGCCCGCGCCCGTACCGCGAGGCGCGCAGCTCGCGGCAGGCGGCCAGGACGGCGGGTCCGCCCTTGCGGTGGATGGCGCCGTCGACACCGCCTCCGCCCAGCAGGGAGCTGTTCGCGGCGTTCACCACGGCGTCGACGTGTTGATCTGTGATGTCTCCCCGGACCAGCGTGATGAATGTCATTCCATGATTGTTCCAGGACGCGCCAAATGCCGCCCCGGCGAGGGCATATGACAGCGGCGAGTGGCTCCGTTCCATTCCGTTCGACCGTGCCTGACGCTAGTGTCGCGTTCGGTACTCGCCGGTCGGCGGGGGCCGATCCCCGGGGGGAACGGAAGGAAACTTCGCCATGCCCGTACCCGCGCCGAGGCCCGCGGAACCGTCCGCGACCCCGCCCGACGCCGGGCTGACCCTCCTGGTGATCGAGGGTGACCCTGGTGGGTCGCTGTCGGTCCCGGTGCCGGAAATGGCTGATATGCCCGGACTGGCCGGCAGGCCGGTCCGCATCCGTACGGCCCGCAACCTCACCGAGGCGGAGCGGCTGCTCACCGATGACGTCGACTGCATCCTTCTCGACCTCGCCCTGTCCCTCACCGACGGCGCCCCCGAGGGCTGCCCGGACGACGAGCTGGCCGCGCTCCGCGAGGTGCTGCGGCTCGCCCCGCGCCACGCCGTCCTCGCGCTGACCGCGGAGGCCGACGCCGAGCGCGCGGCCGAGGCGGTGCGCGTCGGGGCGCAGGACTACCTCTTCCGCGACGAGCTCGACGGCCGGGTGCTCAGCCGGGCCATCCGCTACGCCGTCGAACGCAAGCGCGCCGACCTCGCCCAGCGCCAGCTCACCGAGTCCCGGCTGCGCGCGCAGGAGAACGCCCGGCTGGAGCGCGGCCTGCTCCCCACGCCGCTGCTCGCGGGCTCGGGCCTGCGGTTCGCGGCCCGTTACCGGCCCGGCCGCAGCCGCGCCCTGCTCGGCGGCGACTTCTACGACACGGTGCGCACGCCCGACGGCACCGTGCACGCGATGATCGGCGACGTCAGCGGCCACGGCCCGGACGAGGCGGCACTCGGTGTCGAACTGCGCATAGCGTGGCGGGCCTTGACCTTCGCGGGGCTGTGCGGCGACGAGCTGCTCGCCACGCTCCAGCAGGTGCTGGAGCACGAACGCGCGGACGAGGAGACCTTCGCGACGCTGTGCGCCGTCGACATCTCGCCGGACGGCCGCCGGGCCGGCCTGAGCCTGGCCGGTCACCCGGCACCGCTGCTCGTACTCCCCGGCACCACCCCGCGGTTGCTGCCGCAGGAGGACGGCGGCCCCGCGCTCGGCCTGCTCCGGCGCGCCCGCTGGCCGCGCCGCCAGGTCGAACTCGGCGGCCGCTGGAGCCTGATGATGTACACCGACGGCCTGATCGAGGGCAAGGTGGGAGCCGGTTCGGAGCGCCTGGGGCAGGAGGGCATGGTCGAACTGATCGCCGGTCAGGTGCGCGACGGCCTGCGCGGCGAGGAGCTGCTGGAAGCGGCGGTGACGCGGGTGCGGGAGCTCAACGGCGGGGAGCTGACGGACGACCTCGCGGTGCTGCTGCTCTCCCGGGGCGGCGCGGAGAGCCGCGACGGCGGCGAGAGCCGCGAGGGCCGGGACGGGCGGAGCGCGTACGGGGAGCGGGCCGAACGGGCCGACGGCGGGCGTGAGGAGGGCGGGCGGGCCGCCATTCCGGCGCAGGCGAAGGGGCCGGTGGCTGCGGCTGCTCAGGTCGCTCCCGCGGTGACGCGGGCGTCGAGCGGGTAGGGCCGGAGACCGTCGGTTTTCGGGCCTCCGCCTCAGCGGCGGCCGTTGTACGGACCGTACGGCCCGTCCGAGCTGGAACCGCCGCCGCGGCGGCGGCGGGGGCCGCGCCTGCCCCCCGCCTGCTTCAGGGCGGGCCGCACGTCCACGACGTAGACGATCGTGGCGATGAGCCCGATGATCGGCAGGAAGCTGAGGATGCCCATGAAGGCGTTCACGGCGGCCGCGATGCCCAGGATGATCAGCCAGAACGGCTTGGACTGCTTGTCGGCGGCGCGGTACGCGTCCTCGCGGTGCAGAGCGGCGTTGATGAACGCGAAGAGGCTGAAGGCGAGCAGCCCCAGGGACACCCAGGACATGACCTTGCCGAATCCCTCTAGCAGCACGTCGCCTCACCTCATGCTCTTGCCGGCTGTCTCCCGGGCCGCCCGGCCGGCGGCCTCCCGCCACCGTACCGGGAGAACGGCCCGGGCACCGGAAAGGTGCCCGGGCCGTTCCTGAACGCAGCGGGTGGTTACTCGTCGCCCGTCTTGGTGTCCGCCTTCTTGGCGGCGGGCTTGCGGGCGACGGGCTTCCGCGCGGCGGGCTTGTCGGCGTCGGTGCCCGCGTCGGCGGTGGCCGGCTCCTCGGTGGAGGGCTTGTCGGTCGCGGTCGTGGTCGCGGGCTTGTCGCTCTCCGGTTCGATGGCGACGGCGATGTCCGCGACCTCCTCGGCGGCCTCGCCGCGCCAGGTCTTCACGGCCTCCCGGCCGCGCTCGGCCAGCTTCTCGTACTGCTCGCCGGCCCGCGCCGCCACACCGACGGCCTGCCCGACGCCCTGGAGCGCCAGGTCCTGGGCGGTCTGGCTCAGCTTCTTGAAGTCGGTGTCGAGGGCACCGGCGATCTCGGAGAACTTCGCGGTCACGGTGGCCTGGGCCTCCTTGGCCCGCTGGGTCACCTTCTCCTGGACGGCCTTCGGGTCGGTCTTCTTCAGCTGCTCGAACCGCTCGGGAGCCTCGGCGACGAGCTGCCCGATCTTCTCGGCGGTGAGGTCGGCGGCACCGGCCGCGGCGTACGCGGTGTCGGTGGCGACCTTGCGGATGTCTTGCGTGGTGGCCATGGCGATGGTCTCCCGGATCAGCTCGAAGGTTTGCTGTCGTCGTCCGTCGCGAGCCCGTTCTCCTTGCGGAAGGACTCGTAGATCTGGAGCAGCGCCTGCTTCTGCTGCTCGTTGATCGAGGGGTCGGCGAGGATCACACTGCGGACCTCCGCCTCGTCCCGGTCCCGCTCGTCGAGGATCCCGGCCTGTACGTACAAGGTCTCGGCGGAGATCCGCAGCGCCTTGGCGATCTGCTGCAGGATCTCGGCACTCGGCTTGCGCAGGCCGCGCTCGATCTGGCTCAGGTACGGGTTGGACACCCCGGCGGCATCGGCGAGCTGCCGCAGCGTGAGCTGCGCGTTGCGGCGCTGCTCCCGCAGGTACTCGCCGAGATTGCCGACGTTGAGTGATGCCATGCGGACGATGCTGCCCGAGCTCGCTAACTTTTGCAAGCAGGTGCTTGCAAAAGTTTGGCGAAGCGGTGTGACTGAGCACGCTAGATGGCCAGTTTCCAGATCTGTTGGCCAATCCGAGCAGACGAGTTGGCCAGCCGGGTCTGGCCCCAGTGGGCGCTGGCCAGGATGAACGACCCTCGCTGCCTGCCGGGTCTGATCGACCTGATAGCCAGCGCTCGGTTCGGCTTCGCGACAGCTTCCGCCGGATACCCCTTGCGGTCCCCTCGCTCCACGAAGTGCTGGGACACCCCTCGGACCACACCTAGGCGCTTTTGCCCGCGCTGCGCGACCAGCTCGACACCACCACGGACGGCCCCTTGCCCAACCGGTTCTGTCAGGTACTCGCGGATCGGGGGCCCCTGGCCAAGGTGGCGGTCCCACAACTACTCGGCCTGCTGGAGGACGATAGAACCTGGACCGCGGCGGCGACGGCCCTAGGAGGAATCGGCATGGCGGGGAACGGCGCACGGGATCTGCTGCTCAGCCGATCGAGTACCGGCGGGGCCCAGGCCGATCTCGCGGCCTGGGCGTACTGGTAAGTCGGTAGAACGCCTGAAGCAGCACTGGACGTACTCGAACGAGCCGCCACGGAAGGCCGGATCCGGCATCCTGTCCTGCGTAAACTCGCCGACCTCGGCCCGCATGCCGCCCCCTTCGCGGACCAGTTCCGGGTATTGACCGCCGACACCGAGCCGCTCAGGGGGCGTCGTGGATCTGTGCGAACTTTGGAGAAGAGTGCATGAAGATCATCTCCTTCTTTAACCATAAGGGTGGCGTCGGAAAGACCACCCTCGTCTATAACATCGGCATCGCTTTGGCGAAAAACAAGCGTGTGCTCTTCATTGACGCTGACGCGCAGGCCAACCTGACAAGTGCCGCCCTGCCGGTAGCTGATGTTGAGACATTGTTCAATTCGGGCAGGACGATCTATTCGTGCCTTCGACCTGTAGTCGAGGGGTCAGGTCCCCTGAAAGTGATTCGCCCCGTACAGGTCAGGGATTCCGCTTGGATCCTTCCGGGGGACATTCGGTTGAGCGATTATGAGGAATTCGCCCCCACTGGATGGACCGAAGCTCTCGCGGGACAACCTCGCGGATTCCAGGTGAGTACGGCCATCTATCGCCTCATTAGAGATATCGCTTCCCAGGTATCGGCCGATTACGTCTTCGTCGATCTTGGCCCGAATGTCGGAGCCCTTAACCGAAATGTCATCATCGGCTCGACTGGGTTCGTTGTCCCCCTTGCCCCGGACTTGTTCTCCTTGACGGCCCTCCCGAGCGTTGGAAAGAGCGTTGCCAACTGGATCGATGAGTGGGGTACGGCAAAGAGGGCAGCAGAAAGAAAGGATCTATCCTTTGATTTCGAGCTTCCGCCTGGACTGCCAAGCCCGCTCGGCTACGTAAGTCAGCAATTCACTGTATATCGAGACCAGCCAGCCGAAGCATATAAGCACTGGAACGAACGAATGCCCGCCGCTTACCAGTCGGGAATTGTGGAATCCTTGGCTAGGGTGGGATCACTCGCTCCTTCATCTGCTGCATCGATTGGAGAAGTCTCCAACCTTTCGAGCTTGGTTCCCATTGCTCAACGAACGCATAAAGCAGTGTTTGAGCTGAACGGGAGCGAGGCGCGGGGTGCGCATTACACTCGCGCGCGTAACGCCGTCAATCTCTTCAGTTCCCTCGCCGATGAGATTTCTTCGCGTGCTGACGAAATTGCAGGCAGGTAGAGATGCTGATTGCCCTCGACACGAACCTGCTACCCAGGCAGGGGAAGGTTCAGAGCGTTGCCATCGCCACACTACTTCGCGTTGCCCCCGCTCTTAATGCAACCGTCGCCATACCTCGCGTTGTCCTCGCTGAATCAATTAATGCCAGACGGCAAGAGGCGCAAGAGGCGATCGATCAACATAGCGCGGCGGTATCGAACCTTGCGAAGTACTGTGAAGTGGATTCGTACTACGTTCCTTCGCTGGACGTGATCGTAGGTGAATGGAGAGAGGGGCTGGAGGCTTCATTTGCCATTCTTGAACTGGATGGAGAGGATGCCGTTGAGGCTCTGGAACGCGAGGCCCTGAGGAGGAAGCCGGCCAAATCAAATGGCACGGGCGCTCGCGATTCGGCAATTTGGCTGTGCGTCAAGAGGGAGCACTTCAAGCAGGTCGGCGACACGCATTTTGCCTCAGGCAATACGGACGACTTTGCGGCCTCAAAGCGTGATCACTCGTTGCATCCAGATCTCGCTGAGGAACTAGGTGAACGACTCTCTGCTTTTCACTATCACACGAGTGTCGAGTCCGTAATCGCGGCTCTCTGCTCGCGCACGAAGGTCTCGATTACTACAGAATCATTCCCGGATGACGTACTTCTGTCAATCATCGACCAGGTCGTCGGACATGAAGAGTTGAATAAGTTCACCGAGTTTTCTGGTCGAAGCCCCGAAGATTTCGGCCCGATTGAGTCTCTAGAGTTCACTGAAGTCAACGTTCGCGGTGCATACTCCGCCGCAGGGATTACCGTAGGCTTTCTTTCCGCCTCATTTGAGATGCCGTTCGCCCCCGAAGTGCATGAAACGCTCGGAACCTCGGCGTCGGGCAGGCTGGGGGGCTGGTTTGCGCTATCTAGCGACGGAGAAGTAGTAGAATTTGACGTGACCCTGTTGAGGAGCCTGTCTTACGTGAGGCCCTGGGAAGCGGAAGATGAAACGCTCGACGACCTAAACTGAATTTGAATGAGTGATGTCGGTCTGGTGTGTCAGTCAGCTGTCCATGAACAGACCGGTTCCGGCGAGACATCCGTCGACCAGGTGGGGCCGGTACTGGATCTGCTTGAGGCTGCGCTTCACGGCCCTGGCCATCTGATCGAGGTTCACTGCGGCGAGGTTGCCGATGGCCCGCTTGACCAGGGCCCAGATGCCTTCCTAGGGGTTGAGGTCCGGCGCGTAGGAAGGCATCTGGAAGACAGTCAGCCAGTCGCCGTTCGCCTCGGTGAACGCTCTCATCTGCGGCATCAGGTGAGCGCGCAGGTTGTCCCAGACAACCCGGACACCGGCTCCAGTCGGGAGTCCAACCACTTCGGCCCCTCGATTTTCAGGCTGGTGATCGCCGAACTGCCTCTGCCACGACAACCGCCGGAACCTCCCCGACCTGGGCGGGGAGCATTCGGCGCATCCGCCCTGAGAGGCGCGGAGTGTTCGCCAGAGTACGGACGTGGTGCCTGGCCAGCCCGGGGCGAGCCAGGAACTTGCTGGCACGGCTGGCAATGGCGTTCGGGGATCTGGCATCGAGGAACTCCGAGGCGAGGAGCATCAGACAGCCCAGAGCGTCGGAGCGGAAGGGCGGGATGTCGCATTCGGCATAGTGACCGCGGAGGAGGGGGGCGAGATAGTCCCGCTCGGCCGCTTGCCCTTCGCATTCGCGCCAGCAGAGATAGGGTTCGACACTCCGGCGGTGAGCAGAGCCGACCAGGGAGTGGGGAAACGCTGCCTGGATGAGGCGGGCAACCACCCGCAGGTCGGTGAAGTAGGTCGGGGCGCTTACCCGACGGCCAAGGCTCTGAGGCCGAGGATGGGTACCGTCCAAGATCTGGTCCAGTTGGGTTTGCAGCGTGATCAGAAGGGGCGTGGAGCGTCCGGCAACCACCACAGCCCGGGAGACGTCCACTCGGGCACCGCAGTAGACGCCGTCGCGCCATCGGCCGCTTCGGCAGGTGGCGGGGTGTACGGGCATTCCGTTGGGCGTGGGGATGAGTGTCGTCTGGTAGATCGGATGTCTGCCAGGCCCCGCCGTACCGCTCTTGCACTGGCGGATCAGCCGTTCCTTCGTACGCATGGTTACCTTCGAGCGGTGCAGGCACTCCGCGTGCACGGCCTCAATGGCCTCCGCGAGCCGCTCGTCGACCTCTCTCTCCCGCCCGGATGCCATCAGCTGACGGCCGTATCCGCGCAGCCCCTCCGGGTGGACACGGCACTCGTCGGCGATCCGGCGCAGGGTTCGTTCACTGACATACTCCAGGCCCAGCAGAGCGGTTTCTTCTGAGGCGAGCCGGCGCAGTTCACCCACCTTGGTGCGGAAGCGCTCCAGGCGGTTCGTCGTTCTCGGGTCGTACTCCGGACGCGGCTCACCCGGCGCCGGACAACCGGGATCCCCGCTGCGGAACCCGCAGTCCGCCTCCAGCGCGTGCGCTACCCGCAGCCGCATCCGCTCGAAGTCCGCGTCATCGAGGTCTTCCACGCGCGGGCTCTGGCCCGGGCGCCCGCTCCTCGGCATCCGGACGGCATCCAGCAGCTGCCCCGCTGTGCACGCCCACTGCCGCCCAGTCTCGCTCACCAGCACTACCGTCCCGGTGGCAGGGCTCAGCTCCTTCACCACCCAGACGCCGTCATCGAGCAACAGCTTGGTTCCCGGCATCAGTTCCAACTGCTGGGCATGCCCGTTCACGCTCGCCTGCCCGAACGACAAACAATCGAGGCATCACGCAACGGGCTGGCCAAGTCGACCCCGAGACGCCGCTCCCACAACAGACGCAGCGCATGCGCCCGCGCCATCACCGGCAGCTCGACCGACTCAACGAGCTCCCTGAACGGCACAGGCTTCTCTGCCGCATCCCACAATTGCCGCTCGATTCCATACGGGTCCTCCAGCGGACGCCGCTGGGCCGAGATCGTCTCCAGACCGGTGATCACGTTCTCCTGCCACCCGGTCACCACGTCGTAGCGCCCAAGCCGAGGCAAAGGCCGCCTCCCGCGCGGCAGCAAAACTCTCAACGTCCTCCGGCTTGATGAGCCGGCGTGGCCGGACGTCGATCAGCCAGCAGCCGTCCCGAAGGAGCACCAAGAAGTCCGGGGTGTGCTGACGGCTGCGGACCAACCCAACGAACCGCAGCCGGAACGGCTGCGGCAACACGTCCCGGATCCGGCCTGCGAAGTCGAGCGCGAGCAGGAAACGCTGCTCTTCCAGGCTCGAACCCATGATGGCGACCGGTGGAGAGCATGTACTGAAGCCCCGGCCTATGCCGCTGACGCGCCCGCCAGCTGAACTGCCGCACCGGCTGCGCTCGTGCCAGCGGGACCGTACCGAGATGGGGCAGGCTGCACACCACCTTCGTACCGGCGATGCGCCACTCCGCCGACCACCGGTCGCTCGTCGCCAGCCCGGAGCACTCTGCGGTGAAGCCCTCGAAGAGATCACCCAGCACGCAGGACTGCGACCACAGCCGACCGCCGTCGTGCACTGGGACAGAGCCGTTCGTGTGCATGGTTCCAGAGCGCCAGAACTGGACCCGCCCGTCACCAGCCCCCACCGAGATGCCACCCGTACAGGGCTGAAGCACCTTGTTTCGGCTGTGCTACCGAGCCTGGCCAACTAGATTGGAAATTTCGGCCATCCGCCGTGCTCAGTCACAGCGGAGGGGGTCTGTTGTGCCTCGTCACGCTAACTGTCGCGTTTGCACGACAACCGGCGTCGGCCTTGGTCGCCATGCCGGAGCCACCCCCATTCCGAGCGGTGCCAACTGTCAGACCTCACCGCTAGCGTGTGGACATGGAAGCGGCTGACCAGGCGGACAAAACGAAGCGCCGGAAGGCGATTGAAACCGAGTTCAGACGACTCGAAGAGAGCGCGATGTACAGCGCTCAAATGCAGTTCGAACAGACGAAGCAGTGGAGGAGCGTCAACCTGGCCTTGGGATTGCCTGCCACTACCCTCGCCGCAGTGGCGGGCACCACAGCGCTCGTTGAATCGACCGGTCGCGTCGCCGCCGGCATCCTGGCCCTTGTCTCGGCAGGCTTTGGAGCCATCCTGACGACGGTCAACGCCTCGCACCGGATGAATCAGGCCGCAGCGGCAGCGAACGCCTACCTGGAGATTCAGACTGCCGCCCGCCAGGCGCGGGAGATCGACCTCATCACCTGGTCGCCCGACGACGCCCGTGCCGCTCTGGCTGAGCTGACCGCTCGACGTGACGAGCAGAACAAGACGGCAGAACCACCGAACCGCCGCTCCTACCGCAAGGCGAAGGCCAACATTCAGTCGGGCGGCCAGTCCTACGCCGTCGACGAGGCACACTCACACCAGAACAGCAGGTAATCCAATGCCGCGATCCGTACCCGAGGGGTTCGACGTCTTCCTGTCCCGACTCGTCCCGCTGGCATCACAGCGGGAAGCAGCAGCCAAGCATCGGTCCCGAGTCGAGTCCTCGCTCAGCAACGCGCTCGGCATCCATCTCTTTCGGGAGATCGGCTCATCGTTCAGTCATGGAACCGGCGTACGAGACCACTGCGATGTCGACCTGTTGGTCAGCATCAAAGGAGAACGCCCCAACAGCCCCGACACTGCGCTTGGGCGGGTGAAGTCGGCCCTACAGACTAGTTTCCCGTACACCGAGGTCGCCATCCGCAAGCCGACCGTCGTAGTCAAGTTCGCTCAGGGGATGGAGACCTGGGAGGTCCTCCCCGGGTTCATCACCTCCCGCGGTAGCCAGAATATGCCGGTATATGACATCCCGGGCGCCGCAGGCGGCTGGATGGATACCGCACCGACCGCGCACTTGGCCTACGTCAACGAAATCAACAACCTGCCTGGCATCGCAGGGGGAGCCAAGAAACTGGCTCGCCTGGCCAAGGCGTGGAAGTACTACAACGAGGTGCCCATGTCCTCGTTCTATCTGGAGATGAGGGCAGCGCGATACATGTCGACACAGTCACCATTCGTGCCCGTATGGGATGTATGCGGCTTTTTTGAGCATCTGCACTCGATCCAGTTGGCGGCGATGAACGACCCCAAGGGGAACGCCGGGAGGTTCTCCGCATACTCGGCGCCAGCCGAAGGCGCAGAGGCCCTTTCCAAGTTGGCCAACGCTGCCAGCCGTGCTCGGAGGGCGCTCGCCGCCCACAACAGCAGCGACGCGGCAACCGCGTTCCACAACCTTGATCTTCTGTTCGGGGGGGAGATTCCCCTCACGCTGACCAGTACCACCAGCCTGCGTGCGACCGACCCTGGCTTCTTCACTTCCTGCTCATCGAGGTGCCAACCTGGCCGCAGGGAGGCGACACGCCGCCAGGCAACTCGCCTGCAGTACTGTGATCATCACCCTGCGGGGCGGCATATCTGTGTGCTACCCCTGACGTCATGAGCTCTGATGTGAACGACAGGGTCCGCCCTGGAGACCTGCCGGCGATGGCCTTCACGATTCTCTCGGAGGCGTTCTTCGATGATCGGGGACGTTCGGTTTCCTTCCATCTGCGGGACAAGCGAAACACCCAGGATGACCCGTTCGACGAGTACGTCACCGATCTGCTCCACGAGCAGTTGCCGGCGGAGGTCATCGTTCTCCGGGCAGATAAACCCTTGGTCAGCCCCGACGCTGTCATTGCGAGTCCAGAGGAGTACGAGCTCCTGAGGGCAGGTGGGGTCGACTACGACCCCGGAGCGATCTTCGGCCTCGAGGTCAAGAAGGTCGACCTGGGCAGGAACGGGAAGCCCGCCCGTTCCACGGGTCTCGACTACAACAGCACCCCGCCATGCGCAACCGTCCGTGTGTATGCCGAGGACGGCAACGAGATCCGCATCCCTGGTTTCTACCTGTTTGTCGCTCTTGAGGGAAACGAAGAGGGCGGCATGGTGCAAGTGCATTCGATGGCTCTGGTGGCCGGTGCCGCCCTTAATAAAGATGTGGATCTCTACGACCGCATCACGGGAACGCGAACCAAGCAGATTGGACTCGGTACTTAC
This sequence comes from Streptomyces sp. ISL-11, assembly GCF_018614525.1. Lineage (GTDB taxonomy): Bacteria > Actinomycetota > Actinomycetes > Streptomycetales > Streptomycetaceae > Streptomyces. The sequence goes on from NZ_JAGGOL010000009.1 coordinate 21,406, forward strand.
GGTGACGGAGCAAACCGGGTACGGCCGATGCTGCTCTTCTCCAACCCGCTCGGCTGGGAATGGATGCTCGGCGCGGCAACGCTCATCAGCGAGCGCAACGACCTTGCAGACTACCAGTCTCTTGCTCACGTACGCGACATGACCCGCACCGTCTCGCCAGGAGTGTTCGAGCTCTTCCACTGTTACCGGCTTGCCAAACTTTCTCCCCCGGTCGAGGAGACCGCGCACGACCCCTTCCCGCAGCCATCGAAGCGAAAGGAGGAGACAGCTCAGCGGGGCCGGTTCGGGATCGATCTGCGAACACTCACCCTCGGTTAGAGCGCGCGTCGAGAGCGGCGGCGGCGGCAGCAACCGCCTCTCCGGCTTCCGCCGCCAGCTCCTCAACAGACAGCGAGTTTCCGGGCACGGTATGCAGCGCGAGGACAGAGCCCCTAACCACGGATTCGACGTCCGCATAACCGACCTTAACGCCAGCCTCCTTGCACTCACGCAGCGCGATAATGGCACGCTCCCTCACCGCCTCTACCGAGCACGCCTCGGACCCCATGTGTCCGATCAGCCGGCACACCACAATCGAATCCAGGTTTGACGGATCGGCCGCACTTGACTTGATGGCGCTCGTGCTCATTTCTGCCTTGACAGGCTGTACTGCGGTAATGACCAATCCCGCGTTCTCCAATGCCTTGACCAGCTCAACCCATCCCGCAATCCGAGCCTGATGGAAGGTGAACGCAAGCAGACCATTCGGCTTAAGGAGTCGGGCACACTCCTTCCATACGGCGGCAATGGCATGGCCAAACTCGGCGGGATCTGCAGATTGGACTTCCTCTGCATGGCGTGTGGTGATGACGTCTGCCGGATAGCTCTCGAATGGCCGGAGCTGTCGAAGCCATACATGGAAGAAGTCGGCGAGTTCGCTGTAGTGGACGTTATCCATGAACGGGGGGTCAGTGATGACCAGATCTACTGACGCATCTGGGAGATCGAAGGATGCCGATGATCCATAGTGAACGTACGCACTCGTACTCCCCTGCTCGAAGGACTCAGCGTCACCGATCTCTAGCGAAAGGGGCTGCGATAGCCCAAAGACGCGCTCCGAGTTATCACCCACGGGCACGAGATCATGCGGAGCACGCTTGTACTCCCACGCGCGGATGATGCGAGACTGATAGAGCGTCGAGAAGGCGCCAGAGGATGCGGGAGTGCCCCAGGGATGCGCTTCAAGCGGAGTCCGTTCGGGCTTTAGGGCATGGTTGGAGAACATGTGCCGGACGGCACCAGTCCCTTCCCCCTTGAACGAGCAGAATAGGTTATTGAATTCCAGTACGCCAGAGAAGAGTGCAGCCAGGGCTTCGCGCTCCGGTCCGGGTTCAAGGTCGCGGATAGCCTTGCCAAGCAACCCAAGGCTGTAGAGCTGACGAGCGTTGAAGAACTGGCGCCACTCGCGATAGTTCCAGCGGATCGCCTGTCGGGTGTTATGGCCGTCATCCAATGTGCCGACTGGCAGTACGAGCTCCTTGCCTCGCTCCTCAAGCAGCTTCTCAGCCTTCGCGTAAAGCGCGAGGTCGAAGTCGTCGATGGGTTCGTACAGCCGCGATCCGTCTGCAGCAAGCACTTGTTTCGCGTACATGCGGAGCCGCGGAGGCTGCCCCCCCAAAGCGTCGATGACTTTCGCCGAGTGGCCCTGGGAACAAGTCATGGTCGCGCGGTTGACCGGGCCAGCGAGGTCTGAGACTTGGCTGCAGGAAGAACATGTCAGCTGCTTATCTTTCACCACATCGACGATTGCAATGGCATGACAGTGCGGACACGTCGCCTTGCTTGCCGGATACTTCTTCGGATAGGCGTGTTGAGCAAAGACGTACCGACTGAATAGCTCCACGGGCGGCGCGTCCGGAGGGCATTGGGGACACTGGGCGAGGGCGACCCAGAAGTAGTAGAGGACGGGCCGACCACGCTTGTCCCTGTGCAACTGATCGATTTCGGAGCGGACCTGAGACTCCACTTGCTTAAATGCACGGTCCAGTCGGGCACGATCCCAAGGAGCCAGCGCCTGCCGCTGAACCAGCGTCGCCACCGGGTTAATGTCCCTGCCAATCACTCGCGCCCCGAGCTTTGCTGCCTCTGCGAGCGTCGTCCCGGAGCCGGCAAAGGGGTCGCAGACAGTAAGACCATCGAGCCGAAGCGCATTGCTGTAGCACTCGATGGCATCTTGCTCATCCTGCGCAACAGCTGCGGCTAGGATCCCACGGAAGACAGAGCCAAGCCGTTGCGCCCACCACTTGTGAGTGTGCGTGGCCGGTCGGTGCACCTCCTTGCGCCAGGACTCCCGCTCGGCCGCAGCCGACACGATCCCGGCAGGGAAAGCCGTCTCCAGCGCTGCCACCGCAGGGATCGAACTCCGAACGATCGACGTCGGGCCGTCTTCCGTAGCGCTGAAGATGCTTTCCTGCTCGAAGACCGTCATTCATACCTCCAGGTTCCGTTCAAGTATCCCTGGACTCCGCTGCTGCACTGCGGACTCACGGGGTCACCCAGCTAACGATCGACACGCACCTTGCAACCGATGTAGATCGAACTAGGTCAATCAGATCTTACCTAGGTGACCACCAGTCGGCAAGTAGGCTGACCTAGGCCGACTAGGATCACCGTATGGAGCTAAGTCCAGACGATCCGCGCCCTGCCTATCTGCAGATCGCCGCCGCTCTGCGTGAGCAGATCTTGGACGGCAGGCTCGAGCCCGGTTCTCGGCTTCCGTCCGGCAGGGAGCTCGCGAAGGAGTTCGGCACTGCGTTGATGACCGCCCAAAACGCCCTTCGGGTTCTCCGCGACGAGGGGCTGGTCAGTCCTCAGCAAGGCCGGGGAGTGTTCGTTCGTGCCCCCGAGCTGCATGAGGCAGATATGCAGGACCACCACGCGCAAGCGCCCCTCGCATCGCAACTGGAGGCCATCCTTGTTGAGCTGCTCAGGGTGAATCAACGACTGGCCGCCATCGAGAGACGTCTCGACAGTGAGGCACATGGCGCCGTTGATTGATCGTCCGACGCCCCTCGTCCGCTCCCGAGGCGTCACTCGGGAGCAATGTTGGTGGATGCCAGGTCTTGCCGCGCGCCGTGTCGTTCAAGCTACATGCCGCGTACGCTGGCGCTCCCGCTCGTGGAGTGCGTCGGCCAACCACCGTCTGCCCGGCCCTCGCGGTGCGCGGGGAGTGAGGGCCAGCTGGAGAGGGAGAGAGCTCCCCGGCAGGTGTCGCAGGTAGGCGGTGAGCGCCGCGGCGCGGGCGGCAGCCGCCCCGCCCAGGGGCGCGACTGTCTCACGAGCCTCCGTCTCTTCGCAGTTCAAAAGGTGATCGGCCATGTGCAATGCGGCAGCTCCAGCCAGGGCGTCGACGGCGGGGCGCAGAAGCGCCTTGGAGCTGTGCTTCTTGCCGCCGTGCAGCAGCCGCTCGTAATCGTGATGGCGCCAGGCGGCTTCGGCGTCGAGGACCTGCGCGAGCAGCGGGGTCGCGCACAGGGGGCGGGCGGCGGGCCAGGACAGCAACGCCAGGGGGGCGACGGCCCGCAGGTCCATGAAGTGCTGGGCCGCGGGGATCGGCCAGCCGGTGCTGCGGACGGTGGGCGGTGCGGAGGGGGACAGCACCCCGCCGATGCGTCGCTGAAGGCGGTCGACGACACGCCAGGTGGACGCGTCCAGGCCCGGTTCCGGATAGTCCTGCGAATTGGCCAGTTGAGCGTCGCACCCGCGTCGTCGGCACTGGGTCGGGTGGAAGTCCTCTTCATCGGGCGCGGTCGATCATGTCGGCGGTGGCGACAAACATGTCGCAGCCGGGGCACAGATCGCGGCCCGTACGGACACGACAACAAGGGCGCCATATCGACGACAGTTAACGTGCCAATCCCGATCGATCGCCGCTGCTCCGCTCCTCGGGCAGACGACAACTACTGAGACGAGTCACATCTGCGCCCGAGTCAGTGGGCGGCGTCGTCCGGCACGGTGTTCCAGCGGGTCGGGGGCCAGGCGATGGCGACGGCGCGGCCCACCACGTCGCCCACCGGGACCATGCCGTGGTTCCTGTCGCCCTGGTGGTAGCGGGAGTCCCACGAGTCCTGACGGTGGTCGCCCATCACCCACACCGTGCCCGGGGGCACGGTGACCGTGAACTGGCCACCCTGCTGGTCGACGCTGCACGGGGTGTTGCCGGCGTGGACGTACGGCTCGGCGAGCGGCTTGCCGTTGAGCTTCAGCGGGCCCGTGCCGCGGCACTCGACGGTGTCTCCCGCCACCCCGATCACCCGTTTGATCAGGTCCTTCTCATCGGCGGACGGCATCAGTCCGATCTGCCCGAGGGCCTTCCGCAGGGTGTTCGGGTGCGGTGTCGGCTCGTTCTTGAGCCAGCCGTCCGGGTCATGGAAGACCACGGCCTCGCCGCGCTGCGGTGTCGAGCCGAACCACGGGGTGAGCTTGTCGACCAGGACGCGATCGCCCGGCTGAAGGGTGTTCTGCATCGAACCCGAGGGGATGGAGAATGCCTGCACCAGGAAGGTCTTGATGACGAGCGCCAGCACGAGCGCCACCACCACGAGGACGGGGAGCTCCTTCCACAGGGGGCGCCGTTTCGAGGACCGCGAGGACCGTGATGACCGTGAAGTCCACGGGAACCGCGAGGACTTCGAGGACGTCGGTGGCTCAGGGGCGTCCGGTGAGCCCTGAAGCCCCGGATCGTCCGCTCCCGCGGGCCGTGGCCTCTGCCCGGCACCCTCCGCCACCTTGCCCACGCCCGTCTCCCTGGCCGATCGCCGCATCCCGTCACCCCGTCCCCCTCCCCAACGAACGGGAGTTCCCGGCCGGCGCGTCGGCCCCAGCGCGCCAGGGCCGCCGCTGAGGAATCGCCATGGGGCAGGTGATTGACTACGTCGCATGGACCTCGCGCGCGCGGCTTGGGATGTGCCCCCTCTCGATCCCGAACTGAGGGTCGCGCTGGCGGGTTTGGGTGACACGGTGAGGGAACCGTTCACCCCGGAGAACCTCGCGGCCCGGCAGGAGCGGGATGCCGCGGCCCGGCCCAGGCCGACGGTCCACGACCTCCGGGCGGACGGCCGCTTCGAGGTGGACGAGCTGCGGGTGCCGGGAGCGCCGAGCGGGCAGGACGTCACGCTCGTGAGCGCACGGCCCGCCGGGATCGCCGGGCCGCTGCCGTTCCTGTACTACATGCACGGCGGCGGAATGATCACGGGCAACGCGTGGTCCGTACTTCCGCGGCTGCTGCGCGAATGGGCTCTCACGCTGGAGCTGGCCGTCATCTCCGTCGAGTACGGGCTGGCACCGCGGGCGCAGTACCCCGGACCGGTGGAGGACTGTTACGCCGGATTCGTCTGGACGGTCGCGCACGCGGCCGGACTGGGCATCGACGCGGACCGCGTCATCATCGGGGGGAAGAGCGCCGGCGGCGGCCTCGCCGCGGCACTCGCTCTGCTCATCCGCGACCGAGGCGGCCCCGCACCGATCGGGCAACTGCTCCTGTGCCCGATGCTCGACGACCGCAACAACACGTTCTCCAGCCACCAGATGGCCGGCGTCGACACCTGGGACCGTACCTCCAACGCAACGGCGTGGCAGGCGCTGCTGGGCGACCGGTACGGTACCGCGGACCTGCCGCCCTACGCGGCTCCCGCCCGCGCCACGGACCTGTCCGAGCTGCCCCCGGCCTACATCGAGGTCGGGTCGGCCGAGACCTTCAGGGACGAGGACGTGGCCTACGCCCATGCGATCTGGCAGGCCGGCGGCCAAGCCGAACTGCACGTATGGCCCGGAGCCTGCCACGGCTTCGACACCTTCGCGCCACGGGCAGCTCTCAGCCAGGACGCCCGCGACGCCCGTACCCGCTGGCTCCGGCGCATCCTCACACAGTCCGATGGGGGCAAGGGGCCCGGCTGCTGAGCACCGGCCGAGTCGGTCGAACCCTGACCCAGGAGCCGTATCACCTCTGGTACTACGCTCCTTCCGGCCGCCACCCCCGGCCATTCGTTCGATCGAAGGCACGACATGAAGCTCACCGACCGCAGGGTGGTCATCACCGGTGCCGGCCGCGATTTCGGCCGCGCCCTCGCCCACCACTTCGCCGGCCTCGGCGCTGAAGTCTTCCTCGCCGCGCGCACGGTGGAGGCGGCCGAGCGCACTCGGGCGGAGATCCTCGAACGCGGTCACCACCAGGTACACGCCTTCGCCTGTGACCTCACCGACCCCCCTTCGATCCGAGCGTTCGCCCACGCGGTCGGCGAACGCACCGATCACATCGACGTGCTGGTCAACAATGGCGCCCGCTGGCTGGAGGGGCCCGACCTCCTCTCGGCCTCGGACGAGGACGTGGTCGACACCCTGGCCTCGGGCGGCACCGGCACCGTTCTGGTGACCAAGAACCTTCTGCCGCTGCTGCTGGCCTCGGAGCGGCCCGACGTGGTCACGATGGTCTCCGTCTGCGGTGTCCCCGGATTCCAGCACCCGAGTGCACACGAGGCGTACTACGCCGCCAAACATGCCCAGCGGGGCTTCGCCGAGGCTCTCTCGCGCCGCCTGCGCCCCCAGGGAGTCCGCGTGATCTCCCTGTTCCCGCCGGACTTCGACAGCAGCCGCGATCCCCTGTCGCCGGAATGGGACGCCACTCCGCGAGCCGCCCAGGACCCGCTCGCCGCGCAGTCACTGCTCGACTGCATCACCTTCGCGATCCAGCAGCCACGCGACTGCTACATCAACGCCTTTCACTTCGAGTCCATGAGCCGTTCCCGGAGCTGAGCGGACTCAGGCCTTGCGACTGCCACCCGCCCACGTTCCGGACGTCGATGCCTGCCTCGCCTCTCGTCATGTTCGCATGGTGCGGGGAAGTCCGCCTGGGTGTAGCGCCGTTGCGGGGGCCAGCCCCCGGCGGCGCCCGCCCGGAAACCGGTTGGGGCCGGCCCGGGGCCCGGCGTAGGGTCGCGCCGGAACCACGAGATCGACGAGGGGCAACGAACCGAGTGACCGTCACGGCTGGAACGCTGCTGGCCGCCTACGAATCCCAGATGCGCGGCCGCGTGCCGGAGGGCCTCCATCTGCCGTGGGGCGCGGTGGTCGAACGCGACGGCCCGTTGGTACGCACCCACTACGGCACCCACGGGACCGTCGACCACTCGGCCGGGCTCGACCCCGACGGCCTGGACGAACTGGTCCGCAGGCAGCAGGAGGTCTTCGCCGCGCGCGGGGAGCCGGTCGAATGGAAGGTCCACTCCCACGATGCGCCCCTCCTCGCCGAGTCGCTGCGGGCGGCCGGGTTCACGCCGGGGGCGGAACGTTCCCTTCTGGTAGCCGACACAACCGACACAGCCGGCACAACCGACCTGGCGTCGGCCGGCGTCCCGGGTGCCGGGCCGCGGACACGTTCATGGCGCGCCGACGGACACCGTGAGAAGGAGCGGATCCGCGGTCTCGCGGCGGCCGCCGCCGAACAGCTCAGGCCGCTCGCGGAACTGGAGGCCGACGGGACGGCACGCGTCCACACCTCGGAGATGGAGGTCCTGGTCCTGGAGGGCAAGGGCCCGCGGACCCAGGACGCGCTCTGGATCGAGCGCGTGGGCGGCACGGACTTCGCCGCGATCGGCGGGATCACCGGCCCTCGTCCCGAACTCCTGGCCGCCGCCGTGGAATGGGCGTCCTGCCGGAGCTTCGGGTTCGTCCTTCCCGGGCGTCGGCGGAGCCGCCTGGTGGCCGAGGCGGATGCCGCGCTCGTGCCCGTCCACACCGCGGCGGGGTTCCAGGAGATCTCCCGGGTCAGCACCTACCGCTGGGCGCCGCCCGGCGAACCGGCCCGGGAGCGGCCCGCCGAGCAGCTGATGAGCCAGCCGGAGCACGACGAGATCTGGAAGCGGTTCGAGAAGCGGTTCGAGGTCACGTACGAGACGGCCGACGGGGGAATCGCCGAACCCCCGGGCTCCGTCACCTGGCACCTCGCGGACATCGATCACCGGGACGACCCGCTGCTCGCCGAGGTGGAGAAGGTGATCGCACGCGGCCTGCGCGCCTGCGGCAGGCACGGGGACCGGCTCTACCACCTCAAGTGGTACATCAACGGCTCCCGCCTCGACCCCACCCGCGTCGGCGGACCGGGGCAGCCGCGCTGGACGGGCTACGCCTACCTCGTCGACGAGCGCGTGATCCAGGTGACCGGCGACCTCCGGATGGGCACCTACGGCGATTTCCGGGAGGCATCCCTCTGCGTCTTCGGCGCGGAACTCGTCGCCAGGGTCCAGGACGAGCTCACCGATCTCCTCGGCACGGTGCTGCGGCGCGACGGCCGCCCGGTCGGGAACGTATGGAGTTTCGGGCCCTGAGAGCGCGTCGTGTCGTCTCCGGAGGACGAGCGTCACGCCGAGGCTTTCAGGGAGTCGTACGACGTCGTCAGGTTGTGGGTCATCCGCTCCAGGACGGTGACGGCGACGCGGTACTCCTCGCGGGAGATACCGGTCGCCGCCAGGTCGCGGAAGGCGCCGACGCGTGCGGCGGCCTCGGCCAGGCGGGTGCGGCCGTCGTCGGTCAGGGTGAGGCGGGCCGGGGCCGGGCGGGTCAGCCAGCCGTCGGCCAGGACGGTCTCGATGGCGGCGGTCAGGGCAGAGGAGCCGGCGTTGGCGGCCAGGACGGTCAGGACGTCGGGGTCGGTGGCCTGCGGGCGGTCGTCCACGACCTTGAGGACCTGCCAGGCGAGGCGGGTGAGGCCGAACTCGGCCAGCATGGCGTCCATGCGGCCGGTGAGGGCTGTGTCGGTGCGGTTGAGCCAGTAGCCGATGGGCTTCATGGCGTCCTCCTGGACGGGTCGGTGGTGCTGTCCGGGGCAGCGGCGGGACCGGTCCGGGTCAGTGCCGGGCGAAGGCGTCCGCGTGCTCACGGGCCCACTGCCGGAAGGTGCGGGCGGGCCGGCCGAGGAGGGTCTCGGTGGTGTCGGCGACGGCCGCCGGACCGTGCAGGGCGGCTTCCCACAGATCGAGCAGCGAGGAGATCATCGGCGCGGGCATGTGGCGGGCCATCTGCCGCTCGGCCTCCGCGCGGGTGATGTGCTCGACCGGGATCTCCCGGCCGATGGCGTCCGCGAGGACCGCGAGCTGCTCACGGAAGGTGAGTGACTCGGGGCCGGTCAGGGTGACCGAGCGGCCGGTCAGGGAGGTGCCGGTCAGGGCCTCCACGGCGATGTCGGCGATGTCCTCGGGGTGGATGGGCGCGATGTGCGCGTCCGGGTAGGCGAGCTGGACGGGCAGGGACCGGCCGATGGGGTGGGCCCAGCCGAGGGCATTGCTCGCGAAGGCGTCCGGGCGCAGGAACGTACGGGCGAAGGCGGAGTCGGCGAGCGCGCGCTCGACCTTGAGGCTGTGGCTCGCGAGCGGGTCGTTCTCGGCGTCGGGGCCGAGGACCGAGGAGGAGGACAGCAGGACGACGTGCTCGACGCCCGCGGCCTCGGCCGCCTTGACCAGGTCGTGGATGCCGGCGGGCTCCGGATAGAGGAAGACCTGGCGGACGCCGTGGAGTGCGGAGGGGAAGGTCTCGGGCCGGTCGAGTACGAGCTCGGCGACCTCGACGCCGGCCGGGACGGTCAGTTCGGCGGGCGCGGCGCTGGCGGCCCGGACGGTGAGACCCGCGGAGTGCAGGCGGCCGGTGATCGCCCGGCCGACCTTGCCGCGGGCACCGGTGATGAGGATGGTCACGAGGACTCCGTTCATTGCTTGCTGGCATATGCATGCTTGCATGCACACGTTTTCACGTCAACACATGTGTTCGCAATGTCATCCAGGTACGCTGAGGCCATGACGAAGCCCGAGGCGAGAACCCCCGACGAGCTGCTGGACGCGGTCGGCCCGGCATTCGGGAAGCTGCGGCGCACCTCGCTCCTGGAGGTCGAGAACCCGATCTCCCAGAAGGATCTGAGCCGCACGCTGATCCTCAACATCATCTTGGAGGCCGAGCGGGACGGCGCCCGGGAGGTCACCGTCGGGGCCGTGGCCGAGCACCTGGGTGTCGACCCGTCGGTGGCCAGCCGCATGGTCTCCGACTGCATCTCCGCCGGCTACCTGATCCGCGCCGCCTCCCAGCACGACGGCCGCCGCACGATCCTTCACCTCAGCCCCGGGGGCAAGGACCTGATGACCCGCTTCCGCCGGCATCAGCGCTCGGCCTTCGAGCAGATCACCGCCGACTGGGCCGAGCGCGAGCGCCTCGAATTCGCCCGCCTCATGCTGAAGTACGTCGAGTCCCAGGACGCGGTCCGCCACCGTGGGTCTCGCTGAGGCTCGCATGGACCCGGCCGCCGCGCCGTTCCCTCCTGCCCCGATCCGGGGCGTCCGGGCTCTGTACGTGCGTCAGGCAGGCTGCCCGTCGGACTTCGCGGAGGTCACCGTGGACTTCGAGCCGTGGGAGGAAGGGGTCGCGTTCGAGGTGGCCGACGGCGCGGTGGTCGACGGCTGTTCCCCGGACGAGGCCGGTGAGTTCCGCGCCGGACTCCTGGAGGGCGTACGGGACGAACTCGCCTGCCTGGACGAGGAGATCACCGTCGCCGTGGCGGTCGTCCTGCGGAGCCTTCGCGCCCACGAGGTCGATTCACATCCAAGGGCGTTCCGTGCGGCCGGACGCCTCGCGGTCCGCAACGCCCTGACCCGGCTCTACGGGCCGCCGCCCCGGCCCAAGCGAAGGCGCCGGTGAGGAGCCCGGGCCGCCGGTTTCCTCTCGTACGGTGAAAGGGGCGTGCGTGCGTCCGTGCGGAGGGCGCAACCACCGGGCAGCCGCGTGTACTTCGGCGCGCGAGCCGGGTGAAGCGGGGCTCGCCGCCGGTCGTGCGCTCTCCGTCGGCCCGCGCGCCTGTGCCGGGCGCCCGCGCATCAACCCCTGCCACGACAGGGCGACGAACCGGACGCGGGGCTTCCTCCGTCGCCAAGTTCCGCAGGCGTGCCGCGGGATGCCACCAAACTCGCGCGGCCGCCCCACACCGTACGTGCCACCGGCTCCGGCGGCCGGCATCACGGGGCCCTGCGCGGCGGATGAACAGGCGCCGGGTCGCGGAGGGGGCCACAGGAAGCGCGCCCGGACCCCGGAAATGTTCCTGCCGCCCGCCCCAACTTCCCTGGGACAGGCGGCAAAAGGCGGAACAGGGAACCCGAGAGGTCAGGCGCCGTACGGGCGGTTGGTGCGGGCCTCGCGGAGGGAGAGGGCCCACCAGCCGAGCTGGTCGAGCATGACCTTCGCGGCGCCGGCGGCCGCGGTGCCGGCCTCGGTGTCCAGCAGGCTGCCGTCCTCGGCGAACTTGCCCCACGGGCTGTGGAAGCTGATGGTCTCGCGGATGGTGACCGCGTGCAGCTCGGAGAAGACCGGGCGCAGGTGCTCGACCGAGCGCAGGCCGCCGGCGAGCCCGCCGTACGACACGAACGCGACCGGCTTGGCCTGCCACTGGGTGTAGTGCCAGTCGATGAGGCTCTTGATGGAGGCGGGGTAGCTGTGGTTGTACTCCGGCGTGATCACGACGAAGGCGTCGGCGCGCTCCAGTCGCGGGGTGACCTGCGCGAGGAGGGCGGCGTCCGCCTCGCCCGGCTCGCGGGTCAGGCTCAGCGGCAGCGGGTGGTCGGCGAGGTCGATGACGTCGATCTCGATGTCGTCGCGCTGGGCGACCTGCGTGGTGAACCAGTTGGCGACCGTGGGGCCGAAGCGGCCGTCGCGGGTGGAGCCGATGATGACGGCGAGGCGGTACGTGCTCTCGGACATGGTGTTCCTCTCGGGAAGCGGGGACGGGCCGGATCTGCGCGCCGCCTCGGTGGCGGGCCGTTGAACCGTTGATCAGAAGCTTGAGTCCTCAAGTGTGGTTGAGGTCAAGTGGAGGCCGGTGGTGGGGGCAATCGCCCGAAAGGTCCGGCGCTCAGGGGCTACTGGCGGGCAGCCGCGCGTCACTGACCCGGCATCAGAAGATGTCCGGGCACCACGGCCGCCGAGCCGTACGCAGCAGTCCGTCCGCGACCGCGAGGGCCCCGGCGCGCTCCTCGGCCACCCGGCCGAGGGCCGCCAGCCGCGAGGCCGACTCGTCACCGAGGGCCAGCGCGCCGAGCGCGCCGACGTCCAGGGAGAGGTCGGCGGAGCGGGTGGTGGGTGTGCACCGGGCGCCGTCCGGGCCGGCGTCCAGCAGGAAGCGGCCGGCGGCGAGGCCGGCCGCGTCGGTGACGTCGAGGACGAGCGCACCGGAGGTGACGTACGTACGGGCCGTCAGCAACTCCGGTACGTCCAGCGGCCGCAGCCACAGGAAGTCGGCGTGGGCGATGACCCGGGCGGCGCGCGGATCCGGCAGCAGCAGGGGGAGGAGGTCGTCCGGGGCGCGGAAGCCGGTGCGGACACGGGTGACCCAGTCGACCGACAGCAGGAAGTGCCACAGGGCCCGTTCGGCCTCGGGGGTGACCGCGATCAGGTCGCGGACGGAGGCGGTGGTGAGGGAGAGCTTGGCCTCCCACTTGTCGTCGCAGGTATACGCCAGCAGGCCGTCGACCGTGCCGTCCGCGGAGCGGTACAGGGCGTAGAACGGTTCCGTCCACGGGCTCTCGTCCACCGCGACCGCACCGGTGTTGCGCCGCCACCAGAACTCGGAGCGGTCGACGGCGCCGTGCCGGGTGGCGCGCGTCCGCTCGTGCAGGCCGGGGCCGTGCTCCCGGACCTCCGCGGCGTCCACGAGGTCCACGCGGCCACCGCCGGCAGGGCCCGCGTAGCGGGGATCGAGACCGGTACGGGCCACCTCGACGTCCCACTCGGTGACCCAGGCGGCCGGGCCGAAGCCGTAGCGCCCGTAGATCGGGTACTCGGCGGAGATGAGCGTCGCCGCGACGTCCCCGCGCTCCTTGGCGGCCCGCAGATCGCCGGCCATCAAGCGGCTGAGCAGCCCGCGCCGGCGGTGCGTCGGCGAGACGGTCACGTTGCTGACCGCGTTCACGGCGACGTCCGCCCCGCCGGGGACGCTCAGCCGCTGGGCGAAGCTGCGGTACGTGGCCACACAGCGCCCGGCGTCGAAGACGCCCTGCGCCCGCTTCCAGTCCACCGTCGTCCGCCGCGACTCGATCTCCTGCTTGCTGACCACGGGCGGGCGCAGGAACCCGGTGTGCAGCGCGCGTATCCAGTCGGGGAGGTCGGCATCGGTGATCGTACGGACGTCAGGGCTCATGCGGGCCACGCTAGGCGTGGCCCGACACGCGCCGCACGCGGTTTTTTCGCGCGCGGCAGAGGTCCCCGGCGGGGCCTCCTCAGAACGCCGCCCGGATCTCCCCCACGCGCTCCGCGCCGCCCAGCAGGGGGCTGTCGGCGATGCGGGCGAGGACGGGGGAGTCGACGCCCAGCAGTTCCAGGCCGCGGGCCAGGACCGGGCCCATCGCCCGCATCGCACCGTCGTCGATCTTGAAGGCGAGGGCGCGGCCGTCCGGGAGCGCCACGGCCTGTACGGCTTCGGCGCCCATCTTCGACAGGGCGCCCGGCACCTCGCGCATCAGCCAGGTGTCGGGGCGGCGGGAGCCGGCCACGTACTCGGGGTGGGCGCGCATCGCGTCCGCGACGCGGCGCTCGGGCGTGCCCGGCTCGGCGAGGACGAAGTTGCGGAAGGCGCGGGCCAGGCCGGTGAGGGAGATCGCCATCAGGGGCGCGCCGCAGCCGTCCGTACCGACGTGGGCGACGCGCTCGCCGCTCGCCGCCTCCACGGCCTGGAGGGCGAGCAGCTGGAGGGGGTGCTCGGGAGCGAGGTAGGAGTCCACCGGCCAGCCGTTGGCGACACAGACGGCGATCATGGCCGTGTGCTTGCCGGAGCAGTTCATCGTGACGCGGTGGCGGGAGTGGCCGGCCGCGAGGTAGGTCTCGGCCTCGGCCGGGTCCAGCGGCAGGTCCGGCGGGGTCTGGAGGGTGTCCTCGGCTATCTCGAACTCGGCGAGCATCTTCCGGACGAGATCGAGGTGGAACGTTTCCCCGGAGTGGCTCGCGGCCGCCAGCGCCAGCCGTTCGCCGGAGAGGTCCAGGCCGGCCCGCAGCACGGCGGCCGCCTGCATCGGCTTGTTCGCGGAGCGCGGGTAGACCGGGGCGGCCGGATCGCCCAGCGACAGTTCCACACTGCCGTCGGCCGCCAGCACCACCAGCGAGCCGCGGTGGTGGCCCTCGACGAAGCCGGAACGCACGACCTCGGCGAGGACCGGTCGTACGGCGGCGGGGGAGAGAGGTGTCGTGGAGGTCATCGTCGGCCTTCCGGGGGAGGTGGTGCGGACCGCCCCCGGTGGATCACGAGAGGAGGTCGTCTACTTGTGCTTCCCCTTCACGGTACCTGCGGGCGATCTCGGCACTGCAATCGTCGGCCGTCCGCTGGAGGTGCTGGCGGCGCACCGAGACCCGCCGCTCGCAGGTCATCAGGCGGCGCATGCCCTCGTGCAGCTCGTGGTCGGTGCGGGCGCCGAGGTCGGAGAGCTCCACCTCGGACAGCATGTCCTCGGCCAGCCGCCGGTACTCCTCGCTGTGCGGGGTCCGCAGCGTCACATGGCGGGCGGAGGAGCGCTGGGTGGACGGGTCGTCGGCGAGGATCTCCGACAGCCGGTCGACGACCAGCCGGGCCATGACCGGCGCCTCCGGCGAGGCCCGCCGCGACAGCTCCGCCCGCAGGATGTCGATGCGTCCCTGGAGCAGCCGCCGCACATAGCTCAGGTCCGCCTCGTCCCGCTGGGCGTCGCGGCGCAGCACCCGCACCTCCGCCAGGCGCAGCTCGTGCAGACTCCGCCCCGGGACGTCCGCCTGCCGGCCGGTGCGCTGGCTGGGCGGCCGGGGGTGCACGCTGTCGGCTGCCTTGAGCATGGGGCCGTCCTCAATGGGTGTGGTCATGCGTTTCCGTTCCCCTCGGGCGGTGGGCGTCCCGGGTCACGTTGCCCGCATAAGCACCGCCTGCACGCATCGTGCCACTCAGTGAGGCCCGGGCGCAGGGTCCCGGCACCCGAACGGCCCTGGATGGACGCACGGCATCATGGTCCGTATGCGTGCAGTGGTGCAGAGAGTGGACGGGGCGGCCGTCGTCGTCGACGGCGAGACCGTAGGGGAGATCATCGGACAAGGGCTCTGCGTCCTTGTCGGAGTGACACATGAGGACACCCGGGAGAAGGCCGCGCAGCTCGCCCGCAAGCTGTGGTCCGTACGGGTTCTTGAGGACGAGAAGTCCTGTTCGGATGTGGGAGCACCGTTGCTGGTGATCTCCCAGTTCACTCTCTACGGTGACGCCCGTAAGGGGCGGCGCCCCACGTGGAACGCGGCTGCCCCCGGCGGGGTGGCGGAGCCTCTGGTCGAGGAGGTCGTCGCTCAGCTCCGCGCGCTGGGCGCGCATGTGGAGACAGGGCGCTTCGGCGCCGACATGAAGGTGTCGTTGACGAACAACGGTCCCTTCACGGTCCTGATCGAGGTCTGAGCCCGGCACGGCTCCGCAGGGCCCGCCGTCGCGGCGGGAGGGAAAGCGCGGGAGGGAAGCGCGGGAGGGAAAGCGCGGCGCCTCCCCTCCCGCCGCGGAGCGGCTACGGCTCGACCACGACCTCCTGCGAGGCCGCCGTCCCCTCGCCCACCAGCAGCGGAGCGTCCACCGGGACGTTCCGCTTCACCAGGGCCAGGGCGATCGGCCCCAGCTCGTGGTGGCGGGCCGAGGTGGTCACGAAGCCCAGCTGGCGACCCTCCGGGCCGTCCGAGGCCAGCCGCACGGCGGTCCCGTGCCCGGGCAGCGACACCTCGCTGCCGTCCAGGTGCAGGAAGACCAGCCGGCGCGGCGGCTTGCCGAGGTTGTGGACGCGGGCGACGGTCTCCTGGCCGCGGTAGCAGCCCTTCTGGAGGTGGACCGCCGTGCCGATCCAGCCCAGCTCGTGCGGGATGGTGCGGTGGTCGGTCTCCAGGCCCACCCGCGGGCGGTGCGCCTCGACGCGCAGCGCCTCGTACGCCAGGACGCCCACCGCCGGGCCGTGCGTGCCGGCGAACTCCTCCAGCCGCTCGCGCGGCAGGAACAGGTCGCGGCCGTGCGCCGTCTCGCGCACCGGCACCCCGTCGGGCGCCTCGCCGATCGAGCCCGCCGGCAGGTGGACGACCGCGAGGTCGTCCGTGCGGTCGGCGACCTCGACCCGGTAGAAGAACTTCATGCTCTCCAGGTACGCGATGAGCTCGCCCTGGGTGCCCGGCTCCACGTGGATCCAGGTCGTCTCCCCGTCGTCGACCAGGTAGAGCGCGTGCTCGATGTGACCGTTGGCGGAGAGGACCAGCGCCTCCGTGGCCTGCCCGGGCGGCAGCTCGCTCACGTGCTGGGTGATGAGCAGGTGCAGCCAGCTCAGCCGGTCGGCGCCGGTGACGGTGACGACCCCGCGGTGCGAGAGGTCGACGAAACCGGTCCCGCCGGCGAGCGCGCGCTGCTCGCGGAAGAGATCGCCGTAGTGCGCGGCGACGCCTTCGTCCGGGCCCTCGGCACCGACGGCACCGGGCAGCGACAGCAGCGGGCTGGCTTTCGATTGACGCAGCATGCGGACAAGCCTACGACCCGTCCGCCACCGTCTCCGAAGAGCCGTCGCCGCCGGCGGATCCCGTGGCCTTCCCGGAGCCGGCCGGGGCGCCCCCGCCCTTCGCCGCGCAGTCGGCGCACCGCCCGAAGATGGCGAAGTGCTTCATGTCCGTCTCGAAGCCGAACGCCTCGCGCAGCTGCTCCGTGAACGGCCCCGCCACCGACAGATCGGCCTCGATGACACCCGTGCAGTCCCGGCACACCAGGTGTATGTGGTGGTGCCGGTCGGCGAGATGGTAGGTGGGCGCGCCGTGCCCGAGGTGGGCGTGGCTGACCAGCCCCAGCTCCTCCAGCAACTCCAGGGTCCGGTAGACCGTGGAGATGTTGACGCCGCCCGCGGTCCTGCGGACCTCGGTGAGGATGTCGTCCGGCGTCGCGTGCTCCAGCCGGTCGACCGCCTCCAGGACGAGCTGGCGCTGCGGGGTCAGCCGGTACCCGCGCTTACGGAGATCGCTCTGCCAGTCGGTGTCCACCACACCACCAGTCTAGGCAGCGCGGGCCGGTGGCACCTCCGTCGGATACGTCAGATATCAGTGCGTACCCCCTTCAGATATCCGGCGAGTGCGGCGATGGCCGCGGGGTTGCGGGGGCTCTCGACCAGATCGACGTAGTCGAGGACGAAGATGCGGTCGTTCTTGACCGCCGAGACATTGGCGAGCGGCGGGTAGGACTTCAGGAACTCCCGCTTCCGCTCGGCACTGACGTCACCGTAGTTGTTGATCACGATCACGTCGGGGTCGCGGTCCACGACCGTCTCCCAGCTGACCGTCGTCCAGGAGTCCTTGAGGTCCTTCATCACGTGGTCGCCGCCGGCCTTGGTGATGATGTCGTGCGGCCCGGCGAAGGCACCGGAGGTCACCGGCTTGTCCCGGCCGTCGTCGTAGAGGAAGACGGAGGGCTTCTTCCCGCCCGCGGGCACCCGCGCCCGCGCGTCCGCGACCTGCTGACGGAAACCGGCGATCAGCTTCGCGGCCCGGTCCTCGACGTCGAAGACCTTCCCCAGCGTCTCCAGGCCGGTGTAGAGCGCCTCCAGCGGCGGCATCACGCCGCGCGAGCTGCCCGAGCCGCCGTTGTGGCAGGACTCGGTGAGCACGTACGAGCCGATGCCGAGCTTCTTCAGCGAGGCGGGGGTGAAGTTGTTGCCCTCGCCGAAGCCGTAGTTCCAGCCGGCGAAGACCAGGTCCGCCCGTGCGTCCAGGACGATCTCCTTGGTGATCTCCTTCTTGGACAGCCACTTCACCTTCTGGTAGCCGCCCTTCCACGGCACCGCCGCTTCACGGTCGTCGCGAGCGCTCCTGTAGTCCGGCGCCACATAGCCCGCCATGCGGTCCTCCAGCCCCAGCGCGAACATGACCTCCGCGATGCCGACGTCATTGGTGACCACGCGCTCCGGCGCCTTGTCGTACGTCGTCCTCACCCCGCAGTTCTCGACGGTCACCGGATAGTGGCCCGAGGCCCCGTCCCCGGTCTCCCGGGTGTCCGGGACCTTCGCGCCGCAGCCGGCCAGGGCGACGGCGCAGAGCAGGGCGAGCGCGGTACGTGCGGCGGTACGGGCGTCCATGAGCGGGCGGCGTCCTTACGGAGTCGGGGTGGGGAGGCGGTCGAACAGCAGGCGCGGGGCGCCGGACTCGGGATGCGGCACGCGGTGCGCCCGTACGCCGAAGACGCCGGCGAGCAGCTCGGCGGTCAGCACGTCCGCCGGCGGGCCGGACGCGACGACGCGGCCGCCGGCGAGGACGTACAGCACGTCGCAGTGGGTGGCGGCCAGGTTCAGGTCGTGCAGCGCGGCCAGCACCGTCAGTCCCGCGCCGCGCACCAGTGCCAGGACGTCCAACTGCTGGGCGATGTCCAGGTGGTTGGTGGGCTCGTCCAGGACCAGCACGCTCGGCTCCTGGGCCAGCGCGCGGGCGATCAGCACCCGCTGCTTCTCACCGCCCGACAGGGTCGGGAAGCTCCGCCCGGCCAGGTGCGCCCCGCCGACCCGCTCCAGGGCCGCCGCGCAGATCTCCGCGTCGCGCGCCGTGGCCCGCCCGGCGCCGCTCTGGTGCGGCAGCCGCCCCATCGCGACGACCTCGCCCGCGGTGAAGTCGAACTCGCTCGCCGACTCCTGCGGCAGCGCCGCCAGCCTGCGCGCGCCCTCGCGCGGGCTCAGCGCGCGCAGGTCGTCGCCGCCCAGCCGGACCACGCCCGCCGAGGGGCGCAGCGCCCGGTAGACACAGCGCAACAGGGTCGACTTCCCGCTGCCGTTGGGGCCGATCAGCCCGACGAAGGTGCCGCTGCCGGCCTCCAGCGCGATGTCCGCCAGCAGGCGGGTGCCCGCGACGTCGACCGCCACGTCCTCGATCTCGACCCGCATCGCTACGCTCCTCCGAGGACATGGCCGCGGCGGCGCATGAGCACCACGAAGGCCGGTACGCCGATGATCGCGGTGATGGCGCCGACGGGCAGCTCGACGGGTGCCAGCAGCGTCCGCGAGACGACGTCGACCCACACCAGCAGGACCGCGCCCAGCAGCGGTGCCACGGCCAGCACCCGCCGGTGGTCGGCGCCGACGAGCATGCGCGTGATGTGCGGGACCATCAGGCCCACGAAGCCGATCGCGCCGCTGACGGCGACGACGGCGCCGGTGACGGCGGCCGCGACGACGAACAGCCGGCGCCGCAGCCGGTCGGGGTCCACGCCGAGCGCGGCGGCCGTCTCGTCGCCCATGGCCAGGGCGTTGAGGCCGCGAGCCGTCCACAGCAGGTGGCCCAGCCCCGCCAGTACGACGCCCGCGGCGATCGGCACCGACGACCAGGTGGCGCCGCCGAGGCTGCCGAGCAGCCACATCATCGCCGAGCGGGCGGCCTCGCCGCGGTCGGCGCTGAAGACCATCAAGGTGGTGACGGCGGAGAAGCCGTAGTACATCGCGGAGCCGGTCAGCACCAGCCGCAGCGGCGTCAGCCCGTGCGCGGTGCGGGCGGCCGCGTACACGAGCAGCATGGCGGCGAGCGCCGAGGCGAACGCGGCGCCCGACAGTGCCCAGACGCCCAGCGAACCCAGCGCGCCGAAGAGCAGCACGGCGTTCGCGCCCACGGCCGCGCCGGAGGAGATGCCGAGGACGAACGGGTCGGCGAGGGCGTTGCGGACCATGGCCTGCACGGCCACACCGATCGCGGCCAGGCCCGCGCCGACGACGGCGGCCAGCAGGGCGCGCGGGAAGCGCAGCTCCCACACGATGGTGTAGGCGGAGACCTCGTCGGGCGCGATGGTCCCGCCGGTCAGGCCCGCCCGCAGGTAGCGCAGCGTCTCGGCCCAGGTCACCCCGGCCGCGCCGAGGCCCACCCCGCAGCAGAGGGAGACCAGCAGGGCGACGGCCAGCCCGGCGACGAGCGGGACCAGCGGCCACCGCCGCGGTGGTGGCGGCCCGCCGGTGGCCCGGGGGACGGCGGTCTGGGAGGTGGTTGCCACGAGCGCGGTACGCCTTCGCCTCGGGCCGCGTCCGTACGTAGTGCTACGTACCGAGGAGGCGGCCCGGGGCGGGGAGCGTCCGGGTCTCCCCTCGCAGTCCACGGCGAGTTGTGCGGGGAGCGCACGCCGCCGTGGGTGATCGGGCTCGCGGCACGTGTGGCCGCCTACCGTTGCGGGTCAGCGCCGGATTTTGACCGGACTTCTCCCACGGGGCGCGGTGAGGGCGATGCCGCCCTCAGGGTTCTCAGGAGTCTCGGGAGTTCCCTGGGAACTCAGGAGCTCTCGGGGTTGTACGGCGTGCCGTCCGGGTTGAAGAAGGCGACGCCGTCCGGCATGTCGTCGGGCAGGCTCTGCGCCCACTCCTGAAGGCCGGCGATCTTCTTCAGGTGCGCCGACATGTAGGGGCGCAGCGGGACCTCGGGGGTCGCCTTCTCGCCGACCCACATCAGGTCGCCCTTGACGTAGCCGTACAGGCGCTTGCCGCCGGAGTACGGGCCGGACGCCTCGGTGCGGGCGACGGCGTCCGTGGCCAGGTCGATCTGCGGCTTCTGGTCGGCCAGCTCGCCGTACCAGACCTCGGCCACACCGGCGTCGCGGACCATGACGATCTCCAGCTTGCGGTCCTTGTCGATCCGCCAGTAGCCGCTCTCGGTCTCCAGCGGGCGGACCATCTTGCCCTCGGCGTCGAGCACCCAGCTGTGGGACGTGTACTCCAGGAAGTCACGGCCGTCGTGGGTGAAGACGACCTCCTGCCCGAAGTTGCACTTCTCGGTGCCCGGGAAGTCGGCGACGCCCGCGCCTTCCCACTTGCCGAGGAGGAAGACCAGGGGGACGAGGTCCGGGTGGAGGTCGGACGGAATCTCGATCATGGGAGCTCAGGCGATCTGTAGGGAGACGGACAACGACACGGTCAGCGCTGGCCCTGGTACAGCTTCTTCCAGGTCAGGCCGGCGAACGCGAGAACGCCGACGACGACCAGAATCAGCAGGGCGGTGAAGAATGCCTCAAGCACGAGCGCGCTCCTCGGTCGGAGTGAGGGTGGACGGACCGGTGCCGAGTCTAGTCGGAGCCGTCCGGAGCGGCGCTGTGAGGTCGATCGTCCCGGGCGGCACCGCGGGAACGCCCCCTAGAGTGATCGCATGGCGTACAAGAAGCTCGTGATCAAGGTGACGGCGGGGACGGACGCGCCCGAGCGGTGCTCGCAGGCGTTCACGGTGGCGGCGGTCGCCGTCGCGAGCGGCGTCGAGGTGTCGCTGTGGCTGACCGGTGAGTCGTCGTGGTTCGCGCTGCCGGGCCGGGCGGCGGAGTTCCAGCTGCCGCACGCGGCGCCGCTGCCGGACCTGATGGAGGGCATCCGGATGGGCGGCGGCATGATCACCGTGTGCACGCAGTGCGCGGCGCGGCGGGACATCGAGGAGAAGGACCTGATCGAGGGCGCGCGGATCGCCGGCGCGCAGGTGTTCGTCAGCGAGATCATGGCGGACGGCGTGCAGGCGCTCGTCTACTGACCGGGGCGCCCGGCTACTGATCGCGCTCCTGATCCTGCGACCTGGGCCGGCGCTTGCCGTCCAGTTCGTCCCACCACTCGTCCGACTTCGCGTCGCCCGAGGGATCGTCCCACCAGCGGTCGTCCGGGCCCCTGCGGTTGGCCATGATGGCCGCCACGGGCGGGATCACCATCGCCACCAGGCACATCGCCACGGCGGCGGGCACCGACCACAGGCGCACCACGGCCCACGCCAGGACGAACAGGCCGATGCAGGTGCCCATCATGGCGAAGTACCAGTGGCGACGCCGCGCGTACATGCTTCCACGGTACGACCGGTCGCGGGCGGTGCGAAGGGGCGACCGCGCGCGGGACCACGGCGCGAAGGGCCGCACCCCCCATCAAGGCGTCCAACCCCGGGGGTGCGGCCCTTCGGCCGTTCGTGCGCCCGGTCCGCGGGCCCGCCGGACTCAGACGGCGATGGCGACCTCGGCCAGGCCGCCCTGCTGGGCGACGACCTTGCGGTCGGCGGTGGCGCCGGGCACCAGCGCCCGCACCGTCCACGTGCCCTCGGCCGCGTAGAAGCGGAACTGCCCGGTCGCCGAGGTGGGCACCTCGGCGGTGAACTCGCCGGTCGAGTCCAGCAGGCGCACGTAACCGGTGACGGGCTGGCCGTCGCGGGTCACCGAACCCTGGATGGTGGTCTCACCGGACTTGGCGGTCGAGGCGTCGGGGCCGCCGGTCTTTGCTCCACACATAAGTGATCCTTGAAGAGGGGGACGGAGGGGTCAGTTGCCGGCGCCGAGCTCGATCGGCACGCCGACCAGCGAGCCGTACTCGGTCCAGGAGCCGTCGTAGTTGCGGACGTTGGCCTGGCCCAGGAGCTCGTGCAGGACGAACCACGTGTGCGCGGAGCGCTCGCCGATGCGGCAGTAGGCGATGGTGTCCTTGGCCAGGTCCACGCCGGCGCCCTCGTAGACGGCCTTGAGCTCGTCGTCGGACTTGAAGGTGCCGTCGTCGTTGGCCGCCTTCGACCAGGGGATGTTGCGCGCACTGGGCACGTGGCCGGGACGCTGCGACTGCTCCTGCGGGAGGTGCGCCGGGGCGAGCAGCTTGCCGCTGAACTCGTCGGGGGAGCGGACGTCGACGAGGTTGAGCGAGCCGATCGCGTCGACGACGTCGTCGCGGAACGCGCGGATCGAGGCGTCCTGCGGCTGGGCCTTGTACGCGGTGTGCGGGCGCTGCGGCACCTCGGCCACCAGGTCGCGGGAGTCCAGCTCCCACTTCTTGCGGCCGCCGTCGAGGAGCTTCACGTCCTGGTGACCGTAGAGCTTGAAGTACCAGTAGGCGTACGAGGCGAACCAGTTGTTGTTGCCGCCGTAGAGGACGACCGTGTCGTCGTTGGCGATGCCCTTCTCCGAGAGGAGCTTCTCGAAGCCGGCCTGGTCGACGAAGTCGCGGCGCACCGGGTCCTGGAGGTCGGTCCGCCAGTCGATCCGCACGGCGGTCTTGATGTGGTTCTTGTCGTAGGCCGAGGTGTCCTCGTCGACCTCGACGATGACGGTCTTCGGGTCGCCTGCGTCGATGCGGGCCTGTACCCAGTCGGCGTCCACCAGGACGTCACTGCGGCTCATGCTGTTCTCCTCCGGGGCGATGGGGGCACCCCCAAGCCCTCAGGGCTGTGGGGGAGGGTGTGCGCGGGCGCCGGGGTCGCGGGAGAGGGGCGCGGCGCCGCGCAGCTGATGGTGTGGGAGGGCCTCGGCGGTGCGAGGCGGAACAAGCGGGGGACGAGCGGCCGGCGGGGGTGGGTCCCGCCGGGGGCATGGTCCCCGTCAGACATGGCGACAGAGCATGGCGGCGACGCGGCACAGGTCTATTGCCCGCCGCTTCGTGAGGTCCGCCTGTCGCTTCATGCGTCCGATCGTAGGGACGGACAGGCGTGCGTGTCACCGGTGTGTCGAATGGCGAGACGGGATCTTCCGCTATGTGAGATCGGAGCCTCTGGCGGAGCAGCGGGACGGGCGGGTCCGGCCGGTGATCCCGTACGGGGTTCTGTCGTACGGACGTGCCCGTCTCGCTGGGTGGACCGGCCCGGACAGCCCGGACCGGCGGGAAACGGGGCCCCGGCCGGGCCCCGCCTCAGCCGGCCAGGTTGACGTTCGTGCCGGCGAGGGTGATGTCGACGCCGTCGGGCGTCGTGACGACCTTGTCCAGCTTGATGCCCTTGGGCAGGCCGTTGATGCGGCGGTCCAGGTCGATCTTCTGGCGGACGGCCTGCTCCAGGCCCGGAATGCCCTGCGAGGGCACCTCGTCGGCCCGTACGCGGACGGTGTCACCGTTCTGCACGCTCACGGTGGAGACCACGCTGCGTTCGACGGGCTGGCCCATCACCAGGACCTTGCCGGTGACCTTGACCTTGCTCTGGCCCGCCGCGTCGGTGCCGCCGTAGGCGATGGTCACGCCCGGGTCGGCGGCGGCCTTGGTGAGCTCGGCGTAGGAGATCCGCGCGGTGCCGGACGCGCTGTCGGCGACGGCGGAGGTGAAGCTGCTGTTGATGCGGACGTCGCGCAGGGTGGCGTCGAAGCCCGACACCCGCACGGACTCGCGGCCCGAACCGGCGGTGACGCCGTCGAGCTTCACCTCGACCTCGTCGAGGCGGGAGCCGGCCACCTGCGTCAGGAACGGGAAGCCCTTGATCGAGACCTCCGGAGTGCCGGAGAGGCCCTGGCTGCTGCGTATCTTCTCGGCGGCCTGGTCCTCGGCGAGATACACCGCGAGGCGGTCCGCGCCCACGAAGAGTGCCCCCAGAATCACGGCGATGATCAGGGTTATTCGTATTGCGCGCATTGAATCCTTCGCTCCCCCGGGTCTCGGTCAGGCCCTTTGCCTGTCCAGGGAGCGTAGGCCGTGTCCGGCGGATCATGTGAGCGGGTGTCGTGCGCACCACCGCTGCGCGGTGATGTCCTCAAACTCCCCCAGCTACCGCTGGGAGGTGCCCCCAGACGGGCTTGATTGCGGCTGAGCTCAGCCAAATCAAGCCCGTCCGGCGATTGAGGACGCGCCCGCAGGGCGCCCGCCGCCGCAGGCGGCAAAGACGGCGGCCTGCGGCCGAAGACCCGCGCCCGCCGCCGTGGCAGGCAAAGGCGGCCGCCGGCCGAAGCCCCACCGGACACCGCCTAGGCCAGCGCCCGCCCGATCAGGTAAACCGCCGGCGCCGCAGCGGCAAGCGGCAGCGCGACGCCCGCCGTCATGTGGACGAAGCGCGACGGGTAGTCGTAGCTCGCCACCCGCAGGCCGATCAGCGCGCAGGCGCCCGCCGCCAGGGCGAGGAGCGCGCCGGAGTTGCCCATCCCGGTCAGTCCGCCGGTGGCCACGCCCGAGCCCGCCGCCGCGACCAGCGCGACGACCGGGGCGGCGAAGGACGGCAGCGGCAGCGCGCGCGCCAGGGCCGCCACGGCGACACCGGCGGCGCCGACCACGACCGCGTCGGAGTGGGCGGCCGCCGCGAGGTGACCGGCCGCGACGACGGTGAGGGCGGCCGAGGCACCGGCGACCATCAGCCCGTACAGGCGCTCGTCTGGCGACGCGTGGCTGCGCAGCTGGAGCACCAGCGTCAGCAGCAGCCACACGCCCATCGTGCCGATGAGCACGGTCGGCGCCTGGCCGGTGTCCGTGGCCAGCAGCCCGATGTCGGCGGCCACACCGCCCATGAAGGCCAGTGCGATGCCCTGACGGGCGGGCCACATGCCGTTCAGCCGGAACCAGCCCGCCGCCGTCACCGCCTGGAGCAGCACCACCGGCACCACCAGCGCCAGTTGCCCCACCGGTGCGGCCAGGGCGAGCAGCGCCGCCAGGACCGAGGTCAGCACGGCCGGCTTCAGGCCCGGCGAGAGGATCTGCGGCCGGCCCTCGGCCCGCGCCTTCTCCGCGGCCGTCATCGGCCGCCCGGAAGCATCCGGAGCGGCGGCGTCCGGCTCTTCCGGCTCCTGTGCCCCCGGGACGGGCCCGGGCGGCCCGGGCTGCGCGTGGCGGCCCGGCGCGCGCGATTCCGTCACGCCCGGCCACTCGCCACCCGTCGCGCCGTCGTCGGCGCGGTGGTGGCCGCCGTGGCGCGGATACGGGCCGGAGGCGCCCTCGCCGAAGCCGGACGGACCCTGCCCGTAACCGGGCACGGCCTCCGGGAGCGGGCCGCCGGGCCGCGGCGCGCCGTACGCGTCGTCCGCCGCGGGGGCGGGCGCGGCGGGCCGCTGCCAGGTCTGGGTGTCCCAGGTCGGCGTCTGCCAGGTCTGCGTCGGGGGCTCGGACTGCGCGTAGCCCTGCTGCCCGCCCTGCGTCGTGGGCCACGCCGCGGGGGACTGCGGCTGCTGCGCGTGCCCCTGCGCGTGCCCCTGCGCCGTGTACGGGTCGTACGCGCCGCCGTCGTAGGGGTTGTGCGTGTCGTACGCGCCCGGGTTCTGCGCCGGGGGCTGCGCGCCCGGTGCCCCCTGGGACCCGTGATCGTAGGGGGCGTAGCCCTCCTGCTGCTGCCCGTAGCCCTCGTGGGGCTGCTGCCCGTAGGTCTCCTGCGGGCGGTACGGGTCGTACGGCTCTCGCGGCTCGTACGCGTTGTGCGGCTGATTGGTCATCGTGCCGGGGTCACCCTCCTGCGAAGGGCGGGAGCACCTCGACGGTGCCGCCCTCGGCCAGTTGGACCGTCGTGTGGTCGCGCGTGCCGACCGGGTCGCCGTCCACGAGGAACGAGCAGCGCAGCAGCACCCGCGCGAACTCCGGGCGCTCCGCGTGGCGCCGCCGGGCGGCGTCGAGCGCCTCGGCCAGCGTCCGGGCCGCGAACGGCTCCTCGGCCGTGCCGGCGGCCGCCTTCGCCGCGGCCCAGTACCGGATCGTGCCCGCCGGTCCCGGCTGCTCCGGCAGCTCATCCGACAGAGCCGGTTTCACCGGATGTGCCGGTTGTGTCGTCGCCACGGCGACCCCTTTCCTTCATCTGCGCCTCCCATGATGACGGGTGCCGGACCGCCCCCGGCCCGCCACCGGTAAAACGGGAGGCTGCGCGGCGGGGCGCTCCTCTAGGCTGCGTGGTGTGCTGGTACGACTTATGCGGGCGTATTTGAGGCCCTATTCCAAACCCATCGCGTTGGTCGTGCTCTTGCAGCTCGTCCAGACGCTTGCCACGCTCTACCTCCCCACGCTCAACGCCGACATCATCGACAATGGTGTCGTCCAGGGCGACACCGGCTACATCCTGGAGCTCGGCGGCTGGATGCTCGGCGTCTCCGTCGTCCAGATCGTCTGCGCCGTCGGAGCCGTCTACTTCGGAGCCCGTACGGCCATGGCGCTCGGCCGTGACCTGCGCGGCGCGGTCTTCGACCGGGTGCAGTCCTTCTCGGCCCGCGAGGTGGGCCGCTTCGGCGCCCCCTCGCTGATCACCCGCACCACCAATGACGTGCAGCAGGTCCAGATGCTGGTCCTGATGTCCTTCACCCTGATGGTGTCCGCCCCGATCATGTGCGTCGGCGGCATCGTGATGGCCCTCAACCAGGACGTGCCGCTGTCGGCGCTGCTGCTCGTGATCGTCCCGGTCCTCGGCACCATCGTCTCGCTGATCATCTGGCGCATGCGGCCCATCTTCCGGGGCGTGCAGGAGCGCATCGACACGGTCAACCGCGTCCTGCGCGAGCAGATCACCGGCATCCGCGTCATCCGGGCCTTCGTCCGCGACACCCACGAGCGGGAACGGTTCCGGTCCGCCAACACCGAGCTCATGGACGTGTCCCTGCGCGCCGGCCGGCTGATGTCGCTGATGTTCCCGACCGTGATGCTCGTCGTGAACCTCTCCTCCGTCGCCGTCCTGTGGTTCGGCGGCCACCGCATCGACGGCGGCCACATGGAGATCGGCGCGCTGACGGCCTTCCTCAGCTACCTCATGCAGATCCTGATGGCCGTCATGATGGCCACCTTCATGTTCATGATGGTGCCGCGCGCCGAGGTCTGCGCCGAGCGCGTCCAGGAGGTCCTCGCCACCCACTCCAGCGTCGTGCCCCCCGCCGCGCCCGTCACCGAGCTGCGCCGCGCCGGCCACCTGGAGCTGTCCGGTGTGGAGTTCCGCTACCCCGGCGCCGAGGAGCCCGTGCTCAAGGACGTCTCGCTCGTCGCCCGCCCCGGTGAGATCACGGCCGTCATCGGCTCCACCGGCAGCGGCAAGTCCACGCTGCTGGGCCTCGTGCCCCGGCTGTTCGACGCCACCGGGGGCTCGGTCCTCGTCGACGGCGTCGACGTCCGCGAGCTCGACCCCGTCCTCGCGTCGGAGACCGTCGGATTCGTCCCCCAGAAGCCCTACCTCTTCTCCGGCACCGTCGCCTCCAACCTCCGCTACGGCAAGCCCGACGCCTCCGACGAGGAACTGTGGCGCGCCCTGGAGACCGCGCAGGCGCGCGAGTTCGTCGAGGACATGGAGCTGGGCCTCCAGGCACCCATCGCCCAGGGCGGCTCCAACGTCTCCGGCGGCCAGCGCCAGCGCCTGGCCATCGCCCGCGCCCTGGTCCGCCGCCCGGAGATCTACCTCTTCGACGACTCCTTCTCCGCCCTCGACTACGCCACCGACGCGCGGCTGCGCGCCGCCCTGGCCCGCGAGACGGAGGACGCGACCGTCGTCATCGTCGCCCAGCGGGTGTCCACGATCCGTGACGCCCACCGGATCGTCGTCCTCGACGAGGGCCGCGTCGTCGGCACCGGCACCCACACCGAACTGATGACGTCGAACGACACCTACCGGGAGATCGTCCTCTCCCAGCTCACCGAGGAGGAGGCGGCGTGACGTCCCCGCAGAAACCCCAGCAGGACGGCGACGCCGGTACGGGCGCCGGCCCGGGCGCAGGCAAGGGCTCCGGCGCCGCGCCCGCGCGCAGAGGCCCCGCCCCGGCGGTCGGCATCGCGCGCTTCATGGGCGGCCAGCCCACCGAGCGGTCCATGGACTTCGCCGGCTCCGGCAAGCGGCTCCTGGCCACGCTCCGCCCCGAACGCGCCGTGATCGTCTTCGGGCTCCTCCTCGGCGTCGCCAGCGTCGCGCTGACCGTCCTCGGCCCCAAGATCCTCGGCCGGGCCACCGACCTGATCTTCTCGGGTGTCATAGGCCGGCGCTTCCCCGACGGCATCAGCAAGGCCGAGGCCATCGGCCGGATGCGGCGGGAGGGCAACGGCCAGGTCGCCGACCTGCTCGCCTCCGTCGACTTCACCCCCGGCCGGGGCATCGACTTCGACGCCGTCGGCGAGGTGCTGCTCTGGGTCCTGCTGATCTACGTCGGTGCCTCGCTCTTCGGGCTCGTCCAGGCCCGTATCGCCACCAACGTCGTCCAGCGCGCCGTCTTCCGGCTGCGCGAGGAGGTCGAGGAGAAGCTGGGCCGGCTGCCGCTGAGCTACTTCGACAAGCAGCAGCGCGGCGAGGTGCTCTCCCGGGCCACCAACGACATCGACAACATCGCGCAGACCCTCCAGCAGACCCTCAGCCAGATAGTCACCTCCCTGCTGACCATCGTCGGCGTGCTGGCCGTGATGTTCTGGATCTCCTGGCTGCTGGCCCTGGTCGCCCTGGTCACCGTGCCGGTCTCCGTCGTCGTCGCCACGAAGATCGGCAAGCGCGCGCAGCCGCAGTTCGTCGCCCAGTGGAAGTCCACCGGCACGCTCAACGCCCACATCGAGGAGATGTACACCGGCCACTCGCTGGTCAAGGTCTTCGGCCGGCAGAAGGAGTCCGCCGAGACCTTCCGCAAGGAGAACCAGGACCTCTACGAGGCCGGGTTCAAGGCGCAGTTCATCTCCGGCGTCATCCAGCCCGCGATGATGTTCATCGGCAACCTCAACTACGTGCTCGTCGCCGTCGTCGGCGGCCTGCGGGTCGCCTCCGGCGCGCTGTCCATCGGTGACGTCCAGGCGTTCGTGCAGTACTCGCGGCAGTTCAGCCAGCCGCTCACCCAGGTCGCCTCCATGGCCAACCTCGTCCAGTCCGGCGTTGCCTCCGCCGAGCGCGTCTTCGAGCTCCTCGACGCGGAGGAGCAGTCACCGGACGCGCCCGCCGCCGTGCGGCCGGAGCGGGTGCGGGGCCGGGTCTCCTTCGAGAAGGTCTCCTTCCGCTACGAGGCCGACAAGCCGCTCATCGAGGACCTCTCCCTCACGGTGAACCCCGGCCAGACCGTCGCCATCGTCGGCCCCACCGGCGCGGGCAAGACGACCCTGGTCAACCTGCTGATGCGCTTCTACGAGGTCAGCGGCGGCCGCATCAGCCTCGACGGCCTCGACATCGCCGCGATGTCCCGCGAGGAGCTGCGCTCGCACATCGGCATGGTCCTCCAGGACACCTGGCTCTTCGGCGGCACGATCGCCGAGAACATCGCCTACGGCGCGGCCGCGGGCACGCCCATGGACAAGATCGTCGAGGCCGCGAAGGCCACGCACGTCGACCGCTTCGTCCGCACCCTCCCGGACGGCTACGACACCGTCATCGACGACGAGGGCTCCAACGTCAGCGTCGGCGAGAAGCAGCTGATCACGATCGCGCGGGCGTTCCTCGCCGAGCCGGAGATCCTCGTCCTGGACGAGGCGACGAGCTCCGTCGACACGCGCACGGAGGTCCTGATCCAGCACGCGATGGCCCAGCTCCGCACGGGCCGCACGAGCTTCGTCATCGCGCACCGGCTGTCCACGATCCGTGACGCGGACGTCATCCTGGTGATGGAGTCGGGCCGGATCGTGGAGCAGGGCACGCATGACGCGTTGCTGGTGGCGGGTGGGGCTTACGCGCGGCTGTACGAGGCGCAGTTCGCGGAGCCGGTTGTGGGGTGACGTTTGGGTGCCCTCAGTCGCCGGGCGGGCTCGGGTTCGGCTCGCCGCCGTCGCGGGGGTGTCCTCAAGCGCCGGACGGGCTGGGGAGTGGCCGGGCGTGCTGTTCGGCTGACCGCCGTCCGGGGGTGTCCTCAATCGCCGGACGGGCTTGATGGTGCCGGGCGCGGCTGCCGGCCTTGCGGCTGGGGGAGCCCATTCCAGCCCGTCCGGCGATTGAGGACGACCTCAGCCAAATCGCGCATACAGCGCTCAAGGGCGACCTCAGCCCAATCCAGCCCGTCCGGCGTTTGAGGACAGGCTCAGCCCCGGTTGGGGGTGCCAATTCCAGCCCGTCCGGCGCTTGAGGACAGGCCCCGCCCCGGTTCGGGGCGCTCAATCCAGCCCGTCCGGCGATTGAGGACAAGCCCCGCCCCGGCCCGGCGCGTCAAGACCAGCCCGTCCGGCGTTTGAGGACACCCACTCCGCGACCCGCCCCAACAGCTCAACCCCCGCCGAATTCTCCGCATGGCCGAACCCCCGCTCGATCCACAACTCAACAGCCCCAGGCGCAGCCGCCACCAGCATCCGCGGATGATCCAAAGGAAAATACGCATCGCGGTCCCCGTGCACGACCAGCAGCGGCCGAGGCGCGATCAACGGCACCGCCTCCGTCGGGGACAACGGCACGGGATCCCAGTCCTCCGAATGGACCCGCGTCCGTAGCCCGAACCGGGCGATCGCGCGGCCGGACGGGCGGGAGATCGCCCAGTGCAGTCGCCGCATCGGCGCGGTACCCCGGTAGTACCAACGCGCCGGCGCACTGACGGACACCACCAGGTCCGCGTGTGCGGCCGTGCGCCCCCCATGCTCTCCCCCTTCGCCGGGCAGGTACAGCGCGCCGTGCCGCAGCACCACCGAGCCGCCCATCGAGAAGCCGACCGTCGCCACCCGCTCATGGCCCAGCGATCGCGCCCAGGCCACCGCCACGGCCAGGTCGAGCACCTCCCGGTCGCCCACCGTGGACCGCCCGCCCGAGCGCCCGTGACCCCGGAAAGAGAACGTGATCACGGCCGCACGCTGTGCGAACACCCGCGCCGCGCGGCGCAGCCCCGGGCGGTCGAGCGCCCCCGTGAAGCCGTGCGCCAGCACCACCGCGGGGGGCGGGGCCCCGCCCGTCGCCGGGCCCTCGTACGGTTCGTACGCCGCCTCGATCCGGACCCCGTCCGCTGTCAAGAGGGCCTGACGACGACCACTCGAAGTGATCGACGAAACACAAGCTCGTGCAAAATCGTCCGCTCCTCCGAAAGCCATGTGGGCTATTCTGCTGGGCAGAGAGGATCCGGGCAGAGTAGCCCCCGGGTCCTTTTGTGCATTCGGACGCGCACGTGCGCGAATGAGCGCACGCGTGCTCGCAGGGCGCGCACAGCCCGTAACCGTACGAAGCAGAGCCGCATACTCCCCCAGAGCCAGCCTGGGTGGTGCCCCCTTCGCAGGGACCGAGGAGGACCGACGTCATGGGCGAGCGAAGCGCGCAGATCCGCCGGAACCGTACGACGACCGAGGCGGGTGGCAGCCGATGAGCTCCTTGCTGCTCCTGACCAATGCCCTCCAGCCGTCCACGGAGGTGCTCCCCGCGCTGGGCCTGTTGCTGCACAGCGTGCGGGTGGCGCCGGCCGAGGGCCCGGCCCTGGTGGACACCCCGGGCGCCGACGTCATACTGATCGACGGCCGCCGCGACCTTCCGCACGTACGCAGCCTCTGCCAGCTGCTGCGTTCCACCGGCCCCGGCTGTCCGCTGATCCTCGTGGTCACGGAGGGCGGCCTGGCCGCCGTGACCGCCGACTGGGGCGTCGACGACGTCCTGCTGGACACCGCGGGCCCGGCCGAGGTCGAGGCGCGGCTGCGGCTGGCCATGGGGCGCCAGCAGATCTGCACGGACGACAGTCCGATGGAGATCCGCACGGGCGACCTGTCCGTCGACGAGGCGACGTACAGCGCGAAGCTCAAGGGCCGGATCCTGGATCTGACCTTCAAGGAGTTCGAGCTGCTGAAGTACCTCGCGCAGCATCCGGGGCGGGTGTTCACCCGGGCCCAGCTGCTGCAGGAGGTGTGGGGTTACGACTACTTCGGCGGTACGCGCACGGTCGACGTCCACGTGCGGCGCCTGCGCGCGAAGCTCGGCCCGGAGCACGAGTCGCTGATCGGCACCGTCCGGAATGTCGGCTACCGCTTCGTGGTCCCGGAGAAGCCCGAGAAGGGTGCCGACCGGTCCGAGGACGCCAAGCCGAAGGAGACCGCCTCGCAGCCCCGCGCGGAGGAGCCGCAGGGTGCCCAAACCGATACCGCTCGCCCGGCCAAACGCTAGGTGGACCCGCGTAGACTGCCCGGCGTGGCCAAGGTGACGCGGGACGATGTGGCGAGACTTGCGGGGACGTCGACCGCGGTGGTCAGCTACGTCATCAACAACGGGCCGAGGCCGGTGGCCCCGGCCACGCGCGAGCGTGTCCTGGCCGCGATCAAGGAGCTGGGATACCGGCCCGACCGGGTCGCCCAGGCGATGGCGTCCCGACGGACGGACCTCATAGGTTTGATCGTCCCGGACGCCCGGCAGCCGTTCTTCGCCGAGATGGCGCACGCCGTCGAGCAGGCGGCCGCCGAACGCGGGAAGATGGTCCTCGTCGGCAACTCCGACTATCTCGACGAGCGCGAAGTGCACTATTTGCGCGCGTTCTTGGGCATGCGCGTCTCCGGCCTGATCCTCATCAGCCAGGGCCCCAGCGAGCACGCCGCCACGGAGATCGACGCCTGGGACGCCCGGGTCGTGCTGATGCACCGGCGGCCCGACGCGATAGACGACGTCGCCGTCGTCACCGACGACGTGGGCGGCGCCCAGCTCGCCACCCGCCACCTGCTGGAGCACGGCCACCCGTACGTGGCCTGTCTCGGCGGCACGGAGGAGACCCCCACGGTCGGCGACCCCGTCACCGACCACGTCGAGGGCTGGCGCCGCGCCATGCGGGAGGCCGGGAAGTCCCTGGAGGGCCGGCTCTTCCAGGCCCCGTACAACCGCTACGACGCCTACCAGGTCGCCCTGAAGATCCTCTCCGGCCCCGACCGCCCCCCGGCCCTCATCTGCGCCACCGACGACCAGGCCATCGGCGTCCTGCGCGCCGCCCGTGAGCTGCGCATCGACGTCCCTGGCGAGCTGGCCGTCGCCGGCTTCGACGACGTCAAGGAGGCGGCCCTCACGGACCCGCCCCTGACCACGGTCGCCTCCGACCGCATCGCGATGGCCCGCTCGGCCGTCGACCTCGTCCTCGACGACGGCCTGCGCGTGGCCGGTTCCCGCCGGGAGCGCCTGAAGCAGTTCCCCTCGGCCCTGGTCATCCGCCGCTCCTGCGGCTGCGGCGACTGACGCGGGGCCGCGCTCAGCGGGGCGGCCCGTCCAGCAGGTTGGTGATCAGCTTGCGCAGGCGCCCCTCCACGACCTCTTCGACGCCGTGGACGAGCTGGGCACCGTAGACGACGGCCGTCCCGGCGGGCGGTGCGCTGGTCCAGCGGGTGTGCGGGATCGCGCGCAGCTCCGCGACGGCCTCCGGGCCGGCCTCGTGGGAGATCTCCCGGGTGAAGCGCGTGCCGGGGGCGAAGCCGCTGCCCGCGACGGCGGTCCGGTCGGTCCACAGGGCGTCGGAGGAGCACGTGTCGACGAAGAACTGCCCGCCGCGCTCCGCCTCCCGCAAGTGGAACGCCACCCGCGCGACCCGCTGGGGCCGCGAGTCCGGGTCGTCCACGCCGTGCAGGTGCGGATCGATCCGGTCACCGGGCCCCAGGTCGTGGTAGTCCCACGGCGTGACACCGGCGACGGACGGGAACACCCGGCGGATGGCCGGCAGCGCGCGCTCGACGGCGGCCGCCATGATGTCCTGCGCCTCTACGGGCGGGACCATGCCGTCACTGGGCCGGGCGGGAACCCACCCCGTCGCCGCCAGATGGTCGTCCAGCACCTTCGTCACCTGGGCGATCTCGTCGGGCGTGAGGAAGCCTTCGATCGTGTGCACGGCCAGGGTCTCGGTCATGTGAATCACGCGGTAACTCACTCCTGTCGCACGGGGCATGGAGCATCGGAACCGCATTCCACCCCGCCACCGGTACGGGCGGCTAGGCGTCGGCGCGCCATTCCCGGCCCGCGCGGCGGAGAGGCCGGCGGGCCGGGTGATCGTCAGGTCACGTGCACGGTACGTTGATGGTGTACGTGCGCTGACCAGAGTCGATGGCCTGGTCCTGGCCCCAGTACGGACCGACCTGACGGAACGTCATGGTGACGCTGTACGAGCCGCAGCCGTTGAGGGCGGCGGGGGAGCCGCCGCTGCCCGAACCGTTGAGGGAGGTCTGCTTGACCTGGGGGACGGAGTAGTTCCCCGACTGGCCGCTCTTGCTCAGGGTGCCACTGGCGGTCCAGTTGGCGGGGTAGCTGCTGCTGGCGGAGTACCAGGAGCCGCCCCAGTAGTACTGCGAGTTGGTGTTGTTGACCCGCACCTCGTTGCCGCCGGACCCGAATCGCAGGCACACCTGCGCCTCGGCGTAGGTGTACTGGCCCGATCCGTAGAAGCTCTCCTTTGCGGCGCAGTAGTCGCCTGAGGGTGCGGCGGCGCGGTGCCCGGCTGCCGTGGCGGTGGTGCCGGTGGCGAGACCCGACAGCGCCAGAAGTGCGACGGCCAGGCCGGCTCCGATTCTGCGCGTGGGGAGCCCACCTGGGGCGGTAGGCACGGTGCCTTGCGAGTGGGGCGTTACTGGTGTGGTGCGTCGTGAAAGCCGCATGAGCCGCCTCCTGCTTCGCATGCCGCCCCCTTGGTTGCGGGGTGTGTCCAGGACAGCAGGGGGCGGCAGTGACGTAGCGTCGCTATCCACACGATTCACTCATGAGGGTGACTGACGCTGTTGACGCGGCTGTGGGCCGGGAGTGGCCGACCCACTCCTGCCCGGGAACGCCGTGGGGGTGCTTCTTAATGCGTTGACCCTCCCGTCGGCGCCGTCATACGCTGCGGAACGCCCCTGTTGCCGTTGATCGGAGAAGGACGTTGCTCGTCTGAGGTCTTGAGACACCGCGCTTGCGCAGCCGTAGTCATGCCATCACGGCGTCACCGCTGCCCGCGTTCCGTGTGCGACCTCGACGCATTGAGCCGTCCTCCCGCCGGTGCGGGGATCTTCTCTTCCCTCACGCCGGTCGTGGTCGCCCTGTGGTGTCCCAACACGTTGCCCTGGCCGCTTTCCTCCAGCCATCACGTGAGGCCCGCATGACCCATCCCCCGTCTTCCATCACCTGCGCATCGCTCTCCTTCACCTGGCCCGACGGCACCACCGTCTTCGACGGCCTCCAGGTCGCCTTCGGACCCGGCAGGTCCGGCCTCATCGGTCTCAACGGGTCGGGGAAATCGACCCTGATGAAGCTGATCACCGGCCGGCTCGCACCGACCGAGGGCACCATCCGCGTGGCCGGTGAGATGGGCTACCTGCCGCAGAACATCACGCTCGACACCACCCTCCGCGTCGAGGACGTCCTCGGCATCGCCGGCACGCGCGCCGCGCTGCACGCCATCGAGGCGGGCGACGTGCGGGAGGAGCACTTCACGGTGGTCGGCGACGACTGGGCCGTCGAGGAGCGCGCCACCGTGACGCTCGCCGGGCTGGGCCTGGACCACATCGGCCTGGACCGCACCATCGGCGAGGTCTCCGGCGGCGAGTCCGTGCTGCTGCACCTGGCCGCGTTGCTGCTGCGCCGGCCCGACGTCCTCGTCCTCGACGAACCCACCAACAACCTCGACCTGTACGCGCGCCGGCGCCTGTACGCGGCCGTCGAGGCGTGGTCGGGCGTCATGGTCGTGGTCAGTCACGACCGTGAACTCCTCGAACGCGTCGACCAGATCGCCGATCTGCGGGCGGGCGAGGTCACCTGGTACGGGGGCAACCTCTCCGCGTACGAGGAGGCCCTCGCCGCCGAGCAGGAGGCGGCCGAGCGCCTGGTCCGGGTCGCCGAGTCCGACCTGCGCAAGCAGAAGCGCGAACTGACCGACGCCCACGTCAAACTGGCCCGCCGCAAGCGCTACGGCCAGAAGATGAACGACACCAAGCGCGAGCCGAAGATCGTCATGGGTCAGCGCAAGCGGCAGGCCCAGGTCTCCGCCGGCAAGCACCGCATCATGCACGAGGGCAAACTCACCGAGGCGAGGGAACGCCTCGACGAGGCCGTGGAAGCCGTGCGCGACGACGACGAGATCCGCGTCGACCTCCCGTCCACGGCGGTCCCGCCCGGCCGCTCCGTACTCACCTTGCGCGAGCTCACCCTGACGTACGGGGCCCGGGTGGAAGGCGAGTTCGAGCTGCGCGGTCCCGAGCGGATCGCGCTCGTCGGCGGCAACGGCGCGGGCAAGACGACGCTCCTGCGCACGATCGCCGGAGAGCTGGACGCGCTCGCCGGCGAGGCGATGGCCCACGTTCCGCTGCGGTTCCTGCCGCAGCGGCTCGACGTCCTGGACGAGGAGCTGACGGTCGCCGGGAACGTGGCGCGGTTCGCCCCCGAGGCGACCGACAACCAGGTCCGGGCGCGGCTGGCCCGCTTCCTGTTCAAGGGATCGCGGGCCGACCAGCGAGCGGCGACCCTCTCCGGCGGAGAGCGCTTCCGGGCCACCCTGGCGGCCCTGATGCTCGCCGAGCCCGCACCCCAGCTCCTGATGCTGGACGAGCCGACGAACAACCTGGACATGGCGAGCGTTCGCCGGCTCATCACGGCCCTGGAGTCCTACGAGGGCGCCCTGATCGTCGCCAGCCACGACCTCCGCTTCCTGGAGTCTCTCGGCGTGACGCGCTGGCTGCGCCTGGCCGGCGAGCTGCGGGACACGACGGTGGAGGAGGTGCGGGCGGAGATGGCCGGGAGCTGAGCCCCCATGGCGGTTGCCGGTCGGTATGCGGGCGCGATCAGGCCCGCCCCTGGCTGACGTCGAACCGTTCGAGCCTGGTGAAGGTGCGGCCGTCGCCGGGCGAGGCCAGCCTGATGGGTCCCTGGGCCCTGTACAGCGCTCCGCCGGCCGGTGGCCCGCCGGGCCTGGCCTTCTGGCGCGGGGGTGGGAACCGGGTGAGGTGGGCGACGAGGTGCGGCGCGGCGGAGGTGGTGAACAGGAACGGGCCGGTGCGGCCTCCGAGGCGCTCGACGGTCATGACGATCGGCTGCCGCCAGTCCTCCAGGAGCCCGTCGGGGGACCTGCTGATCCTGCTGTTCGGTGTGCTGACGAGGGGCGGTGCCAGAGTGACCTTGCCGAGCAGCGGGTGGGAGGCGTTCATGGCGAAGTCGAGGACTTCGTAGCGGGCGAAGTTGGGGCCGCCGGGGAGGATGGTCAGCGTCCGTGAGCCGGTGAAGTTCAGCCGCGGGTGCGGTGGCGGTGCGTGGCTGACGAGAGTGACGCCGAAGGCGTTCAGGCTGAGCCGGTAGGTCTGCCCCACGGTCGGCAGCTTCCCGGCGCGGTCCCGCGGGGCCGCACCGGCGTCGCTGCCGGCCAGGGCGAGCCCCGTGCCGGCGATCGCCGCACCTGCGGCACGACGGATCAGGTGCCTGCGGCTTACGGGCGAAGTGGGCTGATTCATGCAGGTGAGTGTGCACTTGTCGGCACCCGGGGTGGGGCCGATGCGCGTCCCTGCCCCACCAACGGGTGACGTCCGGCCGCGGGCCGGAACGGCCGGCGGTGACGCGTGCCAGGACTGTCGTGCCGCATGCCGGGATGTGCCCGGCACGGCGGTCAGCTCTTCCGGGGGGCGGGTCCCTCCGTGGATTCCGCCGTGGGTTCCGCTGTGGCCGGGGGAAGGTTGCGCCGGTAGAAACGTCGGTAGGCGCGTACGGTGGGGCCGTCCGCCGCCGACCAGAGGTCCTTGGCCACCGGGCGCATCCAGCGCAGGATGTCGAAGTCGGCATGGTGATTGCGCCTGACCAGACGCCAGAGGAAGGCCGCCCAGAGCCGATTGGCGGGCCAGAGCAGCCAGTCGGGGCCGAGTTTGCGGACGATCAGGCACCACGTCGCGATCGTGATGCCGGGCCGCACGGGACTCACGGCGGCGACGAAGGCCATCCGGTGCGGCTTGCCGTCCGGCTCCGGGCCCGGTTGGTGGGTGACCAGCGCCGTGGTCGGGCCCACCATCGAGACCACGACGCGCGGGCGGAAGTGGTGGATGCGGAGGTCCTGCGCTTCGGCGGGCTGGATCCGGAACGAGAAGTGGCGCCCCTCGTCGCGCAGGGGGACGGAGACCATCGGGTGCCCTTTGCTGTGCGTGTAGGCCCAGTGCGAGGAATCGGTCACGTGCTCACCGATCGGGAGCAGGTCCGCGTGGCACACGAGCACCTCACCGGTCAGGTAGAGGTGCCGGCCGCGGTCCTCGGCGAAGGCCAGCTCGCCCAGGGGCTCCGGGGTCGGTGACCCGTGCCAGAACCAGATGACGCCCGCCACCTCGGTCACGGGAAGGCTGCGCTGCACGGCCCGGGAGGGGATCCGGTCCGCGCCGGGGATCTTCCGGCACGTCCCCTCCTTGTCGAACTCCCAGGCGTGGAAGCCGCAGACCAGCCTCTCCTCGCGCACGTGACCGCACCGGCTGAGGTCGGCGCCCATGTGACAGCACTGACTGTCGATCACGGCGGCCCGTCCGCCGCGCGTGCGGAACAGCGCGTACTGCCGGTCCATGCGGGTGATGGGGACCACCTGGCCGGGGCGGAGGTGCTTGCTGAAGCGTGCGAAGTACCAGCCGATGGGGGACGGCTCCTGCTCCCCGCCGTGACCGATGGGCCGCAGGCTGTGGAGTTCCCGGTCGTACGGTCGTGGCCTGGGGCGCCGCCGTGTCATGCGGTGATTCCTTCCGCGTCCGCCGTACGGCCGTGGTCCGCGGGCGCCCGAGGGGCGGGCGCCGGGCCGGATGATGCGCGGTAGGTGTAGTCGGCGGCACGGAAGTGGTTCAGCCGGCGGACGAGCCGGCCGGTGGACCAGGGCCAGCAGAAGGTGTTCCGGCCGCCGGGGCCGAAGTAGTAGCTGGAGCAGCCGCCCGTGTTGTACACGGTGGTCCGGAGTGCTTCCTGTACCGCGGCGTTGTACGCGGCCTGGACGGCCGGTCTCACGTCCATGGAGGTGTGGCTGCCGAGCCGCAGGTGTGCCAGCGCGGAGCAGAGGTAGGCGAGCTGGGCTTCGAGGACGGTGATGGCGGAGCTGGAGCCGGAGAGGAGGTTGGGGCCCAGGAGGAGGAAGAGGTTGGGGAATCCGCTGA
This sequence comes from Streptomyces sp. ISL-11, assembly GCF_018614525.1. Taxonomy (GTDB): domain Bacteria; phylum Actinomycetota; class Actinomycetes; order Streptomycetales; family Streptomycetaceae; genus Streptomyces. The sequence continues at coordinate 61,032 of NZ_JAGGOL010000009.1, forward strand.
CGCTCGTGCCGAGGTACGCCTGGGGACCGTCCTCGCCCCAGGTCTCGTGCAGCGTCCGCCCGTCCGTGCCGTGGACGCTGCGGGCCAGTGGCAGCTCACCGACACGGAAGCCGGTGGCCAGGATCAGCACGTCGGCCTCGGCCTCGGTGCCGTCGGCGCCGATGACACGGTTCCCGCGGACGGCGGAGACGGCGGTGGGGTGGAGGTGGACGTGGGGTTCGGCCAGGGCCGGATAGTAGGTGCTCGACGTCAGCAGGCGCTTGCAGCCCAGGCGGTAGCCGGGCGTCAGTGCCCGCCGCAGTACCCGGTCACGTACCGCCAGACGCAGGTACGCGCGGGACGCGGCCTGCACGGGGCCCACGAGCCGTGGGTGGCGGAAGGCGTGGCCGAAGCCTTCCTGGAGGCCGTACTGCCCGGCCCGTATGGCGCGCTGCGCGCCCGGGACATGGGACAGGCACCACTTGAGTGCCGGGGAGACCGGGAGGTCGGGTCTGGGCAGGAGCCACTGGGCGGTGCGCTGGAAGAGGTGCACGGCCGCTGTCCGGGCTTGGATGGCCGGGACGACCTGGACCGCGGAGGCGCCGCTGCCGACCACGGCCACGCGCCGGCCGGACAGGTCCACTGCGTGGTCCCACTCGGCGGTGTGGAACACCGGCCCGCCGAACGCGTCGAGCCCCGGCACGTCGGGCCGCCGCGGCTCGTGCCACGGTCCGGTGGCCAGGACCAGCGCCTTGGCGCTGTACTCGCCGTCGGTGGTCTCCAGACACCAGCGCCGTGCGCTCGGGTCCCACCGGGCCCGCAGGACACGGACACCGCACCGCAGCACCTCGCCGACGCCGTACCGGTCCGCGGTCGCCCGGAGATAGTCGTGGATCTCCTGCTGCCCGGCGAAGGTCCTGCTCCATCCCGGGTTCGGGGCGAAGGAGTAGGAGTACAGCGGGGACGGCACGTCACACGCACAACCGGGATAGGTGTTCTCCCGCCAGGTGCCCCCGAGCTGCGGGGCCTTCTCCAGCACCAGAAGGTCACGGACACCGTGCCGACGCAGCCGGATGGCGGCGCCGATACCGGAGAACCCGGCACCGACCACCACCACCTGCACATCCCTGGCCCCTCGGGCCTCACGCGGTAACTCGGGTGGAACGGACACGGGACCCCCATGGCGGTGAGACCACACGCGGCCCTCCCCAGGGCCGACGGCCGCCCCAGTGTGCGGGAAACCGGAAGAACACCATCAGGGCGCGGACCGGCGCACGAACCGCGCTTCACCCGACCGGAAGGGCGCACGGCCGAACTCCCGCTCCGGTCCGCTGCCTTCGATCAGGCGGGGTCCGGGGCGTCGGTACGGGTGGCGTAGTCGGCGAGGGAGGGCTCCAGGAGGCCGAAGACCCGGTCGGCGTCCTCGGTGACGAGGGCGGCGATCGAGGCGTTGTCGTGTCCGGTGAGAGTGAGTTCCTGGATCCGCTGGAACAGGAGGCGGTGCGCGGCGCCGAGTTGGGCCGCCGTGGCCCGGGGGCCGATGTCGCCCGGAGCGGCGTCGGTCGCGGCCGTCAGGGCTTCGGCGAGGGCTTCCTCGCGCTGGTCGTGGAGGTCGCGGAGCCGTGCGGTGAGGGTGGGGCTGTCGGCGATCATGTGGGAGAAGTCCGGCCCCGCGAAGCCCGCCACGGGGTCGTGGTCCCGCACGGCGGTACCGAAGGCGCCGCGCAGTGCGGCCAGCGCGGATTCGCCGGGGGCGCGCGCGGCGACGGCCCGGGCCAGGCTCGTCACGAACTCCTGGTGGTGGTCGAGGGCCAGATCCTCCTTGCGCGGGAAGTAGTTGGTGACCGTCTTCTTCGCCACCCGGGCCGCGTTGGCGATCTCGGCGATGGTGGTGCTCTCGAAGCCCTGCTCCATGAAGAGCCTGGTCGCGTGAGCGGAGATCGACTGCCGGGTCTCCTGCTTCTTGGACTCCCTGAGCCCTACGGGTTCACTGGTCATGAGGCGACTTTACCCCCGACGTAAATTTCCCCTTGACCTATTAGCTGCCCTCGGCCTAACTTTACGTCGGTAGTAAGTAGTAGCCAGCGACCGTTTCCCTCTGAGGAGCCAGATGAACGTCACCGCCTCCGCCGTGTGCCTGACCGTCGAGGACGTCGCCGCTTCCCGGGACTTCTTCACCACGCACTTCGGCTACACGCAGACCATGGCTGCGGACGGGTTCTCCTCGTTGACCCGCCAGGACGCGGCCGTCGACCTGGTCCTGCTCCGGCGCGGCATAGAGATACTGCCCGCCGAACAGCGCGACCAGCACGCCTCCGGCCTGATCGTGGTCTTCACCGTCACCGGCATCGAGGAGCAGGAGCGCCGGCTGAGCGCCGAGGGCGTCACGATCACGCTGCCGCTGCGCGAGGAGCCCTGGGGCGAACGGCTCTTCCAGGTCACCGACCCGAACGGCGTGGTGGTCGAGCTCGTCGAATGGACGACTCCGGCCGACGCGTGATCCGTCCGCCCGGGCCGCCGACGGTTCCAAGGGGTCGGAACGATCCTCGCACTCGAGGAGCGGCCCACGCCGTAGAAGACAGCGAGAGCGGCGTACGGAAGCTGGAACCACAGGATCACCAGGGTCGCGATCACCCGGCCACGCCGTAACCGATCCGGGGGCCTGAGTATTTCTACTCAGGCCCCCGGCCATCGATCAGGGAAGGCTGTAGGCATGAACGCCTCCCCCACAGAACCGCGCCCTGTCATACCGCGAGTGTCCGGAGCGGCTGTCACTGGTGCGGTTCTGGCCTGCGGTGCCGTGTACTTCTTCTCCTGGGTCAAGCGTGACAGCGATCAGGCATGCGAGAAGACAGACAGCTTCTGCTGGGGCTGGACATGGTGGGGCTTGGCGGAAATCCCCCTCACCTTTACGACTGCCTTGATCGTCCTGGTGATCGTCTACAAACGACTGGGCATCAGGCCACGGCACGCAGTCATCCCGCCGACGATCCTGCTGGCGCCGTTCCCCCTCGCCGCCGCACAAGCGACTGCCGGCTGGTGGGCTGCCACCATCACAGGCGGAGCGTGGTCATGCTCCCTCGCACTGGCCGCGTGGAGCCGCTACCGGATCCTGGGGGTCACAGCTTCAGCCACGCTTCTGCTCGCCTCCCTCGTCGTCATCTACCACTGAGATGGATCGTGAGGCCATTGGAACCCCACTTTCGCGCACACCCCCCCGTAAGAGAGGCCGCCAGTGTGCTGTCCGCTCCGGTTGGCTTGTCTGCGTGGGGCTGATGACCCTAAGTGGTCTGGGCTCGCGGGTGCGTTGGGGCGAGGATGCCGGTGCGCGTACCGGCGGGAACGCCGGTCAGCTTTTCCGGTCCAGCCGCGGCCCGGCTTTGAGGCTGCGGAGGAGGGCGAGCAGTTGTGGGCGGGTGGGGGTGAGGGTTACGCCAGGAGTGTCGCTCTCGCGGAGGAGGATGTGGGTGGGAGTGGCAGCGACGTTAAAGACTGCGACCGACCTCGCCGCTAACTGGTACGCGGTCTAGGGCATCCAGCACAGCAACCTCGTCACTCAGCCCGGCCTTCAACGACTGACAGTCTTCGCCGCACTCCTCCTGGGAACGGCACCCTTCATCCGACGGCACCTCACCAATTGAGATGATGTTTAACCGGACGAGGAGATCAGATTTATCGTGAAGGTCGACGTGAAACTCCACTTCTTTCCTTCGAAGAAGATACTGTGGTGACAATCGAGCGTCTCAAATCCGTCGATCTCATTGAAGAGGACCTTGTGCATGAAGCAGCCGAAGTAGGGGCGTATCTCCACTTCTCCGGTTGCAGCTATTTTTTGCGCCAGGTCGGCATTGATGAGCAGCATCTGTTTGAAGTGACCCTCGCTCTCCACTTCGGGGTAGGAGACGGCGAGTCGCTTCGTCGTATTCAAGGTGACACTCTCGCCCGGGAGGAGGCGTTGCACCCCACTCGGATGCATGGGCTGCCCCTCCTTCCTGTCGTAGAGGAGCCCCGAATCGAATACTTGCTCGTCGTCAACGGCTCGGGCCGTGCCGGTCATGATGGAACCCACCGGGCTGACGTGAGTATCACCTGTGTTGGTCATGCTGGCCAGCGTGACGTCAATTACCTTTTCGGCCATGAAATTCACTCCTTGCCAGCAACCGTAGATCAGGTTCTTTTCGCCCCTCAGCCGGTCTCGCGGCCAATCGCCGGAGCGGCCGGCAGGCAGGCAACGGGTTCCCGGTTGCCCTTGCGCTCGGTTCCATGCTCTGCTCGGCGTTCATCGCCTGCAACCCGGGGCGTACGCCCCCAGCATCACACGCGCGCGGCGAGGAGCCCCGCGGTCGTCATGAGCGTTCGGGCTCGACCGCGTCCCGTACCACTGCTCGACTTCGACGACATGCACGGTGGCCCAGGCCTGGGCGAGTTCGGGGCGCGGGCGGCGGGGCTGGCGCTCGGGCTGCGGCGCGGGGCTGCGCACCCGCGTCCTTGGGCAGCGCGACCAGTTCAAGCCGTCGCACGAGCCCAGTTCGTCGAGGATGACGCGGTGCAGCTTGGCCCAGGCCCGGGCGGTACTCCACTCGGTGAAGCGGCGGTGTGCGGTCGACCCCGACGGCCGACTGATGCCAGGTCCAGCTTGCCGTGGCTACGAAGACGATCGCGGCCGGCCCGCTGGAACAGCTCACACAGCTCGTCCGGAACCAAGCCTTCTACCATCGCCACACAGCGCAGACTCCTCAAGCCGCCAAATGAGACGACTCCTAAGGCAGTTCGACGAATCTCCACTGTAGGGCGACTTCTGCCAGGTGGGCGTCACCGGTCTGCGCGGACGAGCTGCCCGGCCCTAAGGCTGCGTACGAGCGCGTCCAGTTCCGGGCGAGTTGCGGTGAGGATTATGTCCGGGGCGTCGCTCTCGCGGAGTCGTATGACGCCGTCGCCTGCAGATGCTACGTAGAGGCAGTTGGCGCCCTCGTGGCTGTAGGAAGACTTTTGCCAGTTGTTGGTAGGCACGGTGCTATCTCTCAATCTCACGTGCGATGCGATGAATGAGGTCACGTGACTCGCCGGGTTTGAGGGCGCATTGCTCCATCCGGTCCAGCACGGTCCGGTACCTCAGCAACTGTGCCTCCGCGTCGAGAAACACGCAGCCGTGATCGGTGTCGAGTTGCACGGTGTCGAGCTGCTGCACGGGTCCGAAGGCGTAGACCACCGGCTGTCCCGACCCGGGGAATGTGCCACTACCGAAAGGCAACGCCAGGACGGTCACGTTGTCCCGCTCGCTCATCTCGATGAGGTAGCCGAGCTGAGCTCGCGCAGTAGCGGGACCTCCGAATCCCATCCTCAGAGAGGCTTCGTGCAGGATGGCGATGAGCGGTGTTGGTGTATCTCCGTGCAGGATCGCCTGGCGTTTGATGCGCAGCGACACCCGGTGCTCGACCTCGTACTGCTCCAGTAATGGTACTGCGGTGTTGAACATCGCGCGTGCGTGATCTGTGGTCTGCAACAGACCCGGAATGTGAATCACACCAGCTACCCGCAGCGCCGTCGCGTGGTGCTCAAGTTCGACCAGGTCGAGCAACCCCGCACTGAGGAAGTCCCGGTATTCCTCCCACCACCCGCGTGTCCGGCCGCCCGTCATTCCGGCGAGCGCTTCGACCAGGTCTCTGTCCGAGCAGGTGTAGTTGCGGGCCATGGTGCGGACGCGATCCGCGCCCACCGCGTAGCGGCCGGCCTCGATGTTGCTGATCCTCGACTGGTTCACGCCGAGGAGCGCCGCTGCCGCCGATGTGGACAACCCCGCGCGTTCGCGGAGCTTTCGTAGCTCGACCCCAAGCCGCTGCTGCCGCAAGGTCGGGCTGGTTGCCGCCGCCATCAGCACCTCCTGATCCCCAGACGTCACCCACACGGGGCTGGTTGGCCCTTATTTCGATGAACGAGTGGAATATAGGCCATCGCCGACCCTACGGTGTGAGCCAGGCCACTAACCCGGCCCGCCGCGAAGCGGAAGCGCACCGCCCTGCCCAGTGGGCGACATTGACACCGCTCGGCATTCAGCCAATCCACCTCCTCCTCCAAGGAGCCTTCATGGCAACCGTATCCCCGGAGAAGCCCTGGTCGTACACGCTCAACCTGCCGCATGACCCGCGCTCGGCGCGAATCGCCCGCATCACCTTGCGCGGAGTCCTCAGCAGTCACGCGCTGCACGAACTGGTGGACGAAGCCGAGCTGTTGACGAGCGAGCTCGTCACCAACGCGTACCGCTACTCCGACGGCCCCGCCGAACTGCACGTACGTGAGACGCCGCGCGGTGTGCGGATCACTGTCTGGGACACGAACCCCGACGTGCCCGCGCCATTCGGCGAGCGGCCCGGCGCCGTCGTACGTGCCGTGGAAGCGGAAGCGACGTACGGCCGGGGGCTGCTCATCGTGCGGGTGTGTGCCGACAACTGGGGGAGTCACGCCTTCGGCGGACCCGCCTCGGGGCCGGGGTTCCGGGGGAAGTTGCTGTGGTGCGAACTCGGCGCGAAATCGACCGTGGCGCGGCTCGCGGCCTGAGGCGTGGGCCGGGGGCGCGCGCCGCCCCGCGTCACCCGTACGGCCCGGGGTCGTTGACAGCCGAAGAGTCGTTCCTCCATGGCGGGAGAGAGTCAGCATGCGGCAGTTTCCTTTGGAAGGGCTCGACATCGCGCCCGGGCGGGTGGTCGAGTGGCGGCTGCGGGCCCGGGGAGTGGCCGATGGCAGCCGTACCGAGGAGTCCGGCAGGCGCGCCTCGTTCAACCAGGACAAACACTTCTCGGTGGTCGAGGAGGCGCGGAAGGCGAACGATCCGTTCGCGTCCTGGCTCGCCCTCACGTTCGAGGTGGGGGGAACGCTCGACCGGGGGGCGCTCGAATCCGCGTTTCTGTTCTTCGCGCGGCGGCACGAGGTGCTGCGGTGCGAGTTCCGGCGGCTGGCGGGGGATCTCGCGTGCGCGGCGCTGGAGCCGGAGGACATCGCGCTCGAAGCCCTGGAGATCGGCGAGTTCGACTCGACGAAGGAACTCCGGGCGTTCATGGCCGACAGCTTCACGAAGAGCATCGACACGCTCGCGTGGCCGCTGTTCATGATGGGCGCGGTGGTCCGGGAGGAATCCTCGACGGTGTACCTCGCTTTCGACCACATCGTGTCCGACGGTATGTCGATGTCGAATGTCGTCTACGACATCCAGAACGCGTACGCGGCCTTCGCGCGGGGTGAGGAGGCCGCACTCCCTGAGGCCGGCAGCTACTTGGACTTCGCGCACGAGCAGAGCCGGCGCTACGGGTCCATCGGCGCGGACGACACCCGGCTCGACTACTGGAAGTCGTTCATCGCGAGCAACGGTGAGTTCTTCCCGCGCTTCCCGCTGGAACTCGGTGTCGAATCCGGCCGTATGTACCCGACGGTGAACGAGGCCGACCGGCTGCTGGACGCGCGGGAGACGGAGGAGCTGGAGGCGCGGTGCCTCGCGGCAGGCGGCAAGGTGTTCATGGGGGTGCTGGCCGCGGTCGCCGTCTCGCTGCGGCAGGCGGGCGGCCCTGGCGTCTACCGGGGGTTCATGCCGGTCAGCGAGCGCGGCCGGGGGCCCTGGAAGCATTCGGTCGGGTGGTTCGTCAATACGATGCCCATCGAGTTCTCGGTGGCGGAGGACAAGGACTTCGAGGAGATCATGGCCGGCGTGCGGTCGGGTTTCACGGAGATGATGCGGCACATCGACGTGCCGTTCGTACGGGCGTGGGAACTGCTCGCGCCGCACCATTTCGCTCTGCGGTCCTGGCCGTTCCCGGTCAACTTCTTCTCGTACATCGACATGCGGAAGTGCCCGGGATCGGAGAACTTCGAGGAGTGGCGGCCCGCGTCGCACGTATGGAGCTCGCGGGCGAACGGCACATGCTCCTGGTACCAGCGGAACTTCCGCGGGCTGTTCATGAACTCCATCTTCGTCGACACCCCTGAAGCCCGCCGGACGATGGGGGAATTCCAGGGGGCACTGCGGGAGACCTTGCTGGAGCTGTCGCGCTCGGGTGCGCTGACGAAGAACACCGGAACCGTCGGGTGAACGCCGGTCCAAGTCGGCCGGAAGGCATTCCCCGGAGGCGGTGCCCCGTGAGACGGTGATCTCCGGTCCGCATCGACAGGAGGCGCCCATGTCCAAGCTCAAGGGCCAGGTCAAGTGGTTCAACGAGTCCAAGGGGTTCGGTTTCATCACTCCGGCGGACGGGAGCAAGGACGTGTTCGTCCACTTCTCGGCCATCCAGGGCAATGGATTCAAGACACTTGCCGAGGGGCAGGACGTCGAGTTCGAGATCCAGGACGGGGCGAAGGGACCCTCGGCCGCCAACGTCATCGCCATCTGATCGATCCCGTCTGTGGGCGGCCTGTCCGGCGGGGCCGCCCACAGACGGCGCGGCGGGGATGTGTGCGATTCAACGGCCGGAAATAGCGCTCAAATTACGTGTACCGGCGGTAGGGCTTGCGTTCGAGGGGTTCGCGCGTGATGGGATGAGGCGATGCGCACCCCCACACGCGTATCGTCCCTTCCGCCCAATCCCTATGAAGAACTCGCGTCACTCGCCGAGCCCGAGGCGGGCCCGCATCCGGGCCGGCCGGCGGGCGCGGAGGCCGATCCCGAGGCCGACCCGCACATACCCGGGGCCGGGTCGACCGGCCACCCCTTCGGTTTCGAGTTCACCTACGTCACCCCCGACGACGACGGTTCGCCCCCGCCCGGCCACCGCCGCGCCAAGCGCTCCCGCCGCCGTCCCCGCCGTTCCCGTCGCCTGCCCGGCGTCCCCCGCGCGGCGAAGCTGCTGATCGCGGCCGCGGCCTGCGCCGCCGTGCTCGTCCTGGCCGACCGCTGCGCGGTGCTGTACGCGGAGAAGCAGGCCGAACGCAAGCTCCAGCAGCAACTCCACCTGGCGGCGGCGCCCCAGGTGGACATCCACGGCTTCCCCTTCCTCACCCAGGTGCTGGCGAAGGAGCTGGAGCGCGTCGACGTCACCGTGCCGCACGTCGCCGCCGGGCGCGTATCGCTGGCGAAGGTACGGGCGAGCGGGCAGTACGTCCGGCTCACCGGCGATCTGCCCACGGACATCAAGGGCGCCGTGATCGGGAAGGTGGACGGCAACGTCCTGCTGTCCTTCGCCGACCTCAACCGCGAACTCGGTGCCTCCCAGGTCAGATTCCGGAGCACCGGCGCCCATGAGATCGCGGCCGAGGGCCGCGTCGACGTGGCGGGGCAGCAACTGCGTCTGCGGGCGCAGGCCCGGCTGCAGCGCGTCGGGGACCGCGGTCTGTCCACCGACATCGACGGGATGAGCGTCGACGTGCCGCGGGTGGCGACGTACCGGCCCGGCAAGGACAAGGGCCTCACCCTGCACCGGGAGACCGCCGAGCGCATCAGCCGCGACGCGGCGCGGATCAAGGCGATGCTGTCGGTGCCGGCGCTGGCCGGCCGGCTGGGCGTGTCACCGGCCGAGACCGAGCTGGTGCTGCGCGACGAGGACCGGCTGCACCGGCTCACGGGCGCGCCCCGGTTCGTGGAGAGACTCACGCAGGTCAATCTCGTCGATGCGGTGGTCGAACACCCTTGGCTGCTGGAGAAGATCGGTCTCGACCCCCGGCTGATCACCGGGGTGATGCAGCTGCGGCCGCCGGAGCTGACCGACCGGCTGTCCCTCTCCTTCCAACTGCCGAAGGAGGCGGTGGGCCTGCGGCTGCGCGACGTTTCGGTCGAACGGGACGGGATTCGCGCGGAGATCGGCGGGGTGGAACTCCCGGTGGGGAAGACGGGTTAGGCGGTGGCCGTCGCCCGTGGCATGCGCACCCCGCTGCGCGGTGGTGTCCTCAAGCGCCGGACGGGCTTGAAATGGGCGGGGCTCAGCCGCATTCAAGCCCGTTGGGGGCACCCCCAGCGGGCTGAAAAGGGCTGAGGCCGGCCCAACGGTCAGGCGTCCAGGGGCCGCCAGGCCGGGCCGACTCCGTCCTGCCGGACGTGTCCGAACACCACGTCGGCGAAGTGGACGCCGAAGCCGATCGTGCCGGGCTCCGCCAGCTCGGCGACGAGGCGGCGGCGGTGGTCGGCGGTCCGGGCGAGGTCGTGGTCGAAGGCCGAGGACCAGTCGGGGTGGTCGACCTGGATCGGCGAGTGCATGGCGTCACCAAAGGCGATCAGACGCCGGCCGCCCCCGGTGATGACGTACTCGGCGTGCCCGACGGTGTGGCCGGGGGTGATCCGCACGCGTACGCCGGGGAAGATCTCCTGCCCGTCCGTGATCGTACGAACGCGCGGTTCCAGGGCGGCGACCTGCTCGGCCTCCAGGAGGTCGCGCCGGTCCCACTCCGGCTCGGAGATCAGGTGGTCGGCGTGGGCGAACAGGGGCCGGTCACCGCCGGGGGCGGGAAGGCAGGCCCAGCCGAGGTGGTCGGAGTGGAGGTGGGTGAAGGCCACCGCTTCGATGTCCTCGGGGCGGCGGCCGAGTTCGGCCAGGCTGTGCGGGAGCGCGCCTCCGTGGATCGCGCCGAGGGGGCCGTCCGGAGCGTCGAGCTTCCGCGGGCCGAAGCCCGCGTCGATCAGCAGCGCGCGGTCGCCGTGCTCCACCAGCAGGCCGCCGACGCTCCCCACGAGGTGGCCCGCGGCGTCCAGGTACTCCGGGTGTGCGGCCCACACCTCGTCGGTGGTGTCCTGGAGCAGTGGCAGCGGCCGGAGCCGCACATCGCCGTCCGGCACGTACGACACCTTCGTGTCGCCCAGCCGTATCGAGCGGATTCCCGCCGGTCGGCGCAGTCGTCCGGCCTGATCCACCGTCACGTCAGCCATGGGTTCTCTCCTGTGGGGTCGTCATCAGGTCGTCGCCACGTTTCCCGCGGCGGCGACGCCCACCATAAGCATCAAGTTCGAATCATTCAAGCTGTAAATATTTCGTCTTGACGGATTTGTTAGGGTGCTGGCATGACGCCGTCCTCCGAGCCGCAGGCCATCGCCGAGCGACAGCTGTGCGGTCTGGTGAACGGACTGGCCCAGCGGATCGCCGAGCATGTACGGGGGCGCGCCGCCACCCTGGGCCTCACCGCGCCCCAGGCGACCGCGCTGCGGGAGATGAGCGGGCCGATGACCATGCGGGAGCTCGCCGAACGCATGAGCTGCGAACCCTCCAACACCACCTTCGTCGTGGACAAGCTGGAGAAGCAGAGCCTGGTCGAGCGCCACCCGCACCCCACCGACCGCCGCGCCAAGCACCTCGTCCTCACGGCCGAGGGCACGGCCCTGCGCGAACGTCTCCTCGAACTCCTCGCCGTGGACTCCCCGCTGTCCGGCCTCACCCCGCAGGAGCAGCGCGTCCTGCACGGGCTGCTGGAGCAGGCCGTCACCTCTCCGTGAGCCGGCGCTGCGGCCGGCCCCGGGGGTTCACGGGCCCGACGGCGGTGCCGTTGGCGCGCCCGGCAGGCGTACCGTCGCGGACGTTCCGTCGCCCTCCGCCGCTCGCAGGGTCACCTCGCCGCCCGCCTGCTGGATCGTACGCGCGACGATCGACAGGCCCAGGCCGCTGCCCGGCAGACTGCGGGCCGAGGGGGAGCGCCAGAAGCGGTCGAAGACGTGGGGGAGTTCCTCGGGGGCGATGCCCGGGCCGTGATCGCGTACGGTCAGATCGCCGGCGGCGAGGGTCACCTCCACGACGCCTCCCGGCGGGCTGAACTTGACGGCGTTGTCCAGCAGGTTCACCAGCGCCCGTTCCAGCGCCGCCGGTTCGGCCCGTACGTACCAGCTCTCCAGCCGTACCTCGAACGTCAGCCCGGAGCCCCGCAGCCGGGCCCGGTCCACCGCGCGTTCGACGGCCTCGTGCAGGGCGATGACCTGGACCGGGCCGCTGCCGGGCGCGCCGTCGGGGCGCGAGAGCTCCTGGAGATCGCCGATCAGGGCGGCCAGCTCCGTCATCTGGGCCTTGACGCTCGCCAGCAGCGCCTTGCGGTCCTCCGGCGGGATCGCCCGTCCGGTGTCCTCGCTGCGGGCGAGCAGGTCGATGTTGGTCCGCAGCGAGGTGAGCGGCGTCCGCAGCTCGTGGCCCGCGTCGGCGATCAGCTGCTGCTGGCGGTCGCGGGAGGAGGCCAGGGCGGCGGTCATGGAGTTGAAGGACCGCGAGAGCCGGGCGATCTCGTCCTCGCCCTCGACGGGGATGCGGACGGCCAGGTCCTCGGTCCGGGCGATGTGTTCGACCGCGCCCGTGAGCTGGTCCACGGGCCGCAGGCCGGCGCGGGCGATGCCCAGGCCGGCGGCGCCCGCGCCGAGGACACCGACGCCGGCGGTCAGGGCCAGGACCAGGGCGAGCTTGGTGAGCGGCTTGTCGATGTCGGTGACCGGCTGGGCGATGGAGACCGCGTACACGCCGCGCACCCGGCTCGCCGAGGTGGCGACCCGCATCTCCTTGCCGTCCTTCGCCCGCGCGTCGTGCAGGACCGGGTCCTGATCCGGCGCGACGGCCAGATCGGCGGCGCCCACCGCGACCGGTGACTTGCCCGCCGTGGTGCAGACCGTGCCCGAGGTCGTGATGATCTGCACGGTGTACGGGCTGGGGTACGGGCGCATGGCCGCGCCGCACGTCCGCAGCAGGTCCACCACGGTGTCGTCCGCCGGGCGCACGCTGGTGAGGGTCGTGTCGCGCTGTTCTTCGAGCTGCTGCTTGAGCACCACCCAGGACACGCCCGCCACGGCCGCGACCGCGACCGCGACGGCCACGGCCGTCAGCAGCGCCAGCCGCGACCGCAGGGGCAGCCGGCGGAACCGCCTGATCATTCGGTGCCGCCGTCCGCTCTGAGCACGTAGCCCACTCCGCGCACGGTGTGCACCAGCCGGGGCTCACCGCCCGCTTCCGTCTTGCGGCGCAGGTACATCACGTACACGTCCAGGGAGTTGGAGGAGGGCTCGAAGGCGAAGCCCCAGACCGATTTGAGGATCTGCTCGCGGGTGAGGACCTGCCGCGGGTGCGCGAGGAAGAGCTCCAGCAGCGTGAACTCGGTGCGTGTCAGCTCCACCGCGCGGGTGCCGCGCGTCACCTCGCGGGTGGCGAGGTCCATGCGCAGGTCGGCGAAGGCGAGGGTGTGGGTGTCGGTGTCGGCGGGGGTGGCGGCCGCGTAGGAGCTGCGGCGCAGCAGGGCGCGGATACGGGCGAGCAGCTCGTCCAGCTCGAAGGGCTTGACGAGGTAGTCGTCGGCACCCGCGTCCAGGCCGGTCACGCGGTCGCCGACGGTGTCGCGCGCGGTGAGCATGAGGATGGGGACGGTGACTCCGGAGGCGCGCAGCCGGCGGGCGGCGGTCAGGCCGTCCATGCGGGGCATCAGGACGTCCAGGACGATCAGTTCGGGCCGGTAGGAGGCGACCTTCTCGACCGCGTCGAGCCCGTCGACGGCCAGTTCGGTGCCGTATCCCTCGAAGGCGAGGCTGCGGCGCAGCGCCTCGCGGACGGCGGGTTCGTCGTCCACGATCAGGACGCGGGCGGGCTGGTCGCCGTGGTCGGCGGGGCTCATCGGCTTACCTCGCGGTTCGGGTGCGTACGGGGGCGTCGGGCCCTCTCAGCCTCGCACGCCGGCCGGGCGGCGCGGGATCAGCCGCCGGTGCCGCCGGCGCGGAGCTTGGCCAGGTCGGCCTTGACGGTGTTCACGGGGATCGCGAAGCCGAGGCCGACGCTGCCGGCGGACTCCCCGGAGGAGGCGGACGCGCCCGCGTACATCGCGGAGTTGATGCCGATGATCTGGCCGCTCATGTTGATCAGGGCGCCGCCGGAGTTGCCCGGGTTGAGGGAGGCGTCGGTCTGGATGGCCTTGTAGGTGGTCTTGGACGAGCCGGTGTCGCCGTTGTACTGCTCGCCGCCGAACTCGAACGGCCACTGGGGCAGGCCGCCGCCCTGGCGCTGCCGCGGGGCCCGGCCCTCTTCCTTGGAGACGGTGACGTCGCGGTTGAGGGCGGAGACGATGCCGCTGGTGACCGTGCCGGTCAGGCCCTCGGGCGAGCCGATCGCGACGACGTCCTCGCCGACCTTGACCTTGCCGGAGTCGCCGAGGGAGGCGGCCTTGAGACCGCTCGCGCCCTGCACCTTGATCAGGGCCAGGTCCTTGTCGGGGTCGGTGCCGACGACCTTGGCGGTCTTCGCGCTGCCGTCGCTGAAGCTGACCTTCACGGAGTCGGCTCCGGCGACCACGTGGTTGTTGGTGATCACTTCGCCGTCGCCGGTGATGACCACGCCGGAGCCGGTGGACTGGCCGGAGGAGGTGGCCGCCTTGATCTCCACGATGCTGGGGCCGACGGCCTGGGCCACCGCCGCGACGCCGCTGGTCTTGGAGGAGACGTTCTGCACGGGCGTGCCGTTGCCGCTGCCGGACGCGGTGTGCGTCAGCTCGCCGACGAGCGCGGCCGAGCCGCCGCCGACGACGGCCGCGACGATCGCGCAGGCGGCGAGCAGGGCGACGGGGCGGCGGGCGCGGCGGGCGG
>NZ_JAGGOL010000099.1 GCF_018614525.1 Streptomyces sp. ISL-11
GTGCCGCGCACACCGGCGGCCGCGGGTCGGCGCCCCCGCCGCGCGCCGCGGCACCGACGTGTTCCCGCTCGTCGGTCCCGTCGTACCCGCCGCGCCGCACCCTGGTCGCCCGGCGGCCTTCGACGCACCGGCCGGCTTCGGCCGGCCGTCCGAACGCCGGAACCCGCAGAACGCAGAACGCCAGAGCACCCGAGGAGAGACCCGTATGTCACCGTCCATACGCCCGAGAGCGGCGGCCACGCTGCCCGCCGCCCTCGTGGGAGTCGCCCTGCTGCTGCCCGGCGCGGGCACTGCCGCGGCCGCCGAACCCGCGCCGAGGGCCGGGGCGGAGGCCCAGGCCAGGGCGGCCGCCGAGAAGGCCGCGGGCAAGGACACCGCCAGGTCCGCCGCCGCGGAGGCCGCCGCCACCTGGGCCGCCGACCAGCTGAGCAACGGCGGCCACGTCTCGCGCGACCACGGCCTGACCGCCGACATCGTTCTGGGCCTCGCCGCCTCCGGTACCGCGGGTGCCACCGCCGAGCGCGCCACCAACTGGCTCCAGACCAACGCGAGGGACTACCTCACCCCGGGCAAGGCGGGCGACGTGTCCGCCACCGGTGCCGCGAAACTCGCCCTGGTCGCCGCGGCCGAGAACCGCGACCCGGAGCACTTCGGCGACCACAACCTGATCGAGATGCTCAAGGGCAGCCTCCAGAAGGACGGCCGCTTCAAGGACACGGCCGCCTCGGACACGCACGACCAGTACACCCAGCCCCTCGGCATCCTGGCGCTCAGCCGCTTCCATCAGGTGCCGAAGGAGGCCGTCGACTTCCTCCTGAAGTCCCGGTGCGAGGACGACGGCGGCTTCCCCCTCCAGAACGGCCCGGACGCGAAGGCGTGCGTGTCGGACACCGGCAGCACCGGCATGGCCGTCCAGGCCCTGTACGCCGCCGGCCGCCCGGAGGAGGCCAAGCGGGCGCTCGACCGGCTGGAGAGGACGCAGCTGCCCGACGGCGGCTTCGCGGCCACCGCCACGGGCCGCGAGGGCGACTCCCGAAGCACCGCCCTCGGCGTCCAGGCCCTGCTCGTCGGCAAGCGGGCGGGAGCCGCCAACAAGGGCCTGGCCTGGCTGCGCACCCGGCAACTGGGCTGCTCCGCCGCCCCCGCGGACCGAGGCGCCATCGGCTCCCGGAAGGCCGTCGTCGACCGGGAGACCCTGCGCGTGACCGCGCAGGTCGTCCCCGCCCTCGCCGAGCAGTCCCTCGCCGAGATCGACGGCCGGGGCTCCCGGCCGGGCCGCGCCGCCCTCGCCTGCGGGACCGGCACGACGACCGGCGGTACGGGCACGACCGGCGGCACCACCGGCAAGGGCACGTCCTCGACGTCACCCTCACCCTCCAGGTCCGCGTCACCCTCCCCGTCCCCGTCGTCGTCCGCCTCTGCTTCCGCCTCGGCCTCGGCCTCCCCGGGCACGACCTCCGGCGACTCCTCCACGGGCGGTTCCGGCACGACCGGCACCGGCTCCACCGGCTCCTCCGCGTCGAGCACCGACAACCTCGCCGCCACCGGCGCGGACAGCGCCCTGCCCGCCGCCGCCGGCGCCGGGGCGCTCCTCCTCACCGGTGCGGCCGCCGTCACCCTGTCCCGCCGCATGCGCCGCACCGGCGCCTGAACCACGCGGACGCGACGCCGACCCCTGTGGGAGGCTGCCGGTTCCGGGTGGAGACGGGCGAGCGGCCCGCCTCCACCCGGACCGGCCTCCGACCGACCCCGACCGACGGAACCGCCCCGCCCATGTGCCTTGCCGAACTCTCCTCCGTAGGCCCGTTCTTCGCCCTGCGCACCGACGACACCACGTCGTTCGCCGACGAGGGCTACCTCCCTCTCGGGGAGGACGCCGTACGGGCCAGGGTGGAGACCGTGGCGGAGCGGCTGGGGACGGCGGACCGGCGGGTGGCCGCGTCCGTCGCCTTCCAGGGCCTCGCGGGGCGGCTGCTGTCCGTCGCCCTCGGCTCGGCGGCGCTGACCGGCCGGATCCCCGATCTCTCCGGCGGCCGGCTCGGGTGGCACCCCGCCCGTACGGCCCCGGAGGACCTGTGGCTGCCCCGGCCGGCGGCGCTGCCGCCCGCCGGGGATCCCGCGGCGCTCGCGGCGCAGCTCGGCGACCACGTCCTGCGCGGACCGCTGACGGACGTGCACCGCGTCACGCGCGCCGTCGTCCCCGTCTCCGGCCGGCTGCTGTGGGGCAACGCCGGCTCGTCCCTGGCCGGCGCGCTGCGGGTGCTGCACACCTGGTGCCGCGACCACGACCGGCCGGACACCGCCGCCCGCGCGCTCGCCCTGACCCGGGCGCTCCTGGCGGATCCCCTCCTGCGCGACACCGGCACACTGAGCACCCGCGGTGGGCCGTCCTTCGTCCGCCGCACCTGCTGCCTGTACTACCGGGTCCTGCCCGGCGGGATGTGCGGCGACTGCGTACTGCGGCACGCCCCCCGTCGCTGAGGCGCCGGGGCGGGCGGCCACTCGCGGGTGGAGAGCACGCCGAGGACGTACGCCTTGGCCACCAGCGCCGTGCGGTTGGGCACCCGCCAGCGCCGGGTGAGCCGGGTCAAGTGGTAGTTGACGCCGTCCACGGTCAGGCCCACGGCCTTGCCGATGGCGGCCGTCGTCGCCCCGGCGGCCGCCAGTGCGAGGATGTTCCCCTCCACCCCACTGACCTCCGCCATCGGCTCGGCCTGGCGCGGCACCTGTTCGCTGCGCACCCGCAGCACCGCCAGCAGCATCGGGCTCGCCGGGAACGCGTCGCCGACCGGGTCCACGAGCAGTTCGCCCTCCCGCTCGACGCCGTCCGTGCCCACCAGCCAGCGCACCTCGATGGGGTGGCGCGGCCGGCGGCCCAGGCGCAGCGCCTCGATGTGCCGGTCCAGCCGGCCGGGGGCGCGCGGCCGGAACAGGTCCTGGAGGTTGCGGCCGCGCAGCCGGACGGGCGCCGTGCCCCATTCGGCGGCCATCGCCGGGTTGGCGACCGTGACCTCGCCGTCCGCCCGGCAGATGGCGATCGGGGTCGGGATCCGGTCGAGGAGCAGCAGGAAATGGTTGCGCCAGCTGATGAATTCGTCGCTTCCCACGCCCGTACCGGCCCCTCGCTCGTCCCGTGCCCGTACAAAAGGGCCCGTCCAGTGCTTGCCCGGCACACCCCACGCGGGAGCGTCACGCCCCGAACCACTGCACAATCGTGCAGTTATGTATACGAGCGGCAGGGGCCCTCGGCGGCGCGTTTGAGGGCGGCGCGCGCCGGTTACCCGGAACGGCATCGCCATCGCACCCGTCACCGGACGCACCCGACCCAGGAGCCGTCAGTGAGCAGCCGAGCCCGCATCGTGATCGTCGGAGCAGGATTCGCCGGTTACCACGCCGCCCGGGAGCTGTCGCGCACGGCGCGCGGCGCCGCCGAGATCGTGCTGGTCAACCCCAACGACTACTTCCTGTACCTGCCGTTGCTGCCCGAGGTCGCCGCCGGTGTGCTCGAACCACGGCGGGTCTCGGTCTCCCTGACCGGAACCCTGCCGGGCGTACGGCTCGTCCTCGGCCACGTCGACACCGTCGACCTGGACGGCCGCCGCGTCGAGTACGCCGACCCCGAGGGCCGGCGCGGCGCGCTGGACTACGACCGGCTGGTCCTGTCGGTCGGCAGCGTCAACAAGCTGCTGCCCATCCCCGGCGTCGCCGAACACGCGCACGGCTTCCGCGGCATGCCCGAGGCGCTCTACCTCCGCGACCACGTCACCCGCCAGACCGAGCTGGCCTCAGCCGCGACCGACCCCGACGAACGCGCCGCGCGGCTGACCTTCGTGGTCGTCGGAGCGGGCTACACGGGCACCGAAGTGGCCGCCCATGGCGTCCTGTTCACCGACGCCCTCGTACGCCGGGACAGCGCGCTGCGCGCCATGGGCGTACGCGCCCGGTGGCTGCTCGTGGACGTCGCGCCCCGCCTCCTGCCCGGGCTCGACGAACGCCTCTCGCGCACCGCCGACAAGGTGCTGCGCGCCCGCGGCGTGGAGATCCTCACCGAAACGTCCGTCAAGGAGGCGACCTCCGAGGGCGTCCGGCTCGACAGCGGCGAGTTCGTCGCCACCCGGTCGCTCATCTGGTGCGTCGGGGTGCGCCCCGACCCGCTGGTCGAGGCCATGGGCCTGCCCACCGAGCACGGTCGGCTGTGCGTCGACGAGTACCTGAACGTCCCCGGCCGGCCGGAGGTCTTCGCGTGCGGCGACGCCGCGGCCGTGCCCGACCTCACCCGGCCCGGCGAGATCACCCCCATGACCGCCCAGCACGCCCAGCGGCAGGGCAGGACGGCGGCCCGGAACGTCGCCGCCGGCTACGGGCGCGGGACCCGCCGCCCGTACAAGCACCACGACCTCGGCTTCACCGTCGACCTGGGCGGCGTGCAGGCGGCGGCCGACCCGCTGCACATCCCGCTCTCCGGCCCGCTCGCCAACGCCGTCACCCGCGGCTACCACCTGGCGGCCATGCCCGGCAACCGGATCCGGGTCGCCGCCGACTGGCTGCTGGACGCGGTGCTGCCGCGCCAGGGCGTCCAGCTCGGGCTCGTACGCTCCGGATCCGTTCCGCTGGACACCGAGATGCCGGAGATCGCCCGGACACCCTACGACCGGAACTGAACCCGCGTTCGAACAACTGGCGTTACTCCCGTACCCTGCTGCTCGCTCATATCGGCCCGCCCCCGTCGGCGGGATGAACGGAAGCGGTGGGGGACATGCGCGGACGCGCACTCGTACGCAGGACCATGCTCGCGCTCACGGCGGGGGCCGCGCTGGCCGCCTCGACGGCGGCCCCCGCCGGTGCCGAGACCGACGGGACCGGCAGATCCCCCTACTCCGCCACCACCTCCGTGGGCGTGCACAACGCCTACGACAAGGCCAAGTACCCCTACTTCGCCGACGCCCTCGACTCCGGCGCCTCGCTGCTCGAACTCGACGTGTGGACCAACGGCTTCGGCGGCCGCTCCTTCCGGGTCTCCCACTCGAGCCCGCTGCGCAACGACAACAATTGCGAGGGCGCCACGTCCCCCGCCGAACTGCGCACCAAGTCCCGCAACCAGCCGCTCGCCGGCTGCCTCGCCGACATCAGGGCCTGGCACGACGCCCACCCCGGCCACCGGCCCGTCCTCCTCAAGGTGGAGATGAAGGACGGCTTCAACGCCGACAGCGGGCGCGGCCCGGCGGAGCTGGACGCCCTGCTGGGCGAGAAGCTCGGCGACGCCCTCTACCGCCCCGCCGACCTCGCCGGCGGCCACGCCACGCTGGACGCGGCCGCACGGGCCGACGGCTGGCCCGCCCGGTCCGCGCTCGCGGGCAAGTTCGTCGTGGAGCTGATACCCGGCACCGTCGAGGAGAACAACCCCGCCGACCGCCTGTGGACCGACCGGGAGTACGCGGGTTACCTGCGCGACCTGGCCGCCGCCGGCCGCCTGCGGCAGGCGGGCGCCTTCCCCGCCGTGCACGGCGCCGCCTCCGGCGACCCGCGCACGCGCTACACCGACGCGACCCTCCGCCCCTGGTTCGTCCTCTTCGACGGCGACGCGGCCACGTACCTGCGCGGCGGCATCGACACCGCCTGGTACGACAGCCGGCACTACCTCGTCGTCATGACCGACGCCCACAAGGTGCCGCCCGCCATCGACGTCACCCGCCCCACCGAGGCGCAGGCCCGCGACCGCGTCACCCTCCTCGCCCGCGCCCACGCCAGCTTCGCCACCGCCGACTGGTACCCCCTGCCGCAGGCCCTGTCCCTCGTGCACCCGCGCGGCTAGGCCGTGTCCGGCGGATCTTCGGCTGCGGGCCGCCTGCGGCGGGGCGGGCCGTCTTTGCCGCCTGCGGCGGCGGGCGCCCTGCGGGCGCGTCCTCAAGCGCCGGACGGGCTTGATTCGGCTGGGCTCAGCCACCTTCAGCCCGTCCGGCGATTGAGGACACCGCCGCGCAGCGGTGGTGCGCCCGACACGGCCCGCAGTGTCCGCTCACATGATCCGCCGGACACGGCCCAGCGCCCCACGCCAACGGCGGCGCTCACCTCGCGCCGGGCCCCCGGGTGCGCCACGGTGGTGGAGTCCGGACCGGCCACCGCCTGGAGAAGCACCTATGACGAACCACACCTACCGCGTGACCGAGATCGTGGGTTCCTCGCCGGACAGCGTGGACGCCGCCGTCCGCAATGGCCTCGCCCGCGCCTCGCAGACGCTCCGCAACCTCGACTGGTTCGAGGTCACGCAGATCAGGGGCCACTTCGAGGGCAACGAGATCGGCCACTACCAAGTGGGCCTGAAGGTCGGCTTCCGCCTGGAGTAGGCGACTGGTCGGCATTACCTGACAGGTAATCGATCTTCCGCACGCCGGCGGGCAAGGTGGGAGGGAACCCCCACCCCCACCCGTACCAGGGAGCCCGACCGTGTCCGCTTTCGGCTTCGCTCATCTCCGCAGCCGCCGCCATCACTCCGACATCATCGAGTACCTGGAGCGCATCCAGGCCACCCTCGACCCGTTCGCGGGCCGCTTCGTCATTCACGGACCGCCGGCCGAGATCCTGGAGGGCGCGTGGCCCGGCAGCATGGTGCTGATCGAGTTCCCCGGCCTGGCCGAGGCCCGTGCCTGGTACGAATCCTCCGCCTACCAGGACATCCTGCGCCTGCGTACCGAGCACATCGAAGGTGATCTGCTGCTGATCGACGGCGTCGGACCGGGCTACGACCCGGCCGAGCGGGCGCGCGGCCTGCGCGCCCGAGCCGAACGACCGGGGCCGTCGGCCGCGTAGTCGCGGCGGCCGCCTTCTCGCCGCGGTGCGTCAGATCGTGACGCAGATGCCGTCCTCGATGCTGCGGCCGTCGCGCTCCAGGCCGCCACACACGAGCTTCGCGCCCTGTTGTTCGCGGTTCACGTCCCACTTGTGCGTCGCGGCGTTGGCCTTGGGGGAGTGGAAGTCGCCCCAGTAGGCGCGCAGGGTGCCGGGCAGGCCGTCCCTGGTCCGCACGGTGATGTCCTGGACGAACCGGTTGTGATGTGCCGTCATCACGCAGATGTACTTGCCGCACTGCACGTCGACGCCCGCCGACGCGGGCGTCGCGGTGAGGAGGCCGAGTGTCAGAGCGGCGAGCACGGTCGCGGTCTTCTTCATGCGTTTCTCCTGGTCGCAAGCTGGTCGGCGGGCCCGGAGCGGCGCCGTCGCGCTCAGTAGATCTCCATACAAGATCTCCTGGCCGCGAAATCGGCTCAAACTCACCCGATCAGGGCACGCGCCGTTCGGCCGGGCCGTGGAGATGAGTACGGGCACCAGCGCGTACTGAGTACGTGCCCCGAGGCGCGTCAATGGTCCGCGCCCGTTCACTGGTCGTATGAACGACCGAAGCACGCACGCGGACGCCGAGCTGCGCCGGGAGTGGGCCGCCGCCAACACCGCGGACGCCGCCGCCGACGCCCGCGACACCCACCCCCTCGGGCCCGCCGACCGTGACGAGAACGCCTGGGGAGCGCCCGGCTGGGCCACGGGGCTGGCGCTGATGATCGTCCCGGTGGCCCTGCTGTTCGGCGGGCTGGCCCCGATGGCGACGGACAGCTGCGGACCCGACAACTGCTCGTCGGCCCTGAACCGGGCCCTCGCGGGCGTCCTGGGCGGCCTGTTCGCGACCGTCATCGGTACGCCCGCGATGCTCCTGGCCGGATGGGTCCTGCCACGGCGCATGCGATTCGCCAAGGCGCGCAGGATCATCGCCTGGTGCGCGCTGCTGCCGCCGCTGATCGTGATCCTCATGGTGCTCGGGCTGCCCGAGTGACCACCGTCGTGTGGACGCTGCCCATGGAGGAGGCCCCGCGCGGCGGCGCCCCGCAACGACAGCGGCCGTCGGCTCGTTGATCAACGCGTGCACGGGGTGGTGCTCATCGGGGAGCCGCCCCTCCGATCGAGGAGCGAGCATGCGCTGTTCACCTGGACGGTTCCTGGTTTCCCTGGCGGTGGTGGCCGCAGCGGCGGTGGGCATCCTCCCGGCCGGGGAGGCCGTGGCGAACGACGGGAACCACCGGACGTCCGAGACCTCCCGGCCCTACGACGGACCCTGGAAGTACGACGGCCCCTGGAAGTACATCGACACCCACCACTCGAAGCAGGGATGCGAACAGGCGGGCGAGGACGGCCGGCGCGCCAAGCGGTGGGCGCAGTACCGGTGCCTTCCCTCCAGCTGGTTCGGAGTCGACCCCTACGACCTCTGGGTGCGATGAGCCCGGACCCGGCCGCGGTCGCCGTCCGGTCGCACGGCCGGGCGGTACGCATGGCGGGCACGGCCGCGGCCCTGCTGTTCGCCGTCCTGCTGGTGAAGCTCACCGTCGTGCTGGTCCTGGCGGGGGACCGGTGGCTCGCCGTCAATTACTCGGCGCCACAGGCATCCGCCGAGGTGACGCGCCTGGTGGTGGGCCTCCCCCTGTGCGTGGTCGCGGTGCTGCTGCTCGCCGACCGCTCCGGGCACCGGATGGGCGGGCTGCTGCTGGCCGCGGGAGCGGTGTGGATCGTGCCGTCCGCCGTGTTCGACCTGTTCGCCTTCCTCGGCAGCGAACCGGTGCCGGTCGCCGCCGCCATGATCCTGCTGGGAGCCACCGGGATCGCCGGCCACCCGCTGACCGTCCTGCTCCTGCCCCTGTGCTTCCTCCACGACTCGGCGTCCCGCCGGGGCCGTTGGGGCGTCATCGTGGGCGCCGGGGCCGTCTGCCTGGGGTACGGGGTGCTGTGGGCGCTGGGCACACCGGGCTCGCACCCGTTCCCCAGCCCGTGGTCCGGGACGGCCGTCGGCGAATGGGCCATGGGGCTGCTGGAGCCGAGCGAGGCGGCCGTGGACTGGGTGAGCCGGGTCGTGACCGTCGTGGTCACGGCGGACCTCGTACGCCGCGCGCTCCGCGAGCCCGCCGGGGACGGCCGGCGCGTCTGGGCGCTGCTCGCCGTGGCCTACCCGGCCTGTGTCTGCCTGCTGTTGTCGGACGTGTGGGGCGAGAGCTGGACCGTCGCGGCGCGGGCCGCGGGGAGCGCGGTGTGGGTCGCCGTGATCTGCCTGGCGGCGGCCCGCGGCGGCATGTGGCGCCTGGAACGCGTCACCAGCCACCGGCTGGCCGGCGCGTTCGTGCTCACCGCCCTGGCCGCCGCGGCCGTCTGCACCGCCGTGGCCGCCTGGGCGACGCTGCCGGCGGCCCGCAGTGTGACGGTGGTGGTCGTCGCCTGCGGCGCGCTGGTCGTCGGCTGGACCGCCCGGCCCGTGGTGCTGCGCACGTCGCTGGCCGTGGAGCGGGCCTTCTACGGTCCGCGCGCCCGGCCCTACGAGGCCATGCGGGCCCTGGCCGTACGGCTGCGGCAGGCACCGCACCCCGGCCACGTACCCGAGGAGATCTGCCGCAGCGTGGTGGAGGACCTGGGGCTGGCCGGCGCGGCCATCGGCGTCGACACCCGGTCGGGCCCCCGGTGGCTCGCCGCCGTCGGCGCCCCGGTGACCGAGCCGAAGCAGACGTTCGTCCTGCGCCACCACGGCCAGGCGGTGGGCCGCCTGGAGGTGGCACGCGGCGGTACGAGCACGCCCGCCGAACGCGACAGCGACCTGCTGTCGCTCCTCGCCGACCAGGCCGGCCCGGCGCTGGCCGCCCTGCGCCTGGGCCAGGAGGCACAGGCGGCCCGGGAACACCTGGTCCTCGCCCGCGAGGAGGAACGCCGCCGGCTGCGCCGCGAGATCCACGACGGACTCGGCCCGCAACTGGCGGCCGCGCAGCTGCGGCTGGGCACCGCCCAGGCGTGCAGCCCGCCGTCCTCCGCCGCCACGGAACACCTGCGGGTGGCCGCCGAAGGGCTCGGTGAGGCCCTGGCCGAAGTACGGCGCATCACGGCGGGCCTGACGCCGGCGGCGCTGGTGGAGCACGGCCTCCTCGGCGCCACCCGGACCCTCGCGCACCGGCTCGGCACCGACGACGTGCGCGTGACGGTGGCCGGCCCGCGAACCCCGCTGCCCGCCCTGGCGCCCGGCGTGGAGATCGCCGCCTACCGCATCGCCGCCGAGGCCGTGACCAACGCCGTCCGGCACGCCGGGGCCCGCCGGGTGGAGGTCGCCTTCGACGCCGCCCCGACGGCGCTCACGGTCGTGGTCACCGACGACGGCACGGGATTCGACACCGCCGCCGTGCCCGGTACCGGCCTGGCCTCCGTCGCCGAACGGGCGGAGGAGATCGGCGGCACCTCCGCCGTGGCCAGTGGCCCCGACGGCACGACGGTCAGCGCCACCCTGCCCCTGGCTTCCCACCCCGAGCACCCGGAAGGACGACGATGAGCGAGACGACGGACGCGCCCGTCGGGGACCGCGACGAGGAGGCACCCGCCTGGCGCGTGCTCCTGGTCGACGACCACCCCCTCTTCCGGGAAGGACTCGCCGCGGCGGTCGACCTGGACGAGGGCTTCACCGTGGTCGCCCAGGCGGCCACCGGCGAGGAAGCCCTCACCGAAGCCGCCCGCACCACCCCCGACCTGGTCGTCATGGACCTCGGCCTGCCGGGGCAGTCCGGCATCGAGACGACCCGGCAGATCCGTGAACGCCTCCCCGGCACCCAGGTGCTGGTCATGACGATGTCGGAGGACGACGACAACCTGCTGGCGGCCATACGGGCCGGGGCGCGCGGCTACCTCCTCAAGGGCGCGGTCCGCGAGGAGATCCTGCACGCGCTGCACACGGTCGGCCGGGGAGGGGCCGTCTTCAGCCCCCGGATGGCCGAGCGCCTGGGAGCCCTGTTCGCGGCGTTCGGCAGCGCCCCCGCCAAGGAGGCGTTCCCGACCCTCACGGCCAGGGAACGCGAGATCCTCGACCTCCTGGCCGCCGGGCTGAGCTACCGGCAGATCGCGCAGCGGCTGTTCGTGGCGGACAAGACCGTGCGCAACCACGTCGGCTCGATCTTCACCAAGCTCCAGGTCCACGACCGCGCCACGGCGATCGTGCGGGCCCGCGACGCGGGACTGGGGTCGGGCTGAGCCACGCCGGTGGGGACCCGGCCTTTCGGCGGGCGGACACTGCCCGCCGAAAGGCCGCCCCCGCTTCGTCCCCGGGCGTGACGGTTTCTCAGCGGTCGGTCCACAGGTTCCAGAAGACCGGGCCGTTGGCACACTGGAACTGCGACCAGTGACCGCGGTCGACCCCTTCCTGGCCGGCCTCCATGCAGCCCCCGCGGGTCCAGTACTTGCCCCGGTGGACGGGCAGGTCGGCGGGCGCCTGGGCCACGTGGGAGGCGGCCGCCGCGAACGACTGCCGCGCGTGGACGCCACTGGCCTCGACGGCCTGTGAGACACCGGCGCCCGTCATCGAGGCCACGACGGCCGCGAGTCCGACGACGGCGAGGGAGACGCGCTTGTTCTTCATGGTGTTTCCTTCCTCGGTGAGTGGAACCCGGCGGGCCGCGGTGGCGACCACTGCCCGCCGGATCCGGACAACCAGAGCTTCGACCGCCCGGTGACCCGGGCACATGGGTCGTCCGCCTCTCACCGCCCGTGCCGACGCCGGTCCCGGCGTGGGGGGGGGCACCTGCTCGCCGGGCGGGGCGAGGGACCAGCGGGCCCACCGCGAACAACGCGGTAGCAAGGGGGGTCGGTTCCGTGGGCCGCTGGAGGTTCGCGAAGAACAGCTGCTGGCAGGTCACCTTTGATAGGCCGTGTGGTTGCTCCGGACGCTGCGTGAGCGGCCAACTCGCTGTCCATCGTCTTCTCATGCGAGTGGGGCCCCGGATGTCTCATCGGGCGCGTCAGTGTGGGAATTCGGCTCCTCACCATTGTTCGGCGTGAAAGTCGCCGGCGGATCGAACCTGCGTAGCAGGTCCTCGGCTGTCTCGTGGCGGTTCTGCTGCTTGACGATGTCGGAGATCTGTTTGGCCAGCATCACCCGCCGAACGTCTCCTTCCGTGAAGCCCATGGCATCGAAGAAGCCCGAGAGATGATCCACAGCTGTCCGTTCCTGTGAGGTGGGAGCGGGGTCCTCCTCCAGGAATTCCGGAGCGGCCGGCTCGCCGGGCTGCTGCGACAGGATGTTCTGAAGCCGCTCGGGAATATCGGTGTCATTGGCTGCGGACGTGAGCTGCGCGAGTAGGGCAAGGTCTGCCACCGTCTTTTCCACGTGCTCGTCGTTCTTGGCGAGCCACCAGACCACTGCACTGCCGGTGTCCTTCAGCACGTCATTGCCCAGGTACTGGCGCTTGTTCTGCTCGTATTTGCGTTGGTGCTCCCAGACCGCCTCGTCCTTGCGTACTTTGGCGAGTCTGTTCAAACGCTCTTGGTCCTGCTCGAGCAAAGTGAGGTTGATGTTTTCCGCCATGGCTTGGAGGTGCCCTGTGGAATCCGGGCACATACGACTGAGGGCGCCGTTGAGCTCGTGCTGAACGAGTGAGGCCTGGCCCGGCTCCCGTTTCTCGGTGATGGTGCGGGCACGGTTCAGGACTGCCTCGACGGCGAGCCCTGCCGGATTGAGGACGGGGGTGTTTTCGGGAGATTCGAGGAGGTACCACCGTACGGTCGCCGAGAAGACGAAGTGGTAGTCGGCCCAGAGGCTGGGCAGTGCCACTTGGCTGACGTGGTGGTCCGTGCGTTCCACGGGGGAGGCCGTGAGTTGTTCTTCGAAGCTGACCGGCATGGAGCCGCGGCGCAGCGAAGCGATCCGGAAGGCTGCTGCGGGGACAACGAGGAGGAGCACGGCCAGCGTCGGCCATGTCCATGTGGGCCACCGTTGTGTCAGGCCGGCGATAGTCAGCAGTAGGCCGCATAAGATGGTGAGGAAGACGGTTGTCGTCTTTCGTGCGGTCGTCACGGTCGAGTCCCCCCGGCTGATGTTGGTGGCGGGGCGGCTGGGCAGAGGCCTTGGGCCACGCTGATCTTGTGGAGTAGCAGTTCGGTGGTTTCGACGGAGCGCGCGGGGCCTCCCTGGGCGGTGCGCTCGGCATCGCGGGCGCTCGCATAGAGCTCGGCGAAGATCTCACCTCGTCTTTCCTCGCACCGCTCGGCCGCGCTGACGAGGAGGTCGAGCAGAAGCTCACCGCGGTGTCCGGTGTCGTCGGTCGCCCAGTGGAGCCAGCGTTCTGCGTGTGGCTGCCACGTTGCCCGCGGTAGCTCGGCCAGTACCGCATGCCAGCACGTGGTCAGGGAGCCCTGTACACCCTGCTCCTCCACCAGCGCGCGTGAGGCGCCGGAGGGGTCCGTCAGCGGCACCGGATCGCAGGCTCGCAGGAAGATGCCGAGGTCGGGCGGCGAGAGGTCGGATCGCGCGAGGCGGTCGAGCAGCCTTCGGCGCAGCCGGCGGCTGCTGGACGCCAGGTCGCACAACGCTTGCAGGGCACGAGTCGTGTCGCGCTCACGCCGGGCCAGGTAGTACAGCCTGAGCAGGGCCTGATCCGGATGACTGGCCGCAAGGACATCGGCGCAGATCTGGACGAGTACCTGTGCGAACTCCCCCCTGAGACGCCGGTGAGCACACCACTGATAGATCCGTTCGCGGAATTCTCTGTCGTGAGCCGGATCATTGAGACCGCAGGTGAGCGCATGGACAGCGGCCTCCAGCCGCGCCCTGCTCACCGCCTCGGAACTCCATCGTTCGGCGAGAGATGCCAGACCGTCCCCGCGCCCGGTCCGTAGGTACTGACCGGCCACACGCGCCACCAGACCGTCACGAACGGCAGGGACCATGTGCGGGTCGTTCAGATCCACGACGCTCGCGGCCCAAGTGCCGAGGTGGTGCCGGAGGTCAGGCATATGGTCCCAGAAATGCGCCCGGATGGCGGAGTCGTAGTCCAGCTCAGTGAACCGCACGTGTCCGTCAGGCCCGGTATCGGCTGAGATCTCCCCGAGCTGTTGAGCGAGGTCGTTGCGCTGGAGCAGCGGGATCTCTTCCGGCGGGGAGTCGAGAGCGCGCAGCAAAAGCTGGGCCGCACGGTGGATGACGTCGGCGTGCGCCCCGTGGAGCATGGAGACGGCGATCAGCAGTGCCCGCTGAGGAGCCTCGCGTAATTTGGCAACGAGTGCGGTGACTTCCCTCCGCCGGTCGTCCCGTGCCTTCTTGGCTGTCGCGCACCACTGTGCGAATCCTTCGTCCGGTCGAGCGGTCTCGCGGGCGCGGCGCACCAGGTCGGCGAAGTCCGCGATCTCCCGCATCGGCCTTTCCTCGCGCAAGAACTCGGTTACGGCGACGTCGGGCTGGATGTACTGCTCGTACGGCACGCCGTGCATGCGGAGGTGCCGCCTGAGGACGTGCAGGCCGGGAGGCCGCCGGACTTCGACTCGGTAGTGCTGGAGGTCGGGATCGAGGATGCCGCCGTGCGGCATGACGATGACAAGATGTGCGTGCCGTTCGTGGACGGCCTTGCGGAGGGCGGGGAGGTCGGCCCGTGCCGCGGACCACTGGTGGTCGTCGGCGGCCGACAGGTCCAGCAGCAACTGGTCACCGGTTTCGACCAGAGCTGGATCGTGGAGGGACAGTTCGTCTTCCTCGTCGGGTAGGAGTTCGTGGAAGACGCCGCTGTCCCGGTGGTATTCGCGCAGGAGTACGCGGGCCGCCGAGGTGCGGCCGCTGCCCGGGGGGCCGTCCAGGATGACGGTGCCGGTGTCGGTGAGCGTGGCGCGGGCCTTGCCCATGCCGAAGGGGTCGACCAGTACGCGTCGCAGCCAGCGGAGTTGATCTTCGGCGACCCGCCGAAAGGTCGGTTTGTCCGAGTCCTGTAGTTGGGCGCCGACGTTGACGTTGATGTTGCCGGGACCCGTGTGCGTGAAGCCCTGCGGGTTCTCGACCCGTGTACTGCTGTGCTGGTTCACCGGCTGTCGCCCTCGCGCCGATCCGGCTCACCGAACCGGTGCTGGATGTTGCCGTGGTTGTCGCCTTCCACGTACGTCATCCCGGTGCCCGAGATGCGCCGGTCGCCTGACACGTGTCGGGAGTTCTGGTAGATGTGGCCGTTGCCCGTATGGACCGGGCCACGAGAGCCCTTCACGATGGTGCCACCGACGTCTCCGGTGAAGTCACGGCTCTGTACCGCTGTTCCGCTCACGTCCCCGATCGAGTTGGTCACGGTGTCCGGCGCGGACGACGTCTTGTCGGCCTGGGCCGGATCGCGCAGTCCGGGGACCATCTCGGCCACCAGATCGCCGATGCGCCTGAGGCCGGTCTCGACGTCATGGGTGTCGAACGAAATGGATTGGAGGTCGGCGAGCCGCGCCAGTTCGGGCGGCAGATCGGCCTTGCTCAGCCGGTTCGTCTTCCGGCCGTCCAGGATGGGAACGACCGGAAGCTCGCAGGTGAACGCCTCCTCGATCTCCCTGCGCACCCAGTCCTCGGGGTCGTGCAGCCGGGCCCGGAAATTCGCCCAGTCCGGCCCTACGACGGCCAGAAGGAGGGAACTTCGTCGCAGCGCGGCCAGCAGGGCGTCGGGGTAGGTCTCGCCGGGGGCGATGGACTTCGACGCACGGAAGATGTGCTCCCGTCCGAAGCGACGCGACAGCTCCTGGTCGATCAGGGCGGCGGTCTTCTCCCCGTCGCCTGTGCGGTAGTTGATGAAGACCTCGGTCATGGTGATGTCTCCCTCAGCGGAGTGGATAAGCGCGATAACGTGCCGAGTCGCGGCCCCAGCCGACGTACCGCAGGGTGATCCGCATGGCGAGCCAGGACCCGGGCGAGGCGCTGCAGGTCGGTCGTGACGGTCGCTGAGCGCACCGCCGCCACGCCGTCGAGCAGTGGTGCCGTCAGCGCACACGCGTGGTCGATCTCGCCGGCCGAGGCATAGGCGAGCGCACGGCGCACGCCGTACCGCACCTGCGTACGCACCGCGTCCTGGCCGACCAGGGCGAGTTGCCGATCGAGTTCCTCGCTCGCTTCCCGCGGCCGACCGAGATCTACCAGGCACCAGCCGGTGACCATGCCGACCGGGTCGGGAAGGTGCATGGTGCCGATCACCGGCTCGTCGGAGCCGTCGTCCGGGCGGGCGAGAAGCGTACGAGCGCGCTCCAGGGCACGCAGACAGGCATGGAGATCACCTGCGAGTGCGTGCCCTTGCGCTTCGCGTTGTGCGGCCAGCCCGCGGATCCGTGGTGGCAACGTGCCGCTCTGCGCGCGACGGGCCAGAGCGATCGTCTGCTGGGCGTCATCCCGGTATAACGTGACCAAAGCCCTACGGACCAGTGCATAGCCGGCCAGTGCCTGGTCGCCAGCGGCGGCTGCCATATCGACCGCGCGCTGCGTCCACCACAGTGCCGCAGGTTCGTCTCCGGTTTCCTGCACCAGCCAGCCGACATACTCGGCGTACCGGGATCCAAGCGCCAGCAACTGCCGACGGGTGCTGGTGTCGGTTTGAGCGGACAGTTCCCGCAGGGTGTGCGTCTGCGCGATCAGGACGGGCAGGAGCATACCGGGCTCCACGGTCTGGCCGAGCCTCCGGTAGTGCGTGAACAGCGAGCGAGAGGCTTCCAGCATGCCGGCACCCGAGGCCGGGGAGGCCGGCCCCGTCCCGTCCGACCGCCATGTCATCAGCGATGCGGCGCCGACGCTCATCACCTCTCGCCGGCCCAGGGGGTGGAACCGGTTCGGGCCGTCCGGCGACAACTGCATGATCCACTCCTCCTCGTCGTCGACGTGGCCTGGGGCCGGTTCGGCAGGTGTGCCGGCGGCGACCTGGGTGACCAGGGCAATCAATGCCCCGTCGGCACCGAGGACGGCGTCACAGAGCCGAACGAGGTCACGGCTGGGTGCCTTGATACCTCGCTCTACTTTGCTCAACTGCGCCTTGCTGTAATGCACGGCGCCGGACAAGGCCGTGAGGCTCAGCCCGGCCTCCAGACGCCGCTTCCTCAGCTCCTCGCCGAACTCGGTGGACGGCTGTGGCACGGAAACCTCCCAAGCCCATCCATCCAGGCCGAGGTGCTGCTGCACGAAAGAGTGCGGCAGCCTCTCCCGGACGGGCAAGGCGATCGATGCTGTTTCCCGTTTCCTTCTCCGACGGCGGGGCGCAGCATTCGTGAGGGCTGGAACTTGTGCCGGTCATAGAGCCAGGCAAGCCATGCCCCACCGGGTCGAGCCCGGTCGAAGCCCGTACCCACGCTCACCGGCGGGCTGTCGGCCGACAACCCGCGCATGACCGCGGCCCCGCTGCCTCCGGATGAGTTGTCGTACGTCTCTCACAGCACCGCCATGACCGCTGCGACCAGCTCGTGGCTTTGCCCGTGATCGTCCGACGGTGTCCGGCTAGTCCAGCCCCTTGCGGAAGTGGAAGGCGGCGATGGCCATCCGCTCGCGCTGGTAGAAGCGGTGGGCGTCGGTGCGGTGGGTGGCGGAGTCCAGGCTGAAGATGCGGCAGCCCGTCGCCCGGGCGTGTTGCTCCAGATGCGCGAGGAGCCGGCGCCCGACGCCGGTCGACCGGGCGGCGGCCGTGGTCACCAGGTCATCGACGTACAGCATGCGCAGCGTGCCCGTGTTGGCGACGACACGCCAGCCGGCCACACCTGCGCACACGCCGTCGTCGCCGTACGCGGCGGTGAAGCGCAGTCCTTGGCCGTACCCCTCCTCGTACACCTCCCGGAAGAGCTCTTCGGTGAGATGCGGACGGAGTTCGCGCAGGACGGGAAGGAGGTCGAAGTCGAGCCGCTCGTCACCGGGCTCCAGGTCGATGATCTTCATGCCTGGCACTCTAGTTCTAGGCTTCCGCCATGAGCGACACCACACTTGGCATAAGGATCAGACCAGGCGGCCCGGCCGACGCCCCCGTCATTCTGGACATGCTCGACTCCGCGGTGGTCTGGATGAACGATCGCGGCAACACCGAGCAGTGGGGCACGACACCGTATTCGCAGAAGCCCGGCGGAGTGGCGCGGGTCGAGCGGTACACCACGGAGAACGCCCCGTTCATCGCGGAGTCGGACGGCACACCTGTCGGAGCTTTGGTGTTGGGCTCCGGCCCCAGCCCGCAGATGCCGATCGCGTCGGCCGAGGAACCCGAACGGTACGTCCGGCTGCTGGTGTCCGATCGGCGGTACGCCGGTCTGGGCATCGGGACGGCGCTGCTGGCTCATGCCGCCGAGGAGACCCGGCGGGCCGGCGTGAAGCTGCTGCGGGTCGACTGCTGGGCGGGCGGAGGGGGCGAACTGGTCGCGTTCTACGAGCGCAACGGTTTCACGCCCACCGACCGCTTTCTCGCCGAGGAATGGCCGGGACAAGTGCTGGCCCGACAGGTCGGCTGATGGCAACAGTTCACGCCCGCCGGCTGGCCGACGGCCGCGGTCTCAGCCGCCGTCGAACCGCTCCGGAGGCAGCGCCGGATCCCGTACGCCCTCGCTCGCCGGGCCCGGGGCGGGGGTGCCGGCGGTGTACACCGCGAGGAGCACGCCCGAGTCGTCGACCACGGGCAGCGCCCTGGGGATGACGTGCCCGCCGGTCAGTTTGAGTACGAGCACACCGTCCCGGTACTCCAGCGCCAGCGCGCCGGCCGCCTCGGGGGGTGCCGCCGCTTCGTCGTCCGCCATGTCGTGGACCTCCTCGCCACCGGACAGCCGCAGGCTACCCACCATGCGGAACCGCGACACGCGCCCGCCACGGCAGTCACTTGAGGGGGGCGGTGACCCCTGGCAGGGGGCCGGTTGGCAAGGTTGTCACCACTGTTCGTCACGTGTGGGACATGCGGAAAAGAGGAAGCAATGCCGGATACCTCCTTTCAGGGCCGGATCGTCGACACCGCCCCCGCCTCCGACGTCTTTCTCGTCATCGGCATTCCAGGGTCCGGGAAGAGTTCGGTGTCAGCGGGCCTGGCCCGCCGGTTCCCGCTCGGTGCGCACATCGAGGGGGACCGCCTCCAGGACCTCATCGTGGCCGGTGGGCACCTGCCCTCGCCGGAGGCGGACCTGGAGGCGGACCGCCAGTTGCTGCTGCGGGCCCGCAACGCGTCGGTGCTGGCGCGCAGTTTCCACGCCGCCGGCGTCGTCCCGGTCATCGACGACGTGGTCGTCCGGCGCGCTCATCTGGAGTTCTACCGGGAGCAGCTGGAGGACCTGCCGCTGCGTCTGATCGTCCTCGCGCCGTCGGCGGACGTCGTCGCCCGGCGGGTCGCCGCACGGGACAAGGTGCTGGCGGACGACTGGTCGTTCCTGGACGACGCGATGCGTACCGAACTCGACGGCGAAGGGACGTGGTGCGACAGCTCCGAGCTGACTGTGGACGAGACGGTCGAGGCCATCCTGGCGAAGGGCTGATCCGCTGAGCGGGGCCCAGCGGCGCGGCCCCGTTCACTCAGGGAGGCCGGCCGGCGTGGACAGCGACAGTGCGAAGCGCCCCTCCTCGTCCGTCCACCAGCGGTCGAGCTCGAATCCGGCCGCCGCCAGCTCGGCCCGCACCCCCTCGCGGCGGAACTTCGCCGAGACCTCCGTGCGCAGTTCCTCGCCCGCCGTGAAGTGGGCCGCGAGGTCGAGCGAGGGCACCTTCACGACGACGGCGCGGCGGGCCCGCAGCCGCATCTCGATCCACTCCTCCTTCGCGTCCCACAGGGCGACGTGGTCGAAGTCGTCGGCGTCGAAGTCGGCGCCGAGCTCACGGTTGATGACGGTGAGGACGTTCTTGTTGAACGCGGCGGTCACCCCGGCCGCGTCGTCGTAGGCGGCGACCAGGGTCCGCTCGTCCTTGACCAGGTCGGTGCCCAGCAGCAGCGCGTCGCCGGGGGCCAGTTCGGCGCGGACGGCGGCGAGGAAGACCGCCCGCTCGGCGGGCCGCAGATTGCCGATCGTGCCGCCGAGGAACGCGAGCACCCGCGGCCCGGGGGTGTCCGGGAGGGCGAGCCCGTACTGGAAGTCGGCGACGAGCGCGTGCACGGTCAGCGCCGGGTGCTCGGCGAGCAGCGTGCGGGCCGCACCGCGCAGGGCGCTCTCGCTGACGTCGACGGGCACGTAGTGGTCGAGCGAGGGCAGGGCGCCGATGAGGTGGCGGGTCTTGTCGGAGGAACCCGAGCCCAGCTCCACGAGCGTACGGGCACCGGTGATCTCGGCGATCTCGCCGGCGCGGGCGACGAGGATCTCCCGCTCGGCGCGCGTCGGGTAGTACTCGGGCAGCAGCGTGATCTCGTCGAACAGCTCGCTGCCGCGGGCGTCGTAGAACCACTTCGGCGGCAGCTCCTTGGGCGAGCGGGTCAGCCCGGTGGAGACGTCCGCGCGCAGGGCGGCGGTGGTCGCGTCGAGGGGGAGGGTACGGGTCAGGGCGAACGGGCTCACAGAACGGGCTCCTTGAGCGGGACGGGCAGCGGGGCGTACGCGGACAGCGGTGTCACCGCGAGCTCGGTGCGGGTGGCGGTCAGCAGGGTGCGGTCGGGCGCCTCGGTCCAGCGCGGATCGTCGTCGTACGGCTCGGAGGCGACGACCGTGCGGCCCTCCGGACCGGTCAGGTACCACAGGGTGTCGCCCCACGCCGTGGCGGTGATGGTGGCGCCGTCGGTGAGCAGCAGGTTCAGCCGCGAGCCGGGCGCGGCCCCGGCCAGCTCCGCGACGGTGCCGGCGAGCGCCCGCGAAGGGCTCTCGCCGTCGCGCAGCCGCAGCTCCACGAGCGTCCATACGAACGCCGAGTCGCAGCGCGCCGCCAGTCGCAGCAGCTCGCCGGGCGGGACCCGCCCGGCGAGCGCGGCGACGGAGTCGGGCCAGCCCAGCAGCGCGCCGTTGTGGCTGAACAGCCAGGGACCGGCGGTGAACGGCGCCGTGGCCGCCTCGCCGTCCGCGCCCGCCTCGGTCGCGTCCCGCACGGCCGCGAGCAGCGCCGGGGTGCGGACGACGCGGGCCAGGTCGGCGAAGGACTGATCGGCCCAGATGGGCCCGGCCCGGCGGTAGCGGGCCGGCACCGGGTCGCCCGGCGCGTACCAGCCGACGCCGAAGCCGTCCGCGTTGACCGTTCCGTACCGCTGCCGGCGTGGCGCCCATGACTGGCGGAAGAGCGCGTACGGGGGCTCCACCACGGTCGCGCGGATGGGGGAGTCCGGGCCCAGGACCGCGAGGTGCCGACACATCAGGCGGATTCCGCGTCGCGCGCCGTGCGGAAACCGGAGAAGATCTGCCGGCGCACCGGCAGGTCCCAGTTGCGGAACGTCCCCCGGCAGGCGACCGGGTCGACGGCGAACGACCCGCCCCGCAGCACCTTGTGGGCGTCGCCGAAGAACACCTCCGAGTACTCGCGGTAGGGGAAGGCCCGGAAGCCGGGGTACGGCAGGAAGTCGCTCGCCGTCCACTCCCACACGTCCCCGATCAGCTGCCGCACGCCCAGCGGCGAGGCGCCCGCACGATAGGCGCCCACCGGCGCGGGCCGCAGGTGCCGCTGCCCGAGGTTGGCGTGGTCGGGCGTGGGATCGGCGTCGCCCCAGGGGTAGCGCCGGGAGCGCCCCGACGCCGGGTCGTGACGGGCGGCCTTCTCCCATTCCGCCTCGCTCGGCAGCCGCCGCCCCGCCCACGCCGCGTACGCCGCGGCCTCGTACCAGCTCACGTGCAGCACCGGTTCGTCCGGCGGTACGGGCTCCACGACCCCGAACCGCCGCCGCATCCAGCCACCGCCCTCGCGCCACCAGAACAGCGGCGCTTCGATTCCCTGCCGGCGCACCCGCTCCCAGCCCTCCGGGTGCCACCAGCGGGCGTCGTCGTAGCCGCCGTCCTCGATGAACCGCAGATAGGCGCCGTTGCTGACCGGCAGCGTGTCGATGAAGTAGGACGGGACGAAGCGCGGGTGCGCCGGCCGCTCGTTGTCGAGCGACCAGGGCTCGGCGGAGGTGCCCATCGTGAACGGGCCGCCCTCGACGAGCACTTCGACCGGCAGCCGGTCCGCGTCCGGCGCGGCCGGCGGCGGCTCGGGGGCGGTGAGCGCCGCCGGGCCGCTGCGCAGCTGGTGGGTGATCAGCATCGTCTCGTCGTGCTGCTGCTCGTGCTGGGCGATCATGCCGAAGGCGAAGGCGGCCTCCACCAGGGGCGCGCCGCGCAGCGGCACCGTCTCCAGGACGTCCAGGACCCGGTCGCGTACGTCCGTGACATAGCCGCGCGCCTCCTTCGGCGGCAGCAGCGGCAGGGCGGGGCGCTCGGCGCGCGGGTGCTCGAACGCGTCGTACACCGAGTCGATCTCGGGCCGCAGCGCCTCGTGCCCGCCCACGGCGCGCAGCAGCCACTGCTCCTCCTGATTGCCGATGTGCGCGAGGTCCCACACCAGCGGCGACATCAGGGGGGAGTGCTGGGCGGTCAGCTCGTGCTCGTCCACGCAGCCGGTGAGCGCGCGGGTGCGCTCCCGGGCGGTGCGCAGGGCGTCCCCGGCGCGCCGCCGGAGCGTCTCGGGGTCCGTTTCGGGGGCGGTCATGTGCGGCTCTCCTTCCCGATGACGTGATCGAGGAGATCGTCGGCGGGGCACCGGCGGCGCGCGACGTACCGCGCGGTGAAGGCGTCGACGGCGGCCCGGACGTGCGGCGGCGCGCCGAGCCGGGGCAGCGCCTCGCGAGCCGCCGCGAAACAGCTGACGGCCGCCGCGTGCAGCTCCGGGTCGGCCAGGCCGCGGCGGGCCGCGTTGCGCCACAGCGGGTTGGCCGGCGCCGGCCCGGCGCCCGCGGTGTCGGCGAGCGCCTTCACCACGCGATAGGCCGTCTCGGAGGCGACGGCGTC
Organism: Streptomyces sp. ISL-11; assembly: GCF_018614525.1. GTDB lineage: Bacteria > Actinomycetota > Actinomycetes > Streptomycetales > Streptomycetaceae > Streptomyces. The sequence goes on from NZ_JAGGOL010000099.1 coordinate 22,678, forward strand.
GTCGAACAGCGCGGCGGTCACGGCGAGCGGCACCAGCCAGCCGTCGTCCCCGGGCTGCGCGTCGATCATGCGCAGTTCCAGGTGGCCGCGTGGCCGTACGGGCGGGAACAGCGTGGTCAGGTGGTAGGTGACGTCGTCGGTCGTGGGCGGCCGGGGGAGCGCGGTGCGGGTCCAGCGGCGCAGGTCCAGGCCCGCGGGGGCGTTCCAGGACCCGTCCTCGGAGCGCACGCACATCACCGGCGCGTCCAGGACGTACCCCGCCCAGGCGGCCCGTGGGTCGGGGCTCTCGGGTGGCGCCAGGGCCCGGCCGGGGTCGACACGGGTGTAGGCGGCCTGCCGGTTGGAGCGCCAGCCGGTCGGGCGGCCGCGGTGCAGGGGCGAGTTGGCGAACGCGGCGACCAGGACCGCGCCCAGCAGGTGCGCGAGCCGCCAGCGCCGCCCGAAGCCGAGCGGGCCCGGCTCCTCGAAACCGGCGTCGACACAGACCTGCACGGACGCCGTACCGCACATGATCGTCCGGCCGGAGCCGTTGCGCCGGTCGTAGAAGGACTCCATGGCCCGGTAGCGGGGGGTGTCGAGGACACGGCGCGGTGGATGCCAGGGGTCCTGGCCGTAGCCGGCGAGGACGAGCCCGAGGTCGCGCAGCGCGGGGCGGGCGGCGGCCAGATCGGCGGAGACCTCCTCCACACAGGCGGTGAGGGAGTCCGCGGGCCGGGAGCTGAACTCCAGCTGGCCACCGGGTTCGACGGTGATCAGGGACCGCAGCGGCAGAGCGCGCAGCCGGTCGGCGGCGGCCGCCATCAGCGACGGCGGCACGGGACGTGCGGGGTCGCGCAGGTCGTGGACGAGCCATTCCAGCTCGACGCCGAGGAGGCGTGGCGGCCCGGTCTTGAAACAGATGCCGCGGACGAGCGCGTCCACCTCCGCCTCGCCGACCGTGCCGGCGGGACCCGCCCTGCCGGACTCGATGTCGGTCACGGTCCGTACCTCCCGTCCGTTGTCGTGTCCCATGAGCGCCCCTCCGGGGCCCACCGCTCCAGCCAAGACCATGGGGAGCGGCCGCCTCAAGAGCGCCTGGGGTGTCATCCGGCCACCGGGCCCGCGCGCGGCGGGCGCGCCGGCCGGGTCCGCCGCCGGTCGTACGGGTCGGCGGGGTCGGTCGGCGCAGCAGGTGCCGCCGGTTCAGCCGGGGAACGCGTACACCGTGCTCGCCCGCGCCGCCGGGCCGTCCGCGCCCCGCGCCGTCAGGGTGACGTCCGCGAAGGCGAACCGGCGGCCGAGCTTGGTGATCCGCGCCGTGACCAGGACGTCCGCGCCCGTCACCGCCCGCTCGAAGGTCGTCGACTGCTGGACCGTGGTCATGGGCCCATAACCGCCCTTGGCCGACGACACGGCGAGGACGGTGGCCGTGTCGGCGGCCGCCATCAGCGCCTGGCCGGATATCGCACCGCCCTCCCGCGCGAGCCGCCCGGACCACGGTAATCGCACGACGGCGTGGAGCTCGCCCGTCTCCTCGACGGTCAGGCCGAGCTCCAGCACCCATGCCGCGAAGTTCTCGGAGAGGACCTTCTGCGCTGCTTCCGGACTCAGGGTCACCCCGTCATTGTGGCGAGGGCTTGACGCCCACGCCAGAGGAGGGCGTACGGTCCGCTGGATGACCCCGTCCGAGGTGACCGCCGACGTCTATCTCCCCGCCACCTACGCCCGCGGTGTCCCCTACGAGCGCTTCCGCGTGTTACGCGACACCGGTCCCGTCTCCTGGATCGAGGAACCGGCCATCGGCCCCTGGCCCGCCGGGACCGGATTCTGGGCCGTCTTCCGGCACGCCGACGTCAAGCGCGTGCTGCGCGCCCCCGACGTCTTCTCCTCCCACCTGGGCGCCACCCAGATCCGCGACCCCGACACCGCCGAGGACCTCGCCTTCGTCCGGGCGATGATGCTCAACCAGGACCCGCCCGCCCACGCGCGGCTGCGCCGCATCGTCGCCGCGGCCTTCACCCCGCGCGCCGTCAGGGAGCTGGAGACCGTCGTCGAGGCCCGCGCCCACGCCGTCCTCGACGTCGTCGCCGGCCGGGGCGCGGCGGACTTCGTTGAGCTCGCCGCGGACCTGCCGGTGTGGACCCTGGCCCACGTCATGGGCGTACCGGAGGAGGACCGCGGCCTGCTGCGCGACTGGTCCGACCGGGTCATCGGCTACCAGGACCCCGACCTCTCCGGCTCCGCCACCGCCGACCCCGGGACGCTCGGCCCCCTCGGCCGCGCGGCCCTCGCCCACCGGCCGGCCACCCCCGCCCGCCCCGACGGCACGCTGCCCAGCCCCCGCTCGCGCGCCGCACTCGCCGACATGTTCGCCTACGCCCACGCCCTGGCCGACGAGCCGCGCCCCGGCAGCGTGATGGCCCATATGCGCGAAGGCGGTCTGAACCGCGACGAGTTCGAGACCATGTTCTTCCTCTTCGCGGTGGCCGGCAACGAGACCCTGCGCAACGGCCTCCCCGGCGGCCTGCTGACCCTCCTCGACCACCCCGGGCAGTACGAGCTCTTCCGCACCCGGCCGGAGACGACCGGAACGGCTGTGGAGGAGGTGCTGCGGTACTGGCCACCCGTCATGGACTTCCGGCGCACCGCCACCCGCGACACCGAACTGGCCGGGGTGCGGATCCGCCGCGGCGAGAAGGTCGTCGTCTACCACGCCTCCGCCAACCGCGACGAACGTGTCTTCGCCGACCCCGACCGCTTCGACATCACCCGCACGCCCAATGACCACGTCAGCTTCGGTTCCGGCCCGCACGTCTGCCTGGGCGCGCACCTCGCGCGCGTACAGCTGCGCACCATGCTGCGGGCCACCGTCGACCGGCTGCCCGGCCTGGAGCGGGCGGGCGAGGCGGTCCGGCTGGCGTCCAACTTCCAGAACGGGCTCAAGCACCTGCCCGTCAGATGGAGAACAGATCGGTGAACGGGCCCGTCGCGTCGGCGACGCCGTGGCCGAAGGGGGAGTCGAAGTCCCAGATGAGGAAGAGGAGGAAGGCGATCAGCGCGCTGTAGATCCCCGCCAGCAGCAACTCCCGCGGCGACCGCCGGATCTGCAGCGTGAAGATCAGCCCCACGGCCACCAGCGCCCCGGCGACCAGCCCGAACCACACCACGCCCGGCATCGTGGCGCCCGCGTTCTGCGCCCGCTCGGAGCGCGCGGCGTCCGCGGCGCCGACCTGGTCCAGCAGCGGCTGGTACGACTGGCTCTCGTGGTCGTCGCGCGGCTCGTAGGATGTGACGTCCTCGCGCACCTTGGCCAGCAACTGGGTGCCCCGGTCCGTCAGCTCGCCGGACTTGAGCATCACCGGCCACTCCTTGTGCACCACGTGGCTCACATACGCCTCGACGTCCTTGCGCGTACGGTCCCGGGCGGCCGGCGCGTACGCCTGGACCCGCTCGCTGACCTCGTGCAGCGCCTGGGCCTCCGCCACGACCGCGGACTGGGCGCTGCTGCGCGCCTCCCAGACGCCGGCGATGGCGAGGCCCAGCACGATGGCGTAGACGACCCCCACCATCATCGTCATGTACTCGATCACATCGGGGGTTTCGGAAGGATCGTAGTCCTCGTCGATCCTGCGCTCCCGCAGCACGGTGATGGTCAGGACGACCGCGCAGGCGGCGCCCATCGCGAGGACCAGGACGAACCACTCGGACAAGGGAAACCTCCGGGTATGAGGGGGCGGGCCGTCAAGGAGCGGGGATCGAGGGCGGCACGGGCGATCAGCCGCGCCGTCCGCTGCCACCGCGCGGCCGCAGGAGGGCGACGGCGAGGACGGCCGGAGCGGTGAGCAGCAGGGTGAGGGTCACCAGCGACGTGCCGCCCTCGGGCAGCCGGGACGCCGACCGGTGGTACGCGCGAGGCGCGAGGTGCCGGGCGGGCCCCGGCGCGGGGGCGGCAC
>NZ_JAGGOL010000100.1:0-41805 GCF_018614525.1 Streptomyces sp. ISL-11
GGCGGGGGCAGCGGCGGGGGTGAGGCGGCGGCCTCGGCGCGGGCCCTGCGCGGCGGCACGGCCAGCTGGACGACGTCGGCGAGGGTGCCGGCGTACCGGTCGGCGACGGCGCGGCACAGGCTCAGCAGCCCGGGGCCGAGCACCGGCTCCGGGGAGAGCACCTGGGCGATGGGCGCCAGCGGGCCGCGGTAGTCGCTCTCCGCGAGCCGCTCGACGATGAAGCCGTTGTGCAGCTCCCCGCCCTCCCGGCGCCCTTTGGCCACGACCCGGGCACCGAAGCGCACCCGCACCCGGGCTCCGGGACGCGCCTCGGCGTCCATGGCGGCGGGCACGGCGTAGTCGAAGTACTGGTCGAGGTGGATGAGCCCCTTGTCCACGAGCACCCGGGCCACGGGCAGCTCCTCGGCGAGCGCCGCCCCCCGCCAGGTGCGCGGCTTGGCGCGGGGCACCTTGGCCTGGCGGACGGTCTCCCGTATGAGCGCGAGCTGCTCGGCCCCCTGCGGTTCCCCCGCAGACGCCTCCCCCGACCCCGACCGCCCGTTCTCGCTGCTCACGGCTCCAGTCTTAGCAGACCCCACTGACACCCCCACGGCCGACGGCGATCCGGGCGGGCCCCGCCCCCGTACGCGCGACGGCCCCGAACCGTTTCTTCGGTTCGGGGCCGTACGTGGTGCTCAGTGGCGGTCGCGGGCCTACAGCCCCGCGGCCTTCTTCAGGGCGTCCACGCGGTCCGTGCGCTCCCAGGTGAAGTCGGGGAGCTCGCGGCCGAAGTGGCCGTACGCCGCGGTCTGGGCGTAGATCGGGCGGAGCAGGTCGAGGTCACGGATGATCGCGGCCGGGCGGAGGTCGAAGACCTCGCCGATCGCGGTCTCGATCTTCTCGACGTCGACCGTGGCGGTGCCGAAGGTCTCGACGAACAGACCCACCGGCTCGGCCTTGCCGATCGCGTAGGCGACCTGGACCTCGCAGCGGGTGGCCAGGCCCGCGGCGACCACGTTCTTCGCGACCCAGCGCATCGCGTACGCGGCCGAGCGGTCGACCTTGGACGGGTCCTTGCCGGAGAAGGCACCGCCGCCGTGGCGGGCCATGCCGCCGTAGGTGTCGATGATGATCTTGCGGCCGGTGAGGCCGGCGTCGCCCATCGGGCCGCCGATCTCGAAGCGGCCGGTCGGGTTCACCAGCAGGCGGTAGCCGTCGGTGTCGAGCTTGATGCCGTCCTCGACGAGCTCCTTGAGGACGTGCTCGACGACGAACTCGCGGATGTCGGGTGCCAGCAGCGAGTCGAGGTCGATGTCCGAGGCGTGCTGGGAGGAGACGACGACGGTGTCCAGGCGCACGGCCTTGTTGCCGTCGTACTCGATGGTGACCTGGGTCTTGCCGTCGGGGCGCAGGTACGGGATGGTCCCGTTCTTGCGGACCTCCGACAGGCGGCGGGAGAGCCGGTGCGCCAGGTTGATCGGCAGCGGCATCAGCTCGGGGGTCTCGTCGCAGGCGTAGCCGAACATCAGGCCCTGGTCGCCGGCGCCCTGCTTGTCGAGCTCGTCCTCGTCGCCCTCGACGCGGCTCTCGTACGCGGTGTCGACGCCCTGCGCGATGTCGGGCGACTGTGCGCCGATGGACACCGACACGCCGCAGGAGGCGCCGTCGAAGCCCTTCTTGGACGAGTCGTAGCCGATTTCGAGGATCTTGTTGCGCACGAGCGTGGCGATCGGCGCGTAGGCCTTGGTCGTCACCTCACCGGCGACGTGCACCAGGCCGGTGGTGATGAGGGTCTCGACGGCGACGCGGGAGGTGGGGTCCTCCTGGAGCAGCGCGTCGAGAATGGTGTCGCTGATCTGGTCAGCGATCTTATCGGGGTGGCCCTCGGTGACAGACTCCGAGGTGAACAGGCGGCGGGACACATCGCTCCCTGGGGTTGCAGCGGCTGCTGGCTGATCATTGACGGACCCGGTCGAGAGCTGCGCTCGACGCGAGTCCTGGGCCAGTTTATCCGGCGTTCGCGTGGTTGGGGCATCCGGTCCCGCATCAGTGGGCGGGTGACCTGCGACACTCGGCGCCCGAAAGTGCCCGGAAGCCTCAGGAGAGGCGGTCCGCCACAAGATCCCAGACCGTGTCGGCGAGGGTCTCCTTCGGCCCGTACGGCACCGGGGTCTCCGAGCCGTCGGGGGCGAGCACGACCGCCTCGTTCTCCTCGGCGCCGAAGGTCTTGCGCTCCCCCACCTCATTGACGACGAGCAGGTCGCAGCCCTTGCGGGCGAGCTTGGCGCGGCCGTTGGCGAGGACGTCGTCGGTCTCGGCGGCGAAGCCCACCACGACCTGCCCGGGCCGGGGGCGGTCCGCCGAGAGTTCGGCGAGGACGTCCGGATTGCGCACCAGAGCGACCGGTTCCGGTTCCTGCCCGTCCCGCTTCTTGATCTTTCCGGTGGCGTAGGCGGCCGGCCGGAAGTCGGCGACGGCGGCCGCCATCACCACGGCGTCGGCGTCGGCGGCGGCCTTGAGCACCGCCTCGCGCAGCTGGACGGCCGTGCCGACGCGCACCACGTCGGCGCCGGCGGGGTCGGGCAGCTCGCTGTTGGCGGCGACGAGCGTGACCCGGGCGCCGCGGGCGACAGCCGTACGGGCCAGGGCGTAGCCCTGCTTGCCCGAGGAGCGGTTGCCGAGGAAGCGGACGGGGTCCAGGGGCTCGCGGGTGCCGCCGGCGCTGATGACGACGTGGCGGCCGGAGAGGTCGGCGGGCATGCCCTCGGGGCCGCGGGCCAGCACCCGGCGGCAGACCTCGAAGATCTCCGCCGGCTCCGGGAGCCGCCCCTTGCCGGTGTCGACGCCCGTGAGGCGGCCCACCGCGGGCTCGATGACGACCGCACCGCGGCGGCGCAGGGTCGCCACGTTCTCCTGGGTGGCCGGGTGCTCCCACATCTCGGTGTGCATGGCGGGCGCGAAGACGACCGGGCAGCGGGCGGTGAGGAGCGTATTGGTCAGCAGGTCGTCGGCGAGGCCGTGGGCGGCCTTGGCCAGCATGTCGGCGGTGGCGGGCGCGACGACGACGAGGTCGGCCTCTTGCCCGATGCGCACGTGCGGCACCTCGTGGACGGAGTCCCACACCTGGGTGGCGGCGGGGTGGCCGGAGAGCGCGGACCAGGTCGCCTCGCCGACGAAGTGCAGCGACGCCGCGGTGGGTACGACCCGTACGTCGTGGCCCGACTCGGTGAGGCGGCGCAGCAGCTCGCACGCCTTGTAGGCGGCGATCCCGCCGCTGACCCCCAGGACGACCTTGGGCTTGTCCATCGCTTGGCCTCTCCCCGCGCTCTCGCACACTTCGTGGGTTGCTACGTACCCATGACACACCAAGGGCCCGGCAGCTGTGCTGCCGGGCCCTTGGTGACGTTTGTTACCGCCGCTTACTGCGCCGGGGCCTCGATGGCCTCGGAGGTCAGCAGGCCGGCGTTGATCTCGCGCAGCGCGATGGACAGCGGCTTCTCGTGGACGTGGGTGTCCACCAGGGGGCCGACGTACTCCAGCAGGCCCTCGCCGAGCTGCGAGTAGTACGCGTTGATCTGACGCGCGCGCTTGGCGGCGTAGATCACCAGGCTGTACTTCGAGTCGGTTGCCTCGAGCAGCTCATCAATCGGCGGGTTGATGATGCCCTCGGGCGCGGTGATGGAAGAGGACACTCTCTGCCTTCCGAAGGGGGTGAAGAAAGATGGTCAACGGAGCAAGGCTAGCAGTTCGCGGGCGACGTCCTCGACGGAGGTGTTGACGAGCGTCACATCGAACTCCGACTCGGCGGCCAGTTCGACCTTGGCGGCCGCCAGCCGGCGCTCGATGACCTCGGGCGACTCCGTGCCGCGGCCGGTGAGCCTGCGGACCAGTTCCTCCCAGCTCGGCGGCGCGAGGAAGACCAGCTGGGCGTCCGGCATGGTCTCGCGGACCTGCCGGGCGCCCTGCAGGTCGATCTCCAGCAGGACGGGCTCACCCGCCTCCAGGCGGTCGAGGACCGCCTGGCGCGGAGTGCCGTAGCGGTTGCCGGCGAACTCGGCCCACTCCAGCAGCTCACCATTGGCGACGAGCTTGTCGAACTCACCGTCGTCCACGAAGAAATACTGGACGCCCTCCCGCTCGCCGGGGCGCGGCTTGCGGGTGGTGCAGGAGACCGACAGCCACACCTCGGGGTGGGCCTTGCGCATATGGGCGACGACCGTGCTCTTACCGACCCCGGAGGGGCCGGAGAGCACGGTCAGCCGCGGTTGTCCGGCCGGGGGGACGGGGGACGTCCCCCGGGAGACTGCAGTACTCATGCAGCGATTATCCCGGTTCCCAGGAGTGCCTGGGAACGTCAGGCGGCCTTGCCTCCGAACTCACGCTCCAAAGAGGCGATCTGGTTGGAGCCGAGTCCGCGCACCCGGCGGCTCTCGGAGATCCCGAGCCTCTCCATGATCTGCTTGGCGCGGACCTTGCCCACACCCGGAAGGCTCTCCAGGAGTGCGCTGACCTTCATCTTGCCGATGACTTCATTCTTCTGGCCCTGCTCGATGACCTCGTGCAGCGAGGCGCCGGAGTGCTTGAGCCGATTCTTGACCTCGGCGCGCTCCCGGCGAGCCGCGGCGGCCTTTTCGAGCGCGGCTGCGCGCTGTTCAGGGGTAAGGGGCGGAAGAGCCACGCCTACGTCACCTCGGATATCGAACTGTCGGATAACGGACCGGTGAGGAACCTAGTCGGACCACACCTTGGGAGCAACGAGCAACGCGCTTGCACGTTCGCTCTCGTCGGAGACTAGCGGCCGATCCCGCTCCAGTCAGCGAGAACAGACGAAAAGTCCTGGTCAGACTCGCTCGACCGGGACTTTTCCGGACATAAAGCCCGACAATTTTGTCTGATGTTGGCTGACGTTGGCCGACGTTGGCCGGAGTCTGCCGAGGTTGGCCGGGGTGAGCCGGACCGACCGGAGGGGCCTCAGCGCACCGCCGGGCCGCTCGCGGCCACCGCTTCCCGCACCTCGTCCGCGAAACGGGCCGCGCTCTCGCGCAGCGCCGCCACGTCCGGGCCGTGCCGCAGGACGCCCCGGCTGACATTGGGGACGACGTCTCGGACGGCCGCGCCGAAGACCTTCGGCAGATCGGCGGCGGTCGCGCCCTGGGCGCCGATGCCGGGAGCGAGCAGCGGGCCGTTGATGGCCAGGTCGGCGCCGGCCGCGCCGAGCGTGTCGCCCAGCGTCGCGCCGACGACCGCGCCGTACGAGCCCATGGGCGCGGCGCCCGCGTTCTCGGCCCGGAGGTGCTCCAGCATCGTCGCCGCGACGCTCGCTCCCCCGGCCCGCACCGCGTGCTGCACCTCGGCGCCCTCGGGGTTCGAGGTGAGCGCGAGGACGAAGACGCCGGTGCCGCTCTCGCGCGCCAGGTCCAGGGCGGGGCGCAGCGAGCCGTAGCCGAGGTAGGGGCTGACGGTGACGGCGTCCGAGAACAGCGGCGAGGCCGGGTCGAGGTAGGTGGCGGCGTAGGCGGCCATGGTGGAGCCGATGTCGCCGCGCTTGGCGTCCATCAGGACCAGCGCGCCGGCGTACCGGGAGTCGGCGACCGCCCGCTCCAGGACGGCGATGCCCCGGGAGCCGAACCGCTCGAAGAACGCGGACTGCGGCTTGAGGACGGCGACGCGGTCGGCGAGGGCATCGACGACCGTGCGCGTGAACCGCTCCAGGCCGCGGATGTCGTCGGTGAGGTCCCAGTCGGCGAGCAGGGAGGCGTGCGGGTCGATGCCGACGCAGAGCGGGCCGCGCTCGTCCATGGCGCGGCGCAGGCGCGTGCCGAAGGCTTCGAGGGTCATGCGGTCACCTTCCGGTGCTCGGCGCCGACGGCTTCGGCGAGGGTGGCGTACGGGCTCGCGGCCAGCTTCTCGACGAGGCCCCGGTGGATCCGGCGGGCCCAGAAGGGGCCCTCGTAGATGAAGGCGCTGTAGCCCTGGACGAGCGTGGCGCCCGCGAGGATGCGCTCCCAGGCGTCGTCGGCGCTCTCGACGCCCCCGACGCCCACCAGGGTGATCCGGTCGCCCACGCGCGCGTACAGGCGGCTCAGGACCTCCAGGGAGCGGGCCTTGAGGGGAGCGCCGGACAACCCGCCGGCGCCGATGGCCTCGACGGTGGCCTTGGGCGTCCGCAGGCCCAGCTCGTCGCGGGCGATGGTGGTGTTCGTCGCGATGATGCCGTCCAGGCCCAGCTCCACGGCGAGGTCGGCGACGGCGTCGACATCCTCGTCGGCCAGGTCGGGGGCGATCTTCACCAGCAGCGGCACGCGGCGGTCGGTGACCGTGCGGTCGGCCGCCTCGCGCACGGCGGTGAGCAGCGGGCGCAGCGCCTCGGTGGCCTGGAGGTTGCGCAGGCCGGGCGTGTTCGGGGAGGAGACGTTGACGACGAGGTAGTCGGCGTGACCGGCCAGGCGCTCGGTGGAGGTGACGTAGTCGGCGACGGCCTCGTCCTCGGGGACGATCTTCGTCTTGCCGATGTTGACACCGACCGTCGTACGGAAGGCCGCCTTGCGGGCCGCCAGGCGCTCCGCCACGGCCGCGGAGCCGTCGTTGTTGAAGCCCATGCGGTTGACGAGCGCGCGGTCCGCCACGAGGCGGAAGAGGCGCTTCTTGGGGTTGCCGGGCTGCGGCTGCGCGGTGACCGTGCCGATCTCGACGTGGTCGAAGCCGAGCATGGTCATGCCGTCGATCGCGGTGGCGTTCTTGTCGAAGCCGGCGGCGAGGCCGAAGGGGCCGTGCATGCGCAGGCCGAACGCCTCGGTGCGCAGCGCCTTGTGGCGAGGGGCGAGGACGGCCGCGACGAAGGTGCGCAGCACGGGGATGCCCGCGGCGCGGCGGATCCACCTGAAGGCCAGGTGGTGGGCCCGCTCGGGGTCCATCCGCCGGAAGATCAGTCGGAAGAGGAGGGAGTACATGCAGGGCCAGGCCTTCGTTGGGCGAGCGGGGTATCCGTCAGGTCCGCCCGCCCGCCCCTGGCGGGGCGGGCGGGCGGAAGAGGATTACTGCCGGGCGGCGATCAGGTGTTCCGCGTGCTCCTGGAGGGAACGGACGCCGACGTCGCCGCGGGTGAGCGCCTCGATGCCCTGGACGGCGGCCGCGAGGGCCTGGACCGTGGTCAGGCACGGCACCGCGCGGGCGACCGCGGCGGTGCGGATCTCGTAGCCGTCGAGGCGGCCGCCGGTGCCGTACGGGGTGTTGACGATCAGGTCGACCTGGCCGTCGTGGATGAGCTGGACGATCGTCTTCTCGCCGTTGGGGCCCTCGCCCTCGCTCTGCTTGCGCACGACGGTGGCGCTGATGCCGTTGCGCTTGAGGACCTCGGCGGTGCCGGAGGTGGCCAGCAGCTCGAAGCCGTGGGCGACCAGCTCACGGGCCGGGAAGATCATCGAGCGCTTGTCGCGGTTGGCGACCGAGACGAACGCGCGGCCCTTGGTGGGCAGCGCGCCGTACGCGCCGGCCTGCGACTTGGCGTAGGCCGTGCCGAAGACCTTGTCGATGCCCATGACCTCGCCGGTGGAGCGCATCTCCGGGCCGAGCACGGTGTCCACACCGCGGCCGGAGGCGTCGCGGAAGCGGCTCCACGGCATCACGGCCTCCTTGACGGAGATCGGCGCGTCCAGCGGCAGCGTGCCGCCGTCGCCCTCCTTGGGCAGCATGCCCTCGGCGCGCAGCTCGGCGACGGTCGCGCCCAGCGAGATGCGGGCGGCGGCCTTGGCCAGCGGCACGGCGGTCGCCTTCGAGGTGAAGGGGACGGTGCGGGAGGCGCGCGGGTTGGCCTCCAGCACGTAGAGGATGTCGCCGGCCATGGCGAACTGGATGTTGATCAGGCCGCGGACGCCGACGCCCTTGGCGATGGCCTCGGTGGAGGCGCGCAGCCGCTTGATGTCGAAGCCGCCGAGGGTGATCGGGGGCAGGGCGCACGCCGAGTCGCCGGAGTGGATGCCGGCCTCCTCGATGTGCTCCATGACGCCGCCGAGGTAGAGCTCCTGGCCGTCGTAGAGCGCGTCGACGTCGATCTCGATGGCGTCGTCGAGGAAGCGGTCGATGAGGACCGGGTGCTCGGAGATCAGGCCGGCGTGGCGGGTGAGGTACTCCCCCAGCGAGGGCTCGTCGTAGACGATCTCCATGCCGCGGCCGCCGAGCACGTAGGACGGGCGGACCATGACCGGGTAGCCGATCTCGGCGGCGATGCCCTTGGCCTCCTCGAAGGAGAAGGCGGTGCCGTACTTCGGCGCGGGCAGCCCGGCCTCGGTCAGCACGCGGCCGAAGGCGCCGCGCTCCTCGGCGAGGTCGATGGCCTCGGGCGAGGTGCCGACGATCGGCACGCCGTTGTCCTTGAGCGCCTGGGCCAGGCCCAGGGGGGTCTGGCCGCCGAGCTGGACGATGACGCCCGCGACGGGGCCGGCGAGGGTCTCCGCGTGGACGATCTCCAGGACGTCCTCCAGGGTGAGCGGCTCGAAGTAGAGCCGGTCGGAGGTGTCGTAGTCGGTGGAGACGGTCTCGGGGTTGCAGTTGACCATCACGGTCTCGAAGCCGGCGTCGCTGAGCGCGAAGGAGGCGTGGACGCAGGAGTAGTCGAACTCGATGCCCTGGCCGATGCGGTTCGGGCCCGAGCCCAGGATGATCACCGCGGGCTTCTCGCGCGGCGCGACCTCGGACTCCTCGTCGTAGGAGGAGTAGAAGTACGGGGTCTTGGCGGCGAACTCGGCGGCGCAGGTGTCGACGGTCTTGAAGACCGGGCGGACGCCGAGCGCGTGCCGGACCTCGCGGACGACGTCCTCGCGCAGGCCGCGGATGGCGGCGATCTGGGCGTCGGAGAAGCCGTGGCGCTTGGCCTCGGCGAGGATCCCCGGCTCCAGCTTGGGCGCGTCGCGCAGCTCCTCGGCGATCTCGTGGATGAGGAAGAGCTGGTCGACGAACCAGGGGTCGATGCGGGTGGAGCGGTAGACCTCGCCCTGGGTGGCGCCGGCGCGGATGGCGTCCATGACGGTGTTGATCCGGCCGTCGGTGGGCACCTGGGCCTTGGCCAGCAGCGCGTCCTTGTCGCCGGGCTCGGAGGCGAAGTCGAACTGCGAGCCCTTCTTCTCCAGCGAGCGCAGCGCCTTCTGGAGCGCCTCGGTGAAGTTGCGGCCGATGGCCATGGCCTCGCCGACCGACTTCATGGTCGTGGTGAGGGTGGCGTCGGCGGCCGGGAACTTCTCGAACGCGAAGCGGGGCGCCTTGACGACGACGTAGTCGAGCGTGGGCTCGAAGGACGCCGGGGTCTTTTCGGTGATGTCGTTGGGGATCTCGTCCAGCGTGTAGCCGACGGCCAGCCGGGCGGCGATCTTCGCGATCGGGAAGCCGGTGGCCTTGGAGGCCAGCGCCGAGGAGCGCGAGACGCGCGGGTTCATCTCGATCACGATGACCCGGCCGTCGTCCGGGTTGATCGCGAACTGGATGTTGCAGCCGCCGGTGTCGACGCCGACCTCGCGGATGATCGCGATGCCGATGTCGCGCAGCCGCTGGTACTCGCGGTCGGTGAGCGTCATCGCCGGGGCGACGGTGATCGAGTCACCGGTGTGCACGCCCATCGGGTCGAAGTTCTCGATGGAGCAGACGACCACGACGTTGTCGTTCTTGTCGCGCATCAGCTCCAGCTCGTACTCCTTCCAGCCGAGGATGGACTCCTCCAGGAGCACCTCGGTGGTCGGGGAGAGCGTCAGGCCCTGGCCGGCGATGCGGCGCAGCTCCTCCTCGTCGTGGGCGAAGCCGGAGCCGGCTCCGCCCATGGTGAAGGAGGGGCGGACGACGACGGGGTAGCCGCCGAGCGTCTCGACGCCCGCGAGGATCTCGTCCATGGTGTGGCAGATGACCGAGCGGGCGGACTCGCCGTAGCCGATCTTGGCCTTGACGGCCTCGACGACGCCCTTGAACAGCTCGCGGTCCTCGCCCTTGTGGATCGCCTCCACATTGGCGCCGATGAGCTCGACGTCGTACTTCTCCAGGACGCCCTGCTCGTGCATGGAGATCGCGGTGTTGAGCGCGGTCTGGCCGCCGAGGGTGGGCAGGAGGGCGTCGGGGCGCTCCTTGGCGATGATCTTCTCGACGAACTCCGGGGTGATCGGCTCGACGTACGTGGCGTCGGCGATCTCCGGGTCGGTCATGATCGTGGCCGGGTTGGAGTTGACCAGGATGACGCGCAGGCCCTCGGACTTCAGGACCCGGCACGCCTGGGTGCCGGAGTAGTCGAACTCGGCGGCCTGGCCGATGACGATCGGGCCGGAGCCGATGACCAGAACGGACTGGATGTCGGTGCGCTTAGGCACGCTGGCCCTCCATCAGGGAGACGAAGCGATCGAACAGGTACGCGGCGTCGTGCGGGCCCGCTGCTGCTTCGGGGTGGTACTGGACGCTGAATGCCGGCTGGTCGAGCAGTTGGAGCCCTTCCACCACGTTGTCATTGAGACAGACGTGGGAGACCTCCACCCGGCCGTAGGGCGTGTCGGTCGCGCTGTCGAGCGGTGCGTCGACGGCGAAGCCGTGGTTGTGCGCGGTGACCTCGACCTTGCCGGTCGTACGGTCCTGCACGGGCTGGTTGATGCCGCGGTGGCCGTACTTCAGCTTGTAGGTGCCGAAGCCGAGCGCGCGGCCGAGGATCTGGTTGCCGAAGCAGATGCCGAAGAGCGGGGTCTTCCGCTCCAGGACACCACGCATCACGGAGACCGGGTGGTCGGCGGTGGCCGGGTCGCCGGGGCCGTTGGAGAAGAACACACCGTCGGGGGCGACGGCGTAGACGTCCTCCAGCGTGGCGGTGGCGGGCAGGACGTGCACCTCGATGCCGCGCTGGGCCATTCGGTGCGGAGTCATGCCCTTGATGCCGAGGTCGACCGCGGCGACGGTGAACTTCTTCTCGCCGATCGCGGGGACGACGTAGCTCTCCTTGGTGGCGACCTCGGCCGCGAGGTCGGCGCCCTGCATCTCGGGGGCCTGGCGCACCTCGGCGAGCATCGTGCCCTCGTCGGGCAGGGCGTTGCCGGAGAAGATGCCGACCCGCATGGCCCCGCTCTCACGGAGGTGGCGGGTGAGGGCGCGGGTGTCGATGCCGCTGATGCCGACGACGCCCTGGGCGACGAGTTCCTCGTCGAGGGAGCGGCGCGAGCGCCAGTTCGAGGAGACCCGGGCGGGGTCGCGCACCACGTAACCGGCGACCCAGATGCGGCCGGACTCGGGGTCCTCGTCGTTGACGCCGGTGTTGCCGACGTGCGGGGCGGTCATGACGACCACCTGGCGGTGGTACGAGGGGTCGGTCAGGGTCTCCTGGTAGCCGGACATGCCGGTGTTGAAGACCGCCTCGCCGAAGGTCACCCCCACGGCCCCGTAGGCGCGGCCGCGGAAGGTCCGGCCGTCCTCCAGGACGAGTACGGCGGGAACCTTGGTGGCTCCCCGGGTGGAGGTCGTCATCGTGCGCCTTCCATGTCGTTCTGCTGGTGCTGTGTGTGTTCCATGCCGGTATCGCCCAGGGCCTCGACCCAGGCGGCGTGCTCGGCGGCCCGGTCGGACCGGAAGCCGGAGTCGATCCGCTTGCCGCCGTGCTCCCAGGTGATCACCAGCAGGCCGCCCTCGGCGAGGACCTTGCCGGCGATGCCCTTGTCGAGCCTGGCTCCGCGCAGCGCGCCGGCGGGGACGAAGAAGTCCCGCGCGCCCGGCCGGACGACGTCCAGGCCCTGGTCCGTCAGGGTGAGCTCGACGCGGCTGCGGGTGCCCAGGCCCTGGGCGACGATGCGGTCGAGCCACTGGCCGGCGGTGGTGGAGCCGTGGTAGCGGCCCGTCATCGCCAGCCTGGCCTCGCCGGGCTCCTCGGGCGCCGTGGGCAGCTCGGGCAGGTCGCCCTGGAGCGTGCCGCGCCACTTCCAGCCCTCGCGCATCAGCCAGTAGACGAGCGCGATGAAGAGCAGCAGCCCGACGACCCAGCCGATGCGGGCGGCCCAGTCCGTGACGTCGGCAGACTTCTGCCCGGCCGCCAGATTGATCAGTGCAGGTGTCACGCGAGTTTCCCGTCCACGACCGTCGCGCGGCCCCGCAGGAAGGTGTGGGTGACGCGCCCCGGCAGCTCACGGCCCTCGTAGGGGGTGTTGCGGCTGCGGGAGGCGAAGCCCGCGGGGTCCACGACTCCACGGTAAGCCGAATCGACCAGGGTGAGGTTGGCGGGTTCCCCGGCGGCCACGGGCCGCCCGTGTCCGGCGAGGCGGCCGATGGCGGCCGGGCGGGCGGACATCCGGTCCGCGACCTGCGCCCAGTCCAGCAGGCCGGTCTCGACCATGGTGTGCTGGACGACCGACAGGGCGGTCTCCAGGCCCACCATGCCCATGGCGGCCGCGCCCCACTCGCAGTCCTTGTCCTCGTGCGGGTGCGGGGCGTGGTCGGTGGCGACGATGTCGATCGTGCCGTCGGCGAGGGCCTCGCGCAGGGCCATGACGTCGCGCTCGGTGCGCAGCGGCGGGTTGACCTTGTAGACCGGGTTGTACGAGCGCACCAGCTCGTCGGTGAGGAGCAGGTGGTGCGGGGTGACCTCGGCGGTCACGTCGATGCCGCGGGACTTGGCCCAGCGGACGATCTCGACGGAGCCGGCGGTGGAGAGGTGGCAGATGTGTACGCGCGAGCCGACGTGCTCGGCGAGCAGCACGTCGCGGGCGATGACCGACTCCTCGGCGACGGCCGGCCAGCCGCCCAGGCCCAGCTCGGCGGAGACGACGCCCTCGTTCATCTGGGCGCCCTCGGTCAGCCGGGGCTCCTGGGCGTGCTGGGCGACGACGCCGTCGAACGCCTTTACGTACTCCAGGGCGCGGCGCATGATCACCGCGTCGTCGACGCACTTGCCGTCGTCGGAGAAGACCCGCACCCCGGCGGCCGACTCGTGCATCGCGCCGAGCTCGGCGAGCTGCTTGCCCTCCAGGCCGACGGTGACGGCGCCGATGGGCTGGACGTCGCAGTAGCCGGACTCCTTGCCGAGCCTCCAGACCTGCTCGACGACGCCGGCGGTGTCGGCGACGGGGAAGGTGTTGGCCATGGCGAAGACGGCCGTGAAGCCGCCGCTGGCCGCGGCGCGGGTGCCGGTCAGGACGGTCTCGGAGTCCTCGCGGCCGGGCTCGCGCAGGTGGGTGTGGAGGTCGACCAGGCCGGGCAGCAGGATCTTGCCGTCCGCCTCGATGACCGTGGCGTCGCCGGCGTCGCCGGCGTCGAGGCTCGTGCCCACCGCCGCGATGGTCTCGCCGTCGATGAGGACGTCCTGCGGCTCGCCGCCGAGGATCTTCGCACCGCGGATAAGAATCTTGCTCATGGTTACTTGTTCTCCTCGGTGCGGGGGGCGGAAACGGCGGGCTCGGCGCCACCGAGCAGCAGGTAGAGGACGGCCATGCGGATGCTGACGCCGTTGGCGACCTGCTCCACGGCCGTGCAGCGGGTGGAGTCCGCGACCTCGGCGGTGATCTCCATGCCGCGGTTCATCGGGCCGGGGTGCATGACGACGGCGTGCTCGGGCATCCGGGCCATCCGGTCGCCGTCGAGCCCGTACCGGCGGGCGTACTCGCGCTCGGTGGGGAAGAAGGCGGCGTTCATGCGCTCGCGCTGGACGCGCAGCATCATCACGGCGTCGGACTTCGGCAGCACGCTGTCGAGGTCGTAGGAGACCTCGCACGGCCAGTGCTCGACGCCGATCGGCACCAGGGTCGGCGGGGCGACGAGCGTGACCTGCGCGCCGAGGGTGTTCAGCAGGTGGACGTTGGAGCGGGCCACGCGGCTGTGCAGGATGTCGCCGACGATGGTGATCCGGCGGCCGGCGAGGTCGTGGCCGAGGCCGGCGTCGCGGCCGACCAGGCGGCGGCGCACGGTGAAGGCGTCCAGGAGCGCCTGCGTGGGGTGCTCGTGGGTGCCGTCACCGGCGTTGACGACCGCGCCGTCGATCCAGCCCGAATTGGCGAGCCGGTAGGGGGCGCCGGAGGCGTGGTGCCGGATGACGACGGCGTCCGCGCCCATCGCCTCCAGGGTCAGGGCGGTGTCCTTGAGCGACTCGCCCTTGGAGACCGAGGATCCCTTGGCGGAGAAGTTGATGACGTCGGCGGACAGCCGCTTGGCGGCGGCCTCGAAGGAGATGCGGGTGCGGGTCGAGTCCTCGAAGAAGAGGTTCACGACGGTGCGGCCGCGCAGGGTGGGGAGTTTTTTGATCGGCCGGTCGGCGACCCGGGCCATCTCCTCGGCGGTGTCGAGGATCAGGACGGCGTCGTCGCGCGTGAGGTCGGCGGCCGAGATGAGGTGACGCTTCATCCGGTTGCTCCGTGGTTGAGGAGGTTTTGTGGGGTACGAACGGGCAACAGCCGGGCACACGGCTCCACGGCCCCGGGTCACCGGGTCCGCGGAGGGCAGCCGCTACTGCTCGGCCGGAACGGTCTCGCGCGTGCCGAGGAGCACGCTGTCGCGGCCGTCCTCCTCGGTGAGCTGGACCTTGACCGTCTCCCGCAGCGACGTGGGGAGGTTCTTGCCGACGTAGTCGGCGCGGATCGGGAGTTCGCGGTGGCCGCGGTCGACGAGGACCGCGAGCTGGACGGCGCGGGGCCGGCCGATGTCGCCCAGCGCGTCGAGCGCGGCGCGGATCGTGCGGCCGGAGAAGAGCACGTCGTCGACGAGGATCACCAGGCGCCCGTCGATCCCCTCACCGGGGATCTCCGTACGGGCGAGCGCACGGGCGGGGCGGAGCCGCAGGTCGTCGCGGTACATGGTGATGTCGAGGGAGCCGACCGGGGTCTTGCCGCCGGTGATTTCCTCGAGCTTTGCGGCCAGCCGGCGGGCGAGGAAGACCCCGCGCGTCGGAATGCCGAGGAGCACCACGTCGTCGGCGCCCTTGGCGCGTTCGACGATCTCGTGGGCGATGCGGGTCAGTACCCGGGCGATGTCCGGTGCTTCCAGCACGGGACGGGCGGCCGGGCCGACAGAGGAGCTGACGGACCCCACGGGGTGCGCGTCGCGATGTGCGTCCATACGAAACGGACCTCCTTCTCCGCCTCACGGGACGGACTTTAAAGGACGTCGGATTAACGCTTTCACGGTACCAGGGTCCGCGGCGGGCACCCGCCACCGCCCCTGACGGGGGACGCCTATGGACCATTCGGCTTGACGAAGTCAGATTACGCTGCGTAACCTCACAGTGAGTAACCAGCCACGCGGCAGAGCCGCACGTTGATACAGCGTCCGGGGAGCTTTATGTCCAGCGAATACGCCAAACAGCTCGGGGCCAAGCTCCGCGCCATCCGCACCCAGCAGGGCCTCTCCCTCCATGGCGTCGAGGAGAAGTCCCAGGGCCGCTGGAAGGCCGTCGTAGTGGGCTCGTACGAGCGCGGCGACCGTGCCGTGACCGTGCAGCGCCTGGCCGAGCTGGCCGACTTCTACGGAGTTCCGGTGCAGGAACTGCTGCCGGGCACCACGCCGGGCGGGGCCGCCGAGCCGCCGCCGAAGCTGGTCCTGGACCTTGAGCGCCTGGCCCACGTGCCGGCCGAGAAGGCGGGCCCGCTCCAGCGCTACGCGGCCACCATCCAGAGCCAGCGCGGCGACTACAACGGCAAGGTCCTGTCGATCCGCCAGGACGACCTGCGCACTCTTGCCGTGATCTACGACCAGTCGCCCTCGGTACTTACCGAACAGCTGATCAGCTGGGGCGTCCTGGACGCCGACGCGCGCCGCGCCGTGCAGCACGAGGACGCCTAGTCCCCGCGCCGTGGATACAGAAACCGCCGGGGGCGGGGCCATCCTTTCGGATCGCCCCGCCCCCGGCGGTTTTCGTCTGTCCTGCGGTACGCGCTACTTCTCGTCGCGCCGAAGACTCGGCTTGAGCTCCTTGAAGCGGCCGAGCAGACCGTTGACGAAGGACGGCGAGTCGTCGGTGGAGAACTCCTTGGCGAGCTGCACCGCCTCGTCGATCGCCACCGCGTCCGGGGTCTCGTCCTCCCAGATGAGCTCGTACGCACCGAGGCGCACGATGTTCCGGTCGGCGACCGGCATCCGGTCCAGATCCCAGTCGACCGCGTAGTCCGCGATCAGGTCGTCGATGCGGGACACGTGCTGTGCGTATCCCTCGACCAGCTGCATCGTGTACTCGTTGACCGGGGGCTGACGATCGTCGGACCGCGAGTGCCGGATCCAGTCCGCGAGGACGTTCTGCACGGTGGTGCCGCGCTGATCGGCCTCGAAGAGGATCTGGAAGGCGCGCTTACGGGCCTTGCTGCGAGCGGCCACGGTTAGCTGTTCACCCGACCGAGGTAATCACCGGTGCGCGTGTCGACCTTGATCTTCTCACCGGTGGTGATGAAGAGCGGGACCTGGATCTCGTAGCCGGTCTCCAGCTTGGCCGGCTTGGAGCCACCGGTGGAACGGTCGCCCTGGACGCCCGGCTCGGTGTGCTCGATGACGAGCTCGACCGCGGCCGGCAGCTCGACGTAGAGCACCTCGTCGCCGTGCTTGGCGACGGTGGCCTCGAAGCCCTCGAGCAGGAAGTTGGCGGCGTCGCCGACGGCCTTGCGGTCGACCATGAGCTGGTCGTACGTGTCCATGTCCATGAACACGAAGTACTCGCCGTCCATGTACGAGAACTGCATCGTCCGCTTGTCGACGGTGGCCGTCTCGACCTTCACGCCCGCGTTGAAGGTCTTGTCGACGACCTTGCCGGAGAGCACGTTCTTCAGCTTCGTACGGACGAAGGCGGGGCCCTTGCCGGGCTTGACGTGCTGGAACTCGACGACGGACCAGAGCTGGCCCCCGTCGAGCTTGAGCACCATGCCGTTCTTGAGGTCGTTCGTGGATGCCACGGTTGCGGTATCTCCTGGACTGGTGGAACCAGAAAGTGCGGTGCGCCGCTAGAGCGCGAGCAGCTCTTTGGTCGTAATGGTGAGTAGCTCGGGTCCGCCGTCCGCCTCGGGGCGAACGACGAGCGTGTCATCGATCCGGACGCCGCCCCGCCCCGGGAGGTGAACCCCCGGATCTACGGTGACCGGCACGCAAGCGTCCAGTTTACCCATTGCCGACGGTGTGAGCCGAGGGTCCTCGTCGTTTTCGAGTCCCACGCCGTGTCCGATGCGCGGTCCGAGGCGTTCACCGTGCCCCGCGGCCTCCAGGACGACCCGCGCAGCGCGGTCCACGTCGCGGTACGGAGTGCCCGGCGCCAGGGCCTCCCGGCCGGCCCGCTGCGCCGCGAAGACCTGCTCGTACAGCTCGATCTGCCAGTCGGCCGGAGTCGTGCCGATGACGAAGGTGCGGGCGATCTCACTGCGGTAGCCGCGGTAGTCGGCACCCAGGCAGACGCTGAGGAAATCGCCCTCCTCGACCCGGCGGTCGGTGGGCGTGTGCCCGGCCAGCCCGGAGTTCGGCCCGGTGCCCACCGAGGTCGGCAGCGCCGGGCCGGTCGCGCCGTGGTCGACCAGCCGGCGCTCCAGCTCCAGCGCGAGGTGCCGCTCGGTGCGGCCCACGAGGATCGACTCCAGGAGCTCTCCCAGGGCCTGGTCGGCGATCTCCGCTGCGATGCGCAGCGAGGAGATCTCCTCGGCGTCCTTGACCAGCCGCTGTTGCTCCACGGCGGTGCCCAGGTCGTCCAGGCGGAGCCGGGGCGCGACCGAGCCCAGGGCACGGTGGCGGGCGACGGTGAGGTGCTGCTCCTCGACGGCGAGCGAGCCGGCGCCCGCCGCGGCCGCCCGCTCGGCGCCGGCCACGGCCGTGTCGCTGCCGGGCTCCGGCAGCTCCTGTACGCGCAGCCCTTCGGCCAGCCGGTCGTCGGGGGTGTCCCCGAAGGAGTCCCGGCAGTAGAGCAGGACGTCCTCGCGGGGCCCCACGAGCAGGGCGGCGCCCGGCGGGGCGCCGCCGGCCAGATACCGGACGTTGGCGCGGCCGGACACCAGTGCGGCCTCGCTGCCGGCCGCCTCGTACCGCTCGCGCAGCCGCGCGCGGCGTGCCGCGTACACCTCGGACATGTTTCCGAGCCTACGGCCGCGGGTCGCGGGCGGCCGTTCCAGCGCGTCCGACCGGGCGCGGGTGCCGTGTCCGTTGTCGTGCGCACCACCGCTGCGCGGCGGTGTCCTCAAACGCCGGACGGGCTTGATTCGGCTGGGCTCAGCCGCCTTCAGCCCGTCCGGCGCTTGAGGACGCGCCCGCAGGGCGCCCGCCGCCGCAGGCGGCACAGACGACCCGCAGCCGAAGACCCACCGGACACCGCCTAGCAACCGGGCGTGCCCGCCACGGCGCGGGCGACGATGTCGTCCAGGAGGCGGGCCGTGGTGGCGACGTCCTGCTGGGTGTTGTCGATGATGGGCAGCCCGGAGCCGTACCAGCCGGCCATGCGGCCGTGGATGCGGGCGACCTCCTCGTCGCTGAGACGGCGGTTGCCGCTGCGCTCGGCGTTGCGCTCCAGGACGACCTCCAGGCCGGGCAGGAGCACCACGGGCAGCAGGCCGGGGCCGACGTGGCGCTTCCAGCCGCCGAGGCCGACGACGGGCCGGTCGGGGAAGACGGCGTCGTCGAGGATGCAGGAGATGCCGTTGGCGAGGAAGTTGCGGGCCGCGAAGCCACAGGTGCGCCGGGCGAGGCGGTACTGCGCCTCGGAGTGGTCGTTCCACCCGGACTGCGGGTCGGCGAAGCCGGACCGCACCCATTCGCGGACATCGTCGAGGCTGATGTGCGCCGTGGGCACCCGGCGGGTGTCCGCCCAATGGCGCGCCACGGTCGTCTTGCCGGCCCCGGCCGGGCCGATGAGGAGCACGGCGACGGCGGCGTGCGCGGAGGCGGCCGCGTCGGTGGGCATCGGGAAGTGCCCGGTCGCCGCGGCCGGGGGCGGCGGCATCGGGGGCGGGGGCGGCGGCAGCGGCGGTCCCACGGGGTACTGCATCCGGTGGCACTCCGTCTCGTACGGGCGACTGGCGCGGGCAAGGGGCAGGAACCGGGGCTTCGCCCCTGACCCCGGTCCGCGGGGGACAGACCACTGGCCCACCACCCGGGCGGGCCAGACGGGAGAGTACCCGACGCGGAATGAACGCCCCTGCTAACCCGCGAGTTCCTCCGCGAGCGCCCGCAGCGCCAGCCGGTACGAACCGATGCCGAACCCGGCGACCGTGCCGCTGGCCACCGCCGCGATGACGGACGTGTGGCGGAACTCCTCCCGGGCGTACGGGTTGGAGATGTGCACCTCGATGAGCGGCGCCGTGCGCTGCGCGGCCGCGTCCCGCATCGCGTAGGAGTAGTGCGTGAAGGCACCGGGGTTGATGACGACGGGGACCGAGCCGTCGGCGGCCTCGTGCAGCCAGCGGACCAGCTCGCCCTCGTCGTTGGTCTCACGGACCTCGACGGCGAAGCCGAGCTCCTTGCCGAGCCGGGCGCACTCCTCCACCAGACCGGCGTAGGAGGTCGCGCCGTACACATCGGGCTCCCGCGAGCCGAGGCGGCCCAGGTTCGGCCCGTTGAGGACGAGAACCCTGCGCGCGCTCACGCCGCGATCTCCGCGTGGGCCGCCAGCAGCATCGCCGGGTCGGGGCTCTCCAGGACGGTGGGCTTGGCGAGACCGTCGAGGACGATGAAACGCAGCCGGTCGCCGCGCGACTTCTTGTCGACCTTCATGGTCTCCACCAGCTTGGGCCACTGGTCACCGCGGTAGGTGACGGGCAGGCCCACGGACTGGAGGATCGCGCGGTGGCGGTCGGCGGTCGCGTCGTCGAGGCGGCCGGCGATGCGGCCGAGCTCGGCGGCGAAGACCATGCCGACGGAGACGGCCGCCCCGTGCCGCCAGTTGTACCGCTCGTTCTTCTCGATGGCGTGGGCGAGGGTGTGGCCGTAATTGAGGATCTCGCGCCGCCCCGACTCCTTGAGGTCGCCGGAGACGACCTCGGCCTTGACGCGGATGGCGCGCTCGATCAGCTCGGCGGTGTGCGGGCCGCGGGGCGTGCGGGCCGCCTCCGGGTCGGCCTCGATGAGGTCGAGGATGGCCGGGTCGGCGATGAACCCGGCCTTGATGATCTCGGCGAGGCCGCTGACGTAGTCGTGGACCGGCAGCGACTCCAGCGCGGCCAGGTCGCACAGGACCCCGGCCGGCGGGTGGAAGGCGCCGACGAGGTTCTTGCCCTCGGCGGTGTTGATGCCGGTCTTGCCGCCGACGGCGGCGTCGACCATGCCCAGGACGGTGGTGGGCACGGCGATCCAGCGCACGCCGCGCAGCCATGTGGCGGCGACGAAGCCGGCCACGTCGGTGGTCGCGCCGCCGCCGACGCCGACGACGACGTCGGTGCGGGTGAAGTTGGTCTGGCCCAGGGCCTTCCAGCAGTAGGCCGCGACCTCGACGGTCTTGGCCTCCTCGGCGTTGGGGAGCTGAATGGCGATGGCCTCGTAGCCCTGGGCCGCCAGGTCCGCGCGCAGCACCTCGCCGGTCTCGGCGAGCGCCTCGGGGTGCAGCACGGCCACGCGCTTGGCCTGGGGGCCGATGAGGCCGGGCAGCTCGCCCAGCAGCTGGTTCCCGACCAGGACCTCGTACGGCGCGGTGCCCGCGCTGCCGGCGACCTGGATGCGGGTGGGGGCGTCGGTCATGCGTTCCTCACTGCGTGGTGTCGGGGGTACGGTCCCGGGGCAGCGCCAGCGCCTCGATCACGGCGTCGGCCACCTCGGCCGGGGTCCGGCCGCCGGTGGCGACGGTGGCGCGGGAGACCTCGGTGTACAGCGGGCGGCGCGCCTCCATCAGCTCGCGCCAGCGCTGCCGCGGGTTGACCGCGAGCAGCGGACGCGGGGCGTCCAGGCCCACCCGGCGGACGGCGTCGGCGAGTTCGACGTCGAGGAAGACCACCGGGAGGCCGGTGAGCAGCGCGCGGGTGCCGTCGTCCATGATCGCGCCGCCGCCGAGGGAGAGCACCCCGAGGTGCTCGTCGACGGCGTCGCGCACGGCCTGCCGTTCCAGCTCGCGGAAGTGCGGCTCGCCCTCGTCGATGAAGATCTCCGGGATGGGCTTGCCGGCCCGCCGCTCGATGTCGGCGTCGGTGTCGCGGTAACCGGTGCCCAGCCGCTGGGCGAGCAGGGCACCGATGGTGGACTTGCCGGCTCCCGGCGGGCCCACCAGCACGACGAGGGGCGAGGTCACTTGATGGCCAGGTTGTCGAGGTAGCCGCGGACGTTGCGACGTGTCTCGGGCACGCTGTCGCCGCCGAACTTCTCGACGACCGCGTCCGCCAGGACGAGCGCCACCATGGCCTCGGCGACGATGCCGGCGGCGGGGACGGCGCACACGTCGGAGCGCTGGTGGTGCGCCTGGGTGGCCTCGCCGGTGACGACGTCGACGGTGGCCAGCGCGCGGGGCACGGTCGCGATGGGCTTCATCGCGGCCCGTACGCGCAGCAGCTCGCCGGTGGTGAGGCCGCCCTCGGTGCCGCCGGAGCGGCCGGAGGTGCGGCGCAGGCCCTCGTCGGTGGCCACGATCTCGTCGTGTGCCTTGGAGCCGGGCACGCGGGCCAGGTCGAAGCCGTCGCCGACCTCGACGCCCTTGATGGCCTGGATGCCCATCAGCGCGGCGGCCAGGCGGGCGTCGAGGCGCCGGTCCCAGTGGACGTGCGAGCCGAGGCCGACGGGGACGCCGTAGGCGAGGACCTCGACGACGCCGCCGAGGGTGTCGCCGTCCTTGTGGGCCTGGTCGATCTCGGCGACCATCGCCTTGCTCGCGTCCGCGTCCAGGCAGCGCACCGGGTCGGCGTCGAGCTTCTCGACGTCGGAGGGCTTGGGAAGGACGCCGTACGGGGCCTTGGCGGCGGCCAGCTCGACGACGTGGGAGACGATCTCGATGCCGGCCGTCTCCTTGAGGAAGGAGCGGGCGACGGCGCCGAGGGCGACCCGGGCGGCGGTCTCGCGGGCGGAGGCACGCTCCAGGATCGGGCGGGCCTCGTCGAAACCATACTTCTGCATTCCGGCCAGGTCCGCGTGGCCGGGGCGGGGCCGCGTCAGCGGGGCGTTGCGGGCCAGCGAGGCGAGCTCCTCCGGGTCCACCGGGTCGGCCGCCATGACCTGCTCCCACTTGGGCCATTCGGTGTTGCCCACCATGACGGCGATCGGGGAGCCCAGGGACAGGCCGTGGCGCACGCCGCCGAGGAAGGTGACCTGGTCCTGCTCGAACTTCATGCGGGCGCCGCGGCCGTAGCCGAGGCGGCGCCGGGCGAGGGCGTCCGCCACCATCTCGGTGGTGACGGGTACACCGGCGGGGAGACCCTCCAGCGTCGCCACCAGTGCCGGACCATGCGACTCCCCGGCCGTCAGCCAGCGCAACCTGCTCAACGGGACTCCCTCTGCCTCGCGCCTCGGATCGTGCGACGGCGCGACCTGGGGGCACCTCCCAGCGGTGGCTGGGGGCGCGCGGCCCTGGCCCGCCACCCTGATCCTCCCACGACCTGCTGACATTCCCGGCCGCAGGTCCAGGTTGTGGACCTACTGCGTCAGGTCGTGGACGTGCCGGGTCACGCCGCGCGCGCCGCCAGTGCCGCCTCGCCCGCGGCCCGCATCGCGGCCAGCGGCGCGGGCGCGCGGCCCGTCATCAGCTCCACCTGGAGCACCGCCTGGTGGACCAGCAGGTCCAGACCGCCGAGGACGGCGCCGCCGCGAGCCGCCCAGGCGGCGGCCAGGGGGGTCGGCCACGGCTCGTAGAGCACGTCGAAGAGGGTGCCGGGCCGCTGCGGCACGGCGTCCGCGAGGGCGTCGGTGGCACCCGCCGGGGTGGTGGCGATCACGAGCGGCGCGACGAGCGCCTCCGCGGCGCGGGACCAGTCGGCGGTGCGGACGGACACGCCCAGGCGCTCGCCCCACTCGCGCATCTCGGCGGCGCGCTCCGCGCTGCGGACGTAGACGGTGACCTCGCCGGCGCAGATCCGGGCGAGCGCGGCGAGGGCCGAGGAGGCGGTGGCCCCGGCGCCGAGGACGGCGGCGGAGGCGACCTTCTCGACGCCGCGCTCGCGCAGGGCCGCCGCGATGCCGGGGATGTCGGTGTTGTCGCCGACGCGGCGGCCGTCGCCGGTGAGGACGACGGTGTTGACGGCCTCGACGGAGGCGGCGGTGTCGCTGACCGAGTCGAGCAGCGGGATGACCGCCCGCTTCAGCGGCATGGTCAGCGAGAGCCCGGCCCAGGCGGCGTCCAGGCCGTCGAGGAAGCCGGGCAGGGCGGCCTCGTCGACCTCGAAGCGGTCGTACGTCCACTCCCCCAGGCCCAGCTCCGCGTAGGCGGCCCGGTGCAGGACCGGGGAGAGGGAGTGGGCGATCGGCGAACCGAGCACGGCGGCGCGGTGGCGTGCGGTCACTGGCCCGCCTTCTTGCTTCCCTGCTGGTACTTCTGGCGGTTCTTGTTGTGCTCCTCGTTCGTGACGGCGAACAGCGTCTCGTTCTCGCTGACCGACACGAAGTAGTACCAGGGGCCCGGCGCCGGCTGGAGCGCCGACTTCAGGGCCTCCAGACCGGGGTTGCTGATCGGGCCGGGGGGCAGGCCCTTGATCTTGTAGGTGTTGTACGGGTCGTTGAACTTCCGCAGGTCACTGACGGCCCCGACGTCCAGCGTGCTCTGCTTCCGGGCGTAGTTGACCGTGGAGTCGAAGTCGAGGAGGCCGTACGTCTCCTTGTTGTCCGGCTTGAGCCGGTTGTAGACGACCCGGGAGATCTTGTCGAAGTCGTGCTTGTACTTGCCTTCGACCTGGACGAGGCTGGCGAGCGTGACGACCTGGAGCGGGGACTTCAGCCCCAGTTCCTTGGCCTTGCCCTCCACGTCCTGCTGGGTGTAGTTCTCCTTGGCCCGGGCGACCATCTGCTTGAGGATGTCCTCCGGCTTGGTGCCCTTGGCCGCGCTGTACTGCGAGGGGAAGAGGAACCCTTCCAGCGGGTCCTTGATGTCCGGGTTGCTGCCGGCCCAGGCGGGCAGTCCCAGGTTCTTCACCTGGCTCGTGGCCACGTCCTTGGTGGTGCCGGCCTTGAGTCCGAGCTTCTTGTCGATCGCGGCGTAGATCTCGAACGACTTCATGCCCTCGCCCAGCGTGAGCGCGTTGAGCGTCTTGGGGTCGGTCATCATCGTCACGGCCGCCGCGCCCGACATCTCCTTGCGGAGGATGTAGATGCCCGGCTGGATGGCCTTGCCCTTGGGGTTGGCGCCCGCCGCCTCGGTGAAGGCGCCGACGCTCTTGACCACGCCCGCCTTCTGGAGGACGGCGCCCATCTCGGTCAGGCTCGCGGACTTCGGGATCTCGACCTGGATCTGGCCGGTGCCCTCGCCGTCGTAGTCGGGCGCGGCGCCGAAGTGGCTCTGCCAGTAGTCGTACGCGACGTAGCCGCCGCCACCGACGACGCCGAGCAGCACCACGGCGACGACCAGGCAGGCCGTGCCGCTGCGGCGCTTGTTCTTCTTGCCCTTCTGGGCCTTCTTGCCGCGCCGGTCGCGGCCGCGGGGCCGCTCCTCGCGCGCCTCGTCCGCGTCGTCGTCCACGGCCGTGGACGCGGCCGGGTCGTCCGGGGCGTCGTCGAAGAGGGAGAGCTTCTCCGGGCCGGGCTCGGAGTGCCACTCGTCGGGCTGCGGTGCGTGCTGCTGCTCGTAACCCTGCTGGGACTGCTGCGGCACCTGCTGGGACTGCTGCGGCACCTGCTGCTGAGAGTGCTGCTGCTCCTCCTGCTGCCGGCGCATGTGCTGCGGCTGGGGCGGCGGGTAGGCGTCCGGGGTGCCGTAGTAGTCGGGCCGGCCGCCGGAGTACGGGTCGACGGGCTGCTGCCCGTACTGCTCGCCGGGCTGGCTGCCGTACGGACCCCCCGCGCCCTGCGAGGGGTCCCAGCCGTACTGCTGCTGCTGCTGCTCGTACTGTTGCTGCTGCTGGGGGTGCGGCTGCTGCGGGTGCTGGTGTCCGTCGTATCCCCGGTCCCCGTACAGAGGGTCCTCGGGATGCCACGGTTGGGAGCCGGGTCCCCGGCCGTACTCAGTCATCGATCCCCTTGAGCCGCACAGCGGCAGCCGATGGGCGCTCCGGGGAGCGCCGGTTCCCAATCGTCCGGCCCGGTACGGGAGACGTTCGAACAGCTGCCATGTCGCGCGGAACGTTACCGTACTGCGATCAGATGACCATGTCGACTGCCTCGCCGGGCGGCCGGCCGGAGACCTTCTCCATCTCCAGGGCGTTCTGGAGAATGACCACGGCCGCCGCCTGGTCCACCACTGAGCGGCCCTTCTTCGAGCTCACTCCGGAGGCCCGCAGCCCCTGCGTGGCCGTGACGGTCGTCATGCGCTCGTCGACCAGCCGGACGGGCACGGGCGCCACCCGCCGGGCCATCTCCTTGGCGAACGTCCGCACCTTGGCCGCGGCCGGCCCCTCTCCCCCCTTGAGGGAGCGGGGCAGACCGACGACGACCTCGATGGGCTCGTACTCCGCGACGATCGCCACCAGCCGCTTGTGCGCCTGCGGGATGTCGCGCCCGGGGACGGTCTCGACCGGGGTGGCGAGGATCCCGTCGGGGTCGCACGAGGCGACCCCGATCCGGGCGTCCCCGACGTCGACGGCGATGCGCCTGCCGCTTCGCACGGCGGTCAGGCCGCTTCCGCGACGAGGCGCTCGACGGCGGCCATGGCCTCGCCGACGGCGTCCGGGTTCTGGCCGCCGCCCTGGGCGACGTCCGGCTTGCCGCCGCCTCCGCCGCCGAGGGTCTTGGCGGCCGTGCGCACCAGGTCGCCGGCCTTGAGGCCACGCTCGCGCGCGGCGTCATTGGTGGCGATGACGGTCAGCGGACGGCCGTTGACCACCGTGAACAGGGCCACGACGGCGGGACGGCCGCCCTGGATCCGGCCGCGGACGTCGAGGACCAGCTTGCGCAGGTCGTCGGCGCCGGTGCCGTCCGGCACCCGGCCGACGGCCAGGGCGGTGCCGTGGACGTCCTTGGCACCCTCGGCCAGCCCGGCGGCGGCCTGGAGCACCTTCTCGGCGCGGAAGCGCTCGATCTCCTTCTCGGCGTCCTTGAGCTTGGCGAGCATCCCGGAGATCTTCTCCGGCAGCTCCTCCGGGCGGCCCTTGACCAGCTCGGTGAGCTGGGCGACGACCGTGTGCTCCCTGGCCAGGAAGTTGTACGCGTCGGCGCCGACCAGGGCCTCCACGCGGCGCACGCCGGAGCCGATCGAGGACTCGCCGAGGAGCTTGACCAGACCCAGCTGGGCGGTGTTCGCGACGTGCGTACCGCCGCACAGCTCCTTGGAGAAGTCGCCGATGGTCACCACGCGCACGCGCTCGCCGTACTTCTCGCCGAACTCGGCGATGGCGCCCTGCTTCTTGGCCTCGTCGATGCTCATGACCTCGGCCTGGACGTCGAGTTCCCGCGAGAGGACCTCGTTGATCCGCTGCTCGACGTCCGTGAGGACGGTGCCGGGCACGGCGGCCGGGGAGCCGAAGTCGAAGCGGAAGCGGCCGGGCGAGTTCTCCGAGCCGGCCTGGGCGGCCGTCGGGCCCAGCGCGTCGCGCAGCGCCTGGTGGGTGAGGTGGGTGGCGCTGTGGGCGCGGGCGATGGCCCGGCGGCGCGCGACGTCGATCACGGCGTGGGCGGAGGCACCGACGGTGACCTCGCCGACCTGGACGACGCCCTTGTGGACGCTGACGCCCGGTACGGGCTTCTGCACGTCGCGGACCTCGATGACGGCGCC
This sequence comes from Streptomyces sp. ISL-11, assembly GCF_018614525.1. Lineage (GTDB taxonomy): Bacteria > Actinomycetota > Actinomycetes > Streptomycetales > Streptomycetaceae > Streptomyces. The sequence continues at coordinate 26,693 of NZ_JAGGOL010000100.1, forward strand.
GCTGTCGAGCCGGATCCGGCCCTGGTCGGCGAGCTGGCCGCCGCCCTCGGCGTAGAAGGGGGTGCGGTCCAGGACGACCTCGACCTCGTCGCCCTCGGTGGCGGCGGGCGAGGGCACGCCGTCGACGAGCAGGCCGACGACCGTGGCCTCGTTCTCCGTGCGGGAGTAACCGGTGAAGTCGGTCTCGCCGGCGGTGTCGGCCAGCGCGCGGTAGGCGGACAGGTCGGCGTGGCCGGTCTTCTTGGCCTTGGCGTCGGCCTTGGCCCGCTCCCGCTGCTCCTTCATCAGGCGCCGGAAGCCGTCCTCGTCCACGGACAGGCCCTGTTCGGCGGCCATCTCCAGGGTGAGGTCGATCGGGAAGCCCCAGGTGTCGTGGAGCAGAAACGCCTTGTCGCCGCCGAGGACCGTGCCGCCGGCGGCCTTGGTGTCGGAGACGGCGGTGTCGAGGATGTTGGTGCCGCCCTTGAGGGCCTTGAGGAAGGCGGCCTCTTCGGCGAGGGCGACGGTCTCGATGCGCTTGCGGTCGGTGAGCAGCTCCGGGTACTGCTCGCCCATCGTCTTGAGCACGACGTCGACCAGCTCGGCGACGACCGGGCCGGTGGCGCCGAGCAGGCGCATGTTGCGGACGGCACGGCGCATGATGCGGCGCAGTACGTAGCCGCGGCCCTCGTTGCCGGGGGTGACGCCGTCGCCGATGAGCATGACGGAGGTGCGCATGTGGTCGGCGACCACGCGCAGCGACACGTCGGTGCTGTGGGCGGCGCCGTAGCGGACACCGGTGAGCTCGGTGGCCTTGTCCATGACGACGCGCAGGGTGTCGGTCTCGTACATGTTCTGCACGCCCTGCAGGATCATCGCCAGGCGTTCGAGACCGAGGCCGGTGTCGATGTTCTTGCTGGGCAGGTCGCCGAGGATCGGGAAGTCCTCCTTGTCCTCGCCGGCACCGCGCTCATACTGCATGAAGACCAGGTTCCAGATCTCCACGTACCGCTCGTCGTTGACGGCCGGGCCGCCCTCGACACCGAACTCGGGGCCACGGTCGTAGTTGATCTCGGAGCAGGGACCGCACGGGCCGGGGACGCCCATGGACCAGTAGTTGTCCTTCTTGCCCAGGCGCTGGATGCGCTCGGCGGGGACGCCGATGACGTCGCGCCAGATGCGCTCGGCCTCGTCGTCCTCCAGGTAGACGGTGATCCAGAGCTTCTCGGGCTCCAGGCCGTAGCCACCGTCCGCCACGGAGCTGGTGAGCAGCTCCCAGGCGTGCTTGATGGCGCCTTCCTTGAAGTAGTCGCCGAAGGAGAAGTTGCCGCACATCTGGAAGAACGTGCCGTGGCGGGTGGTCTTGCCGACCTCTTCGATGTCCGGCGTACGGACGCACTTCTGCACGCTGGTGGCGCGCGGGAAGGGCGGCTTGACCTCGCCGAGGAAGTACGGCTTGAAGGGGACCATGCCCGCGGGGACCAGGAGCAGCGTCGGGTCGTCCGCGATGAGCGACGCCGACGGCACGACGGTGTGCCCGCGCTCCTCGAAGAAGCGCAGCCAGCGGCGGCGGATTTCAGCCGACTCCATCAGTGGTCCTCATTCCGGGTGAAGTGGTAGGTGTGCTGCTGTTCGAGGGCGGCCAGGCGGCGCTGCTCGGGGAGTTCGCGGTGGTCCGGTCCGGGCACCGCGGTGAGGCCGAGCGCGTCCTTCAGGGCCGCCTCGCGGTGCGCCATGCCGTCGCGTACGTCGAGGGCGAAGAGCTTGACCCGGCGGCCCGCGACGACCGCGCGGTCGGCCGCCTGGAGCGCGAGGCTCTCCGGGGTGAGCTTGGCGAGCTTCCGGTTGACCTTGGTGGTGGCCCAGACACCGGCTGCGACACCGGTGGTGAACCAGAAGGTGCGGCGGAACATTTCTGGGGTCAACCCTTCCCACGGGTGCGGCGGCTGCCGCGCCGGGCGGACGGCAGGGACTTGCCGGCGAACACGGAGCCCTTGGGCGCCGGCTCGGCCTTGCGGCCGATCGCGCGGCGCACGCCGTAGCCGAACGCGGCGACCTTGACCAGCGGTCCGCCGAAGGCGGAGGAGACGGTCGAGGAGAGCGCGGAGGCGTTCGCCGTGACCTCCTGGACGTCCGCGGCGATCGAGTCGACGCGGGCGAGCTGGGTGTTGGCGGAGCGTACGGTCGCGGAGGCGTCGGCGAGGAGGGGCACGGCCTGTTCGCTGACGTCGGCCACCAGCTTGGTGGCGGCCTTCAGCGTCTGCGCGAGGCGCACCAGCACCAGGGCGATGAAGGACACAAGGATCGCCCAGAAGACGGCCACGAGGATCCCGGCCACCTCTCCACCGGACACGCTGCACCGCTCCCTGCTGGTCGTCGTCGCTTGCCTGCTCTTGCAGTACGACCTTATCGCGCCGGGCTCCGGCAGCCGTACCGCATTGTCGCTGGGCGGAGCGGGGTTCCGGCAGGCGGAGTTTACGGTGCGCACACTCATCAGTACGCTCTGTGTGCCATGTCACAGCTCTCCGGCTTCCCGCTCTCCGGTCCCCCGTCCCACGGCGCCGCACCGGTCCCGCACCGGTCCGCACCGCCGGGCAATCTGCCCGCGGAGCTCAGCCGGTTCATCGGCCGGGACGGCGAGCTGGAGGAGCTGGCGGAGCGGCTGGAGCGGTCGCGGCTGGTCACGGTCACCGGGGTCGGCGGCGTCGGCAAGTCACGGGTGGTCGCCCGGCTCGCCGCGGCTGTGCAGGATCGCTTCTTCGACGGGGTGTGGCTGGCCGAGCTGTCGGCCCTGACCGACCCCGCCCTGCTGGACCACGCCCTCGCCGCCGCGCTCGGCCTCACCGACCACACGGTCCGCCCGCCCCGCGCCTGCCTGCTGGACCACCTCGCGGACCGCCGCCTGCTGCTCGTCCTCGACGGCTGCGAGCACCTCGTGGAGGACTGCGCGCCGCTGGTGCGCGACCTGCTGCGGCGGGCGCCGGGACTGCGGGTCCTGGTGGCGTCCCGGCGGCCCCTGGAGATCGCCGGTGAGCAGGTCTTCCCGCTGCCGCCGCTGCCCGGGCCGGAGGCCGCCGCGCTGTTCGAGGACCGGGCCGCGGCGGCCCGGCCGCGCTCGCGGCCGGGGCCGGCGGAGGCCGGCGCGGTGGCCGAGCTGTGCCGGCGGCTCGACGGGATCCCGCTGGCCCTGGAGCTCGCGGCCGCGCGGCTGGGCGCACTGTCCGTCGGGCAGGTGCTGGAGCGCCTGGACGACCGGTTCCGGCTGCTGACCGGCGGCGTCCGGGGCTCGCTGCCGCGCCATCAGACGCTGCGGACGGCCATCGGCTGGAGCCATGAGCTGTGCACGTCCGCCGAGCGGCTGCTGTGGGCGCGGCTGACGGTCTTCGCGGGCCTGTTCGACCTGGAGGCGGCGGAATACGTCTGCTCGGGCCCGGAGCTGCCCGCCGAGGACCTGCTGGACGTCCTGAGCGAGCTGGTGGCGCAGTCGGTGGTCGTCCGCGAGGACACCGGCCTGGGGCCGCGCTACCGGCTGCTGGACACCGTGCGGATGTACGGGGCCGGCTGGCTGGACGCGCTGGGCGACACCGAGCGGATGCGGCGCCGCCACCGCGACTGGTACATGGGCCTGGCCACGTGGTGCGAGCTGGACTGGTTCGGCCCGCGGCAGACGGAGGTGGCCGCCCGCGTCGAGGCCGAGCTGCCCAATCTCCGCCTCGCGCTGGACTACAGCCTGGAGGCGAGCGGAGAGGCCCACATCGGCCAGTACCTGGCGGGGTCGCTGTGGTTCTGCTGGGTGGGCTGCGGCCGGCTCGCGGAGGGCCGGCACTGGCTGGACCGGGCGCTGGAGGTGCCCGCCGACAACGCGGCCACCGAGGAGACCCGGCTCAAGGCCCTGTGGGTGGTCGGCCATGTGGCGGTGCTCCAGGGCGATCCGGCCGGCGCCGTGGCGGCGCTGGAGGAGTGCCGGGACGCCGCCGAGCGCACCGGCAACGCCCGGGCGCTGGCGTACGCCGAGCACCGCACCGGCTGTCTGGCGCTGGTCTCGGACGACATGCCGCGCGCGGAGAAGCTGCTGCGTACCGCCCTGGCCCGCTACCGCGAGCTCGGCGAGCTCAACAGCAATGTGCTGATGGGCCAGGTGGAGCTGGCGATGGCCATCGCCTTCCAGGGCGATCCGGCGGGCGCGGTGAAGCTGTGCGAGGAGGTGCGCGAGGTCTGCGGGGAGCACGGCGAGCGCTGGGCGCTGGCCTACGCGCTGTACGTGCTGGGCTTCACGGCCTGGAGCGGCGGTGACCCGGCCGGCGCCCGGGTGCTGCTGGAGGAGTGCCTGGCCATCGATCACGCCTTCCACGACCTGGTGGGCGCGGTCCTGGCGATCGAGCTGCTGGCGCTGGTGACCTGGGAGGAGAGCGGCTCGGAGGCCGGCGCGGTGGAGGCCGCGGTGCTCCAGGGCGCGGCGGGGCGGCTGTGGCGGTCGGTGGGGCTGCCGCTGTTCGGTTCGCGGTTCTTCAACGCCCCGCACGCGCTGTGCGAGCGGCGGCTGCGGGAGCGGCTCGGCGTGCGGCGCTACGAGGAATGTCTGCGCGAGGGCGCCCTGCTGGACCTGGACGAGGCGACGGCGCGGGCCCTGGGCGATCCCCGGGCGGGCCGGGCGGCGCTGCCGGGCGCGCGGGAGTCCGTACGCCCCCGGGCCCGGGAAACGCACGAGCCCGCCGGCTCGCCGGCCACGGGGGCCGGGGAGACGACGGGCTGAGCGAAGCGACTCGGTGGAGCGCTACTGCCGCTGGATCAGCGGGCGTAGTACTCGACGACGAGCTGCTCGTCGCAGATCACCGGGATCTCCTTGCGGTTCGGCTCGCGGTCCAGACGGAACGCCAGCGCCGCGAGGTTCACCTGGAGGTAGCGCGGGGTCTCACCGTCGGCGGCGAAGCCACCGGCGCGGGAGACCTCGAACAGCGGCTTGGTGCGGCTGCGCTCGCGGACCATCACGACGTCGTCGGGACGGACGCGGAAGGACGGCTTGTCGACCTTGCCACCGTTGACCTCGATGTGGCCGTGGACGACCATCTGGCGGGCCTGGTAGATGGTGCGGGCGATGCCCGAACGCAGGACCAGCGCGTCGAGGCGGCGCTCGAGCTCGATGACCAGAGCCTCGCCCGTCTTGCCCTCGGCCTTCTTGGCACGGTCGTAGGCGCGGGCCATCTGGCGCTCGCTGATGTCGTACTGGGCGCGCAGACGCTGCTTCTCGAGCAGACGGACCTTGTAGTCCGAGTTCTGCTTGCGGCCGCGGCCGTGCTCACCCGGCGGGTAGGGGCGGGCCTCGAAGTACTTGACAGCCTTCGGGGTCAGCGCGATACCGAGCGCACGGGACTTCTTGACCTTGGGACGCGACTGGTTAGGCACGTTCTCCAGACCTCCGTTGTAGGTTAGGTTAGGCTCACCTTACTCAAGGAGATCGCATGTCTCGCCCTGGGAAAACCACGCGCGTCACAGACAACACAGACGAGAATGTCGACGCAGCTCAAGGCATCGACTCGACGGAGGTCCGATCAGCTCATGGTCTGCCGCGTCCCAGCGGGCTAGAAATCGCGCGGATGCCGTCAGCAGCCGAGCGCACACGAACTCTCGTACAGAGTACATGCTCCGCCGTGCTGCTCATTCCAGGGCTGAGCGTCACCCCCTGCACCCGGCCCGACCTGCTGACGCCCGAGGCGCGCAGCGTGGGCCCCGACGGTGAGATCTTCCTCGTCTTCCCCGCCGACTCCCCCGCCGTACGGGCCGCCACCCACGCGCAGGACGACGAGCTGGCGGCCGTGCTGGAGCTCACCGACGTCGCACCGGTCGCCGTGCCCAGCCGCATCCGGGGCCGGGCCTGGGTCTCCGGCTGGCTCACCTGCGTGCCCGGCGTGACCGAGCCCGGCCGGATGATGCTGCGGCTGGAGGTCGGCGACACCAGCGTCGACGACCTGTGGGGCGCGGAGAGCGTCGAGGCGGAGGACTTCGCCCGCGCGACGCCCGACCCGCTCGTCGCGCACGAGGCGGAGCTGCTCCAGCACCTGCACTCCGCCCACGGCGACCAGGTGCGCTGCCTGGGCACGCTGCTGGGCGAGCGCGGCCCGCTCGCCGAGCGCGACCGGGCCGTACCGCTGGCACTGGACCGCTTCGGACTGCGGGTGCGCTTCACGGAGAGCGGCACGGGGACCACGGCGGACAGGTCCTTCGACGCGCGGTTCGAATTCCCCGAGCCGGTACAGAACATCACGCAACTCCGCAGGGCGATGCGCACACTGTTCGAATCAGCGCTGGGCTGACCGGGAAATAGAGCCCGTCCGGTGCTTGAGGACACCGCGCGCAGCGCGGAAAGGGCCCGGGGCCCGGCCCCGGAGAGTCACTCCCCAGAGGGAGACTGCTCGCCGCGCAGGCGACCCCGTACGCGCTCCACCACATCCGCGTACCGCGCCTCCGCCCCGTACCGCGTCGGTTCGTAATACCGCTTGCCGTGGACCGCGTCCGGCGCGTACTGCTGCGTGGCGATCCCGCCCGGGACGTCGTGGGGGTAGACATAGCCCTGCGCGTGGCCGAGCTTCGCCGCGCCCTTGTAGTGACCGTCGCGCAGGTGCGGGGGCACGGGTCCGGCGAGGCCCGCGCGGACGTCCGCCAGAGCCGCGTCGATCGCGAGGTACGCGGCGTTGGACTTGGGCGCGAGCGCGAGCGCCACGGCCACCTGGCCCAGCACGATCCGGGCCTCGGGGAAGCCGATCAGCGCCACGGCCTGGGCGCCGGCGACCGCCGTCTGCAGGGCGGTGGGGTCGGCCATGCCGATGTCCTCGCTCGCCGAGATCATCAGCCGGCGCGCGATGAACCTCGGGTCCTCGCCCGCCTCGATCATCCGGGCGAGGTAGTGCAGCGTGGCGTCGACGTCGGAGCCGCGGATGGACTTGATCAGCGCGCTGGCGACGTCGTAGTGCTGGTCGCCGTCGCGGTCGTACTTCACCGCCGCCCGGTCGACGGCGTCCTCCAGCGTCTCCAGGGTGATCTCGCCCTCGCCCTTGGCGATGGCCGACCCGGCCCCGGCCTCCAGGGCCGTCAGCGCGCGCCGGGCGTCACCACCGGCGATGCGCAGCAGGTGACCCTCGGCGTCCTCGGGCAGGGTCACGGCCCCGCCGAGACCCCGCTCGTCGGTGAGGGCTCGGCGCAGCAGGCCGCGCAGGTCGTCGTCGGTGAGCGCCTGCAGGGTCAGCAGCAGGGAACGCGACAGCAGCGGGGAGATGATCGAGAAGTAGGGGTTCTCGGTGGTGGCCGCGATGAGGGTGACCCAGCGGTTCTCGACGGCGGGCAGCAGGGAGTCCTGCTGGGCCTTGCTGAAGCGGTGGATCTCGTCGAGGAAGAGGACGGTCTCCTTGCCGTAGCCGCCGGAGGCGCGGCGGGCGCCGTCGATGACGGCCCGCACCTCCTTGACGCCCGCGGTGATCGCGGAGAGCTCCACGAAGCGCTTGTTGGTGGCCTGGCTGACGACATACGCGAGGGTCGTCTTGCCGATGCCGGGCGGGCCCCAGAGGATCACCGAGGAGGGTCCGGCGGGGCCGCCGCTCCCCTCCCCCACCAGGCGCCGCAGCGGGCTGCCGGGCTTGAGGAGATGGCCCTGGCCGACGACTTCGTCGAGGGTGCGCGGGCGCATCCGGACGGCCAGCGGACTGCTCGCCGGGTCTTTCTCCTGGCGGTCCTCTGCGGCTGCGGTGAACAGGTCGGGTTCCACGTTCGAAACCCTATGCCACACCTCCCCCAGCTACCGCTGGGCGGTGCCCCCAGACAACGCCGCCGGACCGAGAGGTCCGACGGCGTCGGGAAGAGCGGAGGAGGATCAGGAGGAGCCGGTCCAGAAGTCCCACCACTTGGTGAGGATCAGCATGCCGATGACGCCGATCCACAGCACCGGCACCACCCAGTGGAACTCCAGCACCGCGCGCCGCGGCCCGTCCGGCAGCGGGATGAAGCCGTGGCGGATGTTCTGCACGGTCACGTAGCAGAACATGACGATGGTGGCGACCCAGGCGAGGCAGCACCACAGGCACAGCGACCCGATGACGTACAGCGACTGGTACTGGAGCCAGGTGACGAAGCCGACGCCGAAGAGCGTGCCCGCCTCCATGCCCAGCCAGTACCAGCGGGGGTAGCGGGCCCCGGAGACCAGGGCCAGCCCGATCGCGACGATCGCGCCGTAGCAGACCAGGCCCAGCATCGGGTTGGGGAACCCGAAGGCGTGCGCCTGCTCGCTCTTCATGATGTTGCCGCAGGAGACGATCGGGTTCAGGCTGCAGCCCGGTACGAAGGTCGGGTCCTCCAGCAGCTTGAACTTGTCGAGCGTGATGACCCAGGACGCCAGCAGCCCCATCGCACCGGTGACGACCAGCAGCCAGGCGAACGCCCGGCCGCCGCCCACCGCGCCCGAGGCGGGCCCGTCCCGCTCCGCGCCGTCGGTGTCCGAACGGTCAAGTGCCGAAGTGGTCATAGCGCCGTTGATCCCATCAGTCGGTCGTTGCCGCCCATTCTGCACCACGGACCCCGCAATCAGCCCTGCCTGGCGACGAGTTCACCCACGACCGCGTCGATTGCGACAGCCGTCTGCTCACCGCTCTCCAGGTCCTTGAGCTGCACCGCTCCCTCGGCCAGGTCCCGTTCGCCCGCGACGAGCGCGAAGCGGGCGCCCGAACGGTTGGCCGACTTCATGGCGTTCTTCAGGCCCTTGCCGCCGAACGCGAAGTCGGTGGCGACGCCCGCCCGGCGCAGCTCGGTCACCAGGCCGAAGAGCACCCGCCGGGCCTCCTCGCCCAGCGGCACGGCGAAGACCTGGGTGGCGGCCGGCAGGTCGAGCTCGATGCCCTCGGCCTTGAGCGCCAGGACCGTGCGGTCGACGCCGAGCGCCCAGCCGACGGACGGCAGCGCGGGGCCGCCGATCATCTCGGAGAGACCGTCGTAGCGGCCGCCGCCGCCCACCGCGGACTGCGAGCCGAGGCCGTCGTGGACGAACTCGAAGGTGGTGCGGGTGTAGTAGTCCAGGCCGCGGACCAGCTTCTCGTCGTCCTCGAACGCCACGCCCGCCGCGGTCAGCAGCGCGCGGACCTCCTCGTGGTAGGCCTTGCATGCCTCGCACAGGTGGTCGCGGAGCATGGGTGCGCCGACGAGCTGCTTCTGCACGGTCTCGCGCTTGTCGTCCAGGACGCGCAGCGGGTTGATCTCGATGCGGCGGCGGGTGTCGTCGTCGAGGTCGAGGGCGCGCAGGAACTCCTGGAGGGCGTCCCGGTAGGCGGGGCGGCACTCCTTGTCGCCGAGCGAGTTCAGCAGCAGCCGGAAGTTGCGCAGACCCAGCGACTTGTAGGCGTCGACCGCCAGGATGATCAGCTCGGCGTCCAGGGCCGGGTCCTCGGCGCCGATGGCCTCCGCGCCGACCTGCGAGAAGTGGCGGTAGCGGCCGGCCTGCGGGCGCTCGTAGCGGTAGTACGAGCCGGAGTACCAGAGCTTGACGGGCAGGTTGCCGGCCTTGTGGAGGTTGGCCTCCAGCGCCGCGCGCAGCACGGAGGCGGTGCCCTCGGGGCGCAGGGCGAGCTCGTCGCCGCCGCGCGTGGTGAGGGTGTACATCTCCTTGGTCACGATGTCGGTGGACTCGCCGACGCCGCGGGAGAACAGCTCGACCTGCTCGAAGCCGGGCGTCTCGATGTAGCCGTACCCGGAGCGCTTGAGCGGCGCGGCGATGGCCTCGCGAACGGCGAGGTAGACGGCCGAGTCGGGCGGGGTCAGATCGTAGGTGCCCTTGGGGGCCTTGAAGGTACTCACGGAAAAATCGTCACATTCCTCGTCGCGGAGCGGCGGTAGGACCGCTTCCGAGGCCGCGTCGCGCGTCGTCGCCGGCTACTGCCAGGTCCCGCAGGTACGGGTTGGTGGCGCGCTCGTGGCCGATGCTGGTCTGGGGGCCGTGGCCGGACAGCACCACGGTCGAGTCGTCCAGGGGCAGGCACACACGGGCCAGCGACTGGAGCATCTCGGCGTGGTCGCCGCCGGGCAGGTCGGTGCGTCCGATGGAGCCGGCGAACAACAGGTCGCCCGAGAAGAACACCGACGGGACGTCGGAGGTCTCAGGCATCCGGAAGGTCACCGACCCCTTGGTATGGCCGGGCGCGTGCGCGACGGTGAACTCCATCCCGGCCAGGTCCAGCCGGGAGCCGTCGGTCAGCTCCTTGACGTCGTCGGGCTCCCCCACGGTCAGTTCGCCCATGAGCCGCGCTCCGATGGAACGGCCCAGCGCCTTCTCCGGGTCGCTCATCATGTAGCGGTCGGCGGGATGGATCCAGGCGGGAACGTCGTGGGCACCGCACACCGGGACGACCGAGGCGACGTGGTCGATGTGGCCGTGGGTGAGGACGACGGCGACGGGCTTGAGCCGATGCTTCTTCAGTGCTTCCTCGACGCCCTGGGCGGCCTGGTGGCCCGGGTCGATGATCACGCACTCCTCGCCTGCGGCCGGGGCGACCAGATAGCAATTGGTCCCCCAGGCCCCGGCGGGGAACCCGGCAATGAGCACGTTCGTCCTTAAAGATCGACCAGCGGAATTCCAGCAGTGGACCGGCGGGGAACCCCTGGCGGGGATCTCAGCCGGTACAGAGCCTACCGGCGGCACTCCCGCCGCGGCGAACCCGTATACGGTACGGGCACACGCGCAACACAGGGCTCACGACCCGGACGAGACGGCACGAGGAGACGACCCGGTGGCCAGTAACGAGCAGCGGCGGCGGCAACTCGCCCGGGAGAAGTTCGAACGGCAGCAGGAACGCCGCGAGGCGGCCCGGCGCAAGGTGCGCCGCCGGAACGCGGTGATCGCCGCCGGTCTGGCCGTGGTGCTCGCCGCGGGCGCGACCGCCTTCGCCACCGGGGCGCTCTCCGGTGACGACAAGAAGGACAAGGCCGACGCCGCGGCCCCGACACCGCCGAGCCCGAGCAAGGGGCCGGACCCGTGCGCCAAGCCCGCTCCGGGCACGCCGGCCGCGAAGACGTGGAAGTCGGAGCCGGAGATGAGCATCGACGAGTCCGGCTCGTACGCGATGAAGCTCGACACCACGTGCGGCGCCATCGACGTCAAGCTGGACGCGGCCAAGGCCCCGCACACGGTCAACTCGCTCAACTTCCTCGCCGGCCAGGGCTATTTCGACCACACCCGGTGCCACCGCCTGACGAAGCCCCCTGCGGGCATCTCCGTGCTCCAGTGCGGCGACCCGAAGGGCACCGGCACCGGCGACCCCGGATACACCCTCAAGGACGAGAACCTGAAGGACCCCGCCGTCAACGGCGGTACGTATCCGGCGGGCACGATCGCGATGGCCAACCGCGGTCCGGACACCGGTGGCAGCCAGTTCTTCCTGGTGTACGAGGACAGCCAGTTGACGCCGAACTACACGCCTTTCGGGAAGATCGGCCCCGAAGGCATGAAGGTGCTCAAGAAGATCGCCGCCGCGGGCGAGCAGTCGGGCGGGGGCGACGGCCCGCCGAACGCCACCGTCGTGATCAACAAGGCGGCGGTGACCAAGTCCTGACGTCGCGCCGGTGGCCTCCGACCGGCTTCTCCGTGCCCGTTCAGCGAAATTTCGGTCGCGCGGGATACGGACAGCCGGGCCGCCGGTCGCCTATGTTGGCGTTGTGTAGGGTGCCTGCTCCGACGGCTGCAACGCACCCGGTCGACACTCAATCGATCAAGCCGTCGGACCGGTCAGGGCGCGGCCCTGCCGGAACAACTGTGGACGATGCCCGAGGGGCCGCGCACCGGCCCCGGCATCATGTGGAGGAGGCGCTGTGAGCAGCGACCCATGGGGCCGCGTCGATGAGACGGGGACGGTGTACGTGCGTACCGCCGACGGCGAGAAGGTCGTCGGATCGTGGCAGGCGGGCTCTCCCGAGGAGGCCCTCGCCTACTTCGAGCGCAAGTACGAGGGCCTGGTCGTCGAGATCGGCCTCCTCGAACGCCGGGTCAGGACCACCGACCTTTCGGCCAAGGACGCGATGACCGCGATCGACCACCTGCGCACGCAGGTCGACGAGCACCACGCGGTCGGCGACCTGGACGCGCTGCGGGCACGGCTCGACAAGCTCGTCTCCACGGTCGAGACCCGCCGCGAGGAGCGCAAGGCCGCCAAGGCCAAGCAGTCCGACGAGGCCCGTACGGCCAAGGAGGCGCTGGTCGCCGAGGCCGAGGAGCTGGCCGCGAGCGAGCAGTGGCGCTCGGCCGGCGAGCGGCTGCGCGCCCTGGTCGACACGTGGAAGGGCCTGCCGCGGCTGGACCGCAAGGCGGACGACGCGCTGTGGCACCGCTTCTCGCACGCCCGCTCGGCGTTCTCCAAGCGGCGCAAGGCGCACTTCGCGTCGCTGGACGCGCAGCGCGAGGACGCCCGTAAGGCCAAGGAGAAGCTGGTCGCCGAGGCCGAGGCGCTCTCCGGGTCCACGGACTGGGGCCCGACGGCCGCGCGCTACCGCGAGCTGATGACCGAGTGGAAGGCCGTGGGCCGGGCGCAGCGCGAGTCGGAGGACGACCTGTGGACCCGCTTCCGCGGCGCGCAGGACGTCTTCTTCCAGGCGCGCAGCGAGGTGTTCGCCGAGCGCGACGCCGAGCAGCAGGTCAACCTCACGCGCAAGGAGGAGCTGGTCGTCGAGGCGGAGAAGCTGCTCCCGGTCACGGACCTGAAGGCGGCGCGGGCCGCGTTCCGTTCGGTCAACGAGCGCTGGGAGGCCGTCGGCCACGTGCCGCGGGACGCCCGCCCGAAGATCGAGGGCCGGATGCACGCGGTCGAGCGCGCGATCCAGGAGGCCGAGGAGGCCGAGTGGCGGCGTACGAACCCCGAGGCGCGGGCCCGTGCGGCCGGTCTGACCGGGCAGCTGCAGGCGGCCGTGGACAAGCTCCAGGAGCAGGCGGACAAGGCGCGTGCCGCGGGCAATGACGCCAAGGCCGACAAGCTCACCAAGGAGCTGGAGGGCCGCAAGGCCCTGCTGGACCAGGCGCTGAAGGGCCTGGAGGAGTTCGGCGGCTAGACATGAGCACATGAGTAAGGGGCTCCGGCTATTGCCGGAGCCCCTTACTCATGCTCGCGTCACGGCCTACGCGCCGACGTCACGCGGTAGACGTCGTAGACGCCCTCCACGCCCCGCACCGCCTTCAGGACGTGCCCCAGGTGCTTGGGGTCGCCCATCTCGAAGGTGAACCGGGAGGTGGCCACCCGGTCGCGGGAGGTCTGCACGGCGGCGGAGAGGATGTTGACGTGCTGGTCGGACAGGACGCGGGTGACGTCCGACAGCAACCGGGAGCGGTCGAGCGCCTCGACCTGGATGGCCACCAGGAAGACCGACGACTGCGTCGGCGCCCACTCGACGTCGATGATCCGCTCGGGCTGCTGCGAGAGCGAGTCGACGTTGACGCAGTCCGCGCGGTGCACCGAGATGCCGTTGCCGCGGGTGACGAAGCCGATGATCGGGTCGCCCGGCACGGGGGTGCAACAGCGGGCCAGCTTCACCCACACGTCGTCGACGCCCTTGACGACGACGCCCGGGTCGGAGCTGGAGCGCCGCTTGGAGCGGCCGCGGATCGGCGCGGACTCCTCGATGTCCTCGGTGGCCGCGTCCTCGCCGCCGAGCGCCTGGACGAGCTTCTGGACGACGCCCTGGGCCGCGACGTGTCCCTCGCCGATGGCGGCGTAGAGGGAGGAGATGTCGGGGTAGCGCATCTCGTGCGCGAGGGTGACGAGCGAGTCGCCGGTGAGGATCCGCTGGATCGGCAGGTTCTGCTTGCGCATGGCGCGCGCGATGGCGTCCTTGCCCTGCTCGATGGCCTCGTCGCGGCGTTCCTTGGAGAACCAGGCGCGGATCTTGTTGCGGGCGCGCGGTGACTTGACGAAGCCCAGCCAGTCGCGGGAGGGGGCCGCGCCGGGGGCCTTGGAGGTGAACACCTCGACCAGGTCGCCGTTGTCGAGGGTCGACTCCAGCGGTACGAGCCGCCCGTTGACCCGCGCGCCTATGGTGCGGTGGCCGACCTCGGTGTGCACGGCGTAGGCGAAGTCGACCGGGGTGGCCCCGGCCGGCAGCGCTATGACATCGCCCTTGGGCGTGAAGACGAAGACCTCGTTGCGGGAGAGGTCGAAGCGCAGGGACTCCAGGAACTCGCCCGGGTCCTCGGTCTCCTTCTGCCAGTCCAGCAGCTGCCGCAGCCAGGCCATGTCATTGACGGTGTCCTGGTTCTTGCCGGCGTTCTTGGGCACGTCGGTGCGGACCTTGGAGGCGCCGGCGACGGCTTCCTGCTTGTACTTCCAGTGCGCGGCGATGCCGTACTCCGCGCGCCGGTGCATGTCGAACGTGCGGATCTGCAGCTCCACGGGCTTGCCGCTGGGGCCTATGACCGTGGTGTGCAGGGACTGGTACATGTTGAACTTGGGCATCGCGATGTAGTCCTTGAACCGCCCCGGCACCGGGTTCCACCGGGCGTGGACGGTGCCGAGCGCCGCGTAGCAGTCGCGGACGGTGTCGACGAGGACGCGGATGCCCACCAGGTCGTAGATCTCGGCGAAGTCGCGGCCCCGCACGATCATCTTCTGGTAGACGCTGTAGTAGTGCTTCGGGCGGCCGGTGACGGTCGCCTTGATGCGGGCGGCCCGCAGGTCGGCCTGGACCTCGTCGGTGACGATGGCGAGGTATTCGTCGCGCTTGGGAGCCCGCTCGGCGACGAGGCGGACGATCTCGTCGTACATCTTGGGGTAGAGGATCGCGAAGGCGAGGTCCTCCAGCTCCCACTTGATGGTGTTCATGCCCAGCCGGTGCGCCAGCGGGGCGTAGATCTCCAGGGTCTCGCGGGCCTTCTTCTCCTGCTTCTCCCGCTTGAGGTAGCGCATGGTGCGCATGTTGTGCAGGCGGTCGGCGAGCTTGATGACCAGGACGCGCGGGTCCTTGGCCATGGCGACGACCATCTTGCGGACGGTCTCGGCCTGCGCGGCCTCACCGAACTGCACCCGGTCGAGCTTGGTGACGCCGTCGACGAGCAGGGCGACCTGGTCGCCGAAGTCGCGGCGCAGGTCGTCCAGGCCGTACTCGGTGTCCTCGACGGTGTCGTG
>NZ_JAGGOL010000100.1:41823-42050 GCF_018614525.1 Streptomyces sp. ISL-11
GGGTGATGTACGGGTCGCCGCTCTTGCGCTTCTGGCCGCGGTGCCAGCGCTCGGCGACCTGGTAGGCGCGCTCCAGCTGGCGCAGGGTGGCCACGTCGGCCTTGGGGTCGTTCCCGCGGACGATCCGCAGCAGCGGTTCGAGCACCGGGTTGTACGGGCTGGAGCGCTGGACGCCCAGGCGGGCCAGGCGGGCCCGGACGCGGCTGGAGGAGCCGGAGCGGGGCGGG
>NZ_JAGGOL010000101.1 GCF_018614525.1 Streptomyces sp. ISL-11
GCGGCCAGCAGGCCGACCGCCAGGTGCGCGGCGAGGAGCAGCCAGGAGGCGGTGTCGGGCCCCGGGCCGTGCGCGAAGGGGCCGCCGACGCTGCTGCCGCCGCACAGGGCCGTCAGCGCCCCCGGGACGGGGTGGCCGTCCGGTCCGTAGCAGGTGCGCTGGCCGGTGGTGAAGAGCGCGTCGGCGGCCAGCTCGACGGGGACGAGGAGGGCGGCGATCTGCCGGAAGCCGCGCTCCCGGCCGGCCAGCGCGTAGGCGAGGACGAAGACGGCCGCGCCGGTCGCGGCGACGGTCGGCACGGGCAGCGCCATGCCGGACAGCAGCACGTGGGAGGCGGCGGACAGCAGCACGCAGAGCGCTGTGAACAGCGCCGCGCGCGATGCCCGCAACCATGCCGCCGAAATGTCCATGAGGGACGAGTCTGTCATGGGGCGTGGTAAAAGCCGATTAAAGCCCGGGCAGGCCGGAGCCCGGGGAGGCGACGGCCCGGAAAGGCTAGAGCCCCGGAATGCGGCCGTTGCGGAAGAGGTCCACGAAGATCTGGTGGTCCGCCCGGGCCCGCGCCCCGTAGGAGTGCGCGAAGTCGACGAGCAGATCGCCGAAGCCGTCCTCGTCGGCGGCGATGACCGCGTCGATGGCCCGCTCGGTGGAGAAGGGCACCAGCGAGTGGCCGCTCTGGTCGTCGGCCGCCGCGTGCATCGTGGCGGTGGCCCGGCCCAGGTCGGCGACGACGGCGGCGATCTCCGCCGGGTCGTCGAGGTCGGACCAGTCGAGGTCCACGGCGTACGGCGAGACCTCGGCGACCAGCTGGCCGGCGCCGTCCAGCTCGGTCCAGCCCAGCCACGGGTCGGCGTGCGCCTGGAGGGCGCGCTGGGAGATCACCGTGCGGTGGCCCTCGTGCTGGAAGTAGCTCCGCACGGCCGGGTCGGTGATGTGCCGGGAGACCGCCGGGGTCTGCGCCTGCTTCATGTAGATGACGACGTCGTTCTCCAGGGCGTCGCTGTTGCCCTCCAGGAGGATGTTGTACGAGGGCAGGCCGGCGCTGCCGATCCCGATGCCCCGGCGGCCGACGACGTCCTTGACGCGGTAGGAGTCGGGGCGGGTCAGGCTGGTGTCGGGCAGCGTCTCCAGGTAGCCGTCGAAGGCCGCGAGGATCTTGTAGCGGGTGGCGGCGTCCAGCTCGATCGAGCCGCCGTCCGGGAGGAAGCGGCGGTCGGCGTCGCGGATCTCGGTCATGGAGGCCAGCAGCCCGAAGCGGGTCAGCGAGCGGGCCTCGCGGAGCGCGCCGAGCAGCGGTCCGTCGGCGGTGTCCAGGGTGAAGGGCGGGACCTCGTCGTTCTTGGCGCCCGTCGCCAGCGCGTGGATGCGCTCGCGGTAGGCGGCGGCGTAGATCCGCACCAGCTCGGTGATCTTCTCGTCGCTGAGCGCCTTGGTGTAGCCGATCAGGGCGACGGAGGCGGCGAAGCGCTGGAGGTCCCAGGTGAAGGGGCCCACGTATGCCTCGTCGAAGTCGTTGACGTTGAAGATCAGGCGGCCGTTGGCGTCCATGTACGTGCCGAAGTTCTCGGCGTGCAGATCGCCGTGGATCCACACCCGGCTCGTACGGTCGTCCAGGTACGGACCGGTCTCCTTGCCGTGCGCCAGGTCGCCGTAGAACAGGCAGGCCGTGCCCCGGTAGAAGGCGAAGGCCGAGGCGGCCATCTTCCGGAACTTGACCCGGAAGGCGGCGGGGTCGGCCGCGAGCAGCTCACCGAAAGCGGTGTCGAAAACGGCGAGGATCTCCTCGCCGCGCTGCGCGGCCCGGTCGTGCTCGAGCGCCATCGCTGGGTCCTCCTGGTTGATCGTCGAGCGGTGTTGCGAAACGGACGGACGTCCAGAGGCCCCCAACGTGTGGGACCTCCGTCGCGTGCCCGCGATTGTCAGTGGGGGCCGGTAACCTTCAAAGCTGTCTCCCCGCTGTCGCCGACCCTTCGCCGGAGGTCTTGCACCGTGACCGCCTCGTCCAAGCCGCCCTTCACGCACCTGCACGTCCACACGCAGTACTCGCTGCTGGACGGTGCGGCGCGGCTCAAGGACATGTTCAATGCCTGCAATGAGATGGGCATGACGCATATTGCCATGAGCGACCATGGCAACCTGCACGGTGCGTACGACTTCTTCCACCAGGCCAAGAAGGCGAACGTCACGCCGATCATCGGCATCGAGGCGTACGTCGCCCCCGAGTCGCGGCGCAACAAGCGGCGCATCCAATGGGGCCAGCCGCACCAGAAGCGCGACGACGTGTCCGGTTCGGGTGGATACACCCACAAGACGATCTGGGCGGCGAACAGGACCGGCCTGCACAACCTCTTCCGGCTCTCCTCCGACGCCTATGCCGAGGGCTGGCTGACCAAGTGGCCCCGCATGGACAAGGAGACGATCTCCCAGTGGTCCGAGGGCCTGATCGCCTCCACCGGCTGCCCCTCCGGCGAGGTGCAGACGCGACTGCGGCTCGGCCAGTTCGACGAGGCCGTGCAGGCGGCCAGCGACTACAAGGACATCTTCGGCGAGGGCCGGTATTTCCTTGAGCTGATGGACCACGGCATCGAGATCGAGCGCCGGGTCCGCGACGGACTGCTGGAGATCGGCAAGAAGCTCGGCATCCCCCCGCTGGTCACCAACGACTCGCACTACACCTACGCCCACGAGTCGGTCGCGCACGACGCCCTGCTGTGCATCCAGACCGGCAAGAACCTCTCGGACCCGGACCGCTTCCGCTTCGACGGCACCGGCTATTACCTGAAGTCGACGGAGGAGATGTACGCCATCGACTCCTCCGACGCCTGGCAGGAGGGGTGTGCCAACACCCTCCTGGTCGCCCAGCAGGTCGACACCACCGGCTGGTTCGAGAAGCGCGACCTGATGCCGAAGTTCGACGTCCCCGAGGGCCACACCGAGGTCAGCTGGTTCCGCGAGGAGACCATGCGCGGCATGGCCCGCCGCTACCCGGACGGCATCCCGGACGACCGCCTCAAGCAGGTCGAGTACGAGATGGACATCATCATCTCGATGGGCTTCCCGGCCTACTTCCTCGTGGTCGCCGACTTCATCATGTGGGCCAAGAACAACGGCATCGCCGTCGGCCCCGGCCGAGGCTCCGCCGCCGGTTCGATCGTCGCGTACGCCATGGGCATCACCGACCTCGACCCGATCGAGCACGGGCTGATCTTCGAGCGGTTCCTCAACCCCGAGCGCATCTCCATGCCCGATGTCGACATCGACTTCGACGAGCGCAGGCGCGCCGAGGTGATCCGGTACGTCACCGAGAAGTACGGCGCCGACAAGGTCGCCATGATCGGCACCTACGGCACCATCAAGGCCAAGAACGCCATCAAGGACTCCGCGCGCGTCCTCGGCTACCCCTACGCGATGGGCGACCGCCTCACCAAGGCCATGCCCGCCGACGTCCTCGGCAAGGGCATCCCCCTCTCCGGCATCCTCGACCCGCAGCACCCGCGCTACAGCGAGGCCGGCGAGATCCGCGGGATGTACGAGAACGAGCCGGACGTGAAGAAGGTGATCGACACCGCGCGCGGCGTCGAGGGCCTCGTCCGGCAGATGGGCGTGCACGCCGCCGGCGTGATCATGTCCAGCGAGACCATCACCGACCACGTCCCGGTCTGGGTCCGGGCCTCCGACGGCGTCACCATCACCCAGTGGGACTACCCGAGCTGTGAGTCGCTCGGCCTGCTGAAGATGGACTTCCTGGGCCTGCGCAACCTCACCATCATGGACGACGCCGTCAAGATGGTGAAGGCGAACAAGGGCGTCGAGCTGGACCTCCTGAAGATCCCGCTGGACGACCCCACGACGTACGAACTGCTCTGCCGCGGTGACACGCTCGGCGTCTTCCAGTTCGACGGCGGCCCCATGCGCTCGCTGCTGCGCCTGATGAAGCCCGACAACTTCGAGGACATCTCCGCCGTCTCGGCCCTCTACCGGCCGGGCCCGATGGGCATGAACTCGCACACCAACTACGCCCTGCGCAAGAACGGCCAGCAGGAGATCACGCCGATCCACCCGGAGCTGGAGGAGCCGCTCCAGGAGGTCCTCGGCGTCACCTACGGCCTCATCGTCTACCAGGAGCAGGTGCAGAAGGCCGCCCAGATCGTCGCCGGGTACTCCCTCGGCGAGGCCGACATCCTCCGTCGCGTCATGGGCAAGAAGAAGCCCGACGAGCTGGCGAAGAACTTCGTCTTCTTCAAGGAGGGCGCCCAGAAGAAGGGCTTCTCCGAGCAGGCCATCCAGGCCCTGTGGGACGTCCTGGTCCCCTTCGCCGGCTACGCCTTCAACAAGGCGCACTCCTCCGCGTACGGCCTGGTCACCTACTGGACCGCCTATCTCAAGGCCAACTACCCGGCCGAGTACATGTCCGCGCTGCTCACCTCCGTGCGCGACGACAAGGACAAGTCGGCGATCTATCTGAACGAATGCCGGCGCATGGGCATCAAGGTGCTCCCGCCGAACGTCAACGAGTCCGAGGCCAACTTCGCGGCCCAGGGCGACGACGTGATCCTCTTCGGCCTCACCGCCGTCCGCAACGTCGGACAGAACGTGGTCGACTCGATCATCCGCTGCCGCAAGTCCAAGGGGAAGTACAGCTCCTTCCCCGACTTCCTCGACAAGGTCGAGGCCGTCGTCTGCAACAAGCGCACCGTCGAATCGCTGATCAAGGCCGGCGCCTTCGACGAGATGGGGCACACCCGCAAGGGCCTCACCGCGCACTACGAACCGATGATCGACAACGTGGTGCAGGTCAAGCGCAAGGAAGCCGAGGGGCAGTTCGACCTCTTCGGCGGCATGGGCGACGACACCGCCGACGAGGGTCCCGGCTTCGGCCTGGACGTGGAGTTCTCCGACATCGAGTGGGAGAAGGCCTACCTCCTCGCGCAGGAGCGCGAGATGCTCGGCCTCTACGTCTCCGACCACCCGCTCTTCGGCATCGAGCACGTCCTCAACGACAAGGCCGACGCGGCGATCGCCCAGCTCACCGGCGGCGAGCACGCCGACGGCGCGATCGTGACCATCGGCGGCATCATCTCCGGCCTCCAGCGCAAGATGACCAAGCAGGGCAACGCCTGGGCCATCGCCACCGTCGAGGACCTCGCCGGCTCCATCGACTGCATGTTCTTCCCCGCCACCTACCAGCTGGTCTCCACCCAGCTCGTCGAGGACGCCGTCGTCTTCGTCAAGGGCCGCCTCGACAAGCGCGAGGACATCCCGCGCCTGGTCGCCATGGAGCTGATGGTCCCCGACCTCTCCAACGCCGGCACCAACGCCCCCGTGATCATCACCATCCCGACCGTGAAGGTCACCCCGCCCATGGTCGAGAAGCTCGGCCAGGTGCTCACCCACCACCGCGGCTCCACCGAGGTCCGCATCAAGCTCCAGGGCCCGCGCAAGACGACCGTGCTCCGCCTGGACCGCCACCGGGTCACCCCCGACCCGGCCCTCTTCGGCGACCTCAAGGTGCTCCTCGGGCCCTCCTGCCTGGCGGGCTGACACACCCGGTGCCCACCGGCACCACGACCATCACGCGCATGGGGCGCGCCCGGCTGTTCCGGGCGCGCCCCATGCGCGCATCAAGGCGCCGGTCGCCGGCGGACGGTCGGCCCTCCGCCGGCCGGCACCACGCCTCAGTTGTGGCCGAACCTCTTCTGGCGGCCCTTGCGAGCCATGTCCCCCGGCGTGACCTGAGACTGGCGCTGCTCGGTCTGGGATTCCATGGAGGAGCTCTTCGCCTGCTGCGTGCCGCGCTCGGCCGCACTGGTCTTCGGCTCCCGGTTCTGCTTCTTGTTCTTCGCCATGCTGGTGTGCCTCCAGTCGGGGTGACCCCCTGCCGAACACCCTGTCACGCCCCGGCGAAGCGTGCATTTCGGGTAATTACCGTGCGTGATAGGTGCACTTATCGTCGTGAGCCCGTATCCGCCACGCCGAAGATCCAGTTCGGACTGATAACCCCCGCACGGTCGGGCAGACTCCAAGGAAAGCCAGGGAAAACCAGGGCACGACCGTGCCGGGGGGCGACCGCACTTCTGGACTGACAGAAAAACTGACAGAAAGAGGGTGGAACGTGGACCGCTGCGTCGTCCTGGTGGACGCCGGCTATCTGCTGGGCGCCGCCGCGAGCCTGCTGGCCGGGGAGCCCGTCCGGTCCCGCATCACGGTGGACCACGCGACCCTCATCCAAGGGCTGCGCGAACGCGCCGAGGCCGAGACGGAACAGCCCCTGCTCCGGATCTACTGGTTCGACGGCGCCCCCGACCGGGTGCCCCAGCCCGAGCACCGCCGGCTGCGCGTCATGCCCCGCGTCACCGTCCGGCTCGGCGCCCTGACCCGTAGCGACGGCCGCTGGGCCCAGAAGGGCGTCGACGCCGCCATGCACGCCGAGCTCACCGAGCTCGCCCGCAACCGCGCCTGCTCCGACATCGTCCTCGTCACCGGCGACGGCGACCTCCTCCCCGGCCTGATGTCCGCCAAGGAACACGGCGTGGCCGTCCACCTGTGGGCCGTCCAGGCCGCCGACGGCGACTACAACCAGTCCGAGGACCTCGTCGCCGAAGCTGACGAGCGCCGCGTCCTGGACCGCACCTGGATCACCCGCGCCGTCCGCGCCAAGGAACTCACCGGCATCTGCGCCCCGGCCCCCGCGCCCCGCCCCGAGATCGCCGCGATCCTCTCCGCCCCCCTTCCCGAGACCGCGGCCGCCGCGGCGGCCGCCGCCGCGAGCCGTGCCGCGGAGGCCCGCCCGTCCGAGCGCAACGGCACCCGCCCCACCGCACCCGCCACTTGCCCCGACGGCGAACGCGGCCACCAGGACACCGCCGACACGCCCGCCACCCGCGGCGTGCCCACCCCGAAGGACCTCGCGAGCCTCGGCCGCGGCCCGGCCGGCCAGCAGCCCGCCGCCGCCCAGGCCGGCCAGTCCGCCTCCGGCCCGGCCCAGGGCTCCGGCACCTCCGGCCTCGCACCCAACGCCACCCTGCGCTGGTCCTCCGACAAGGGCTGGGTCGAGCGCGGCGCCGGCACCGGCCTCGGCGAGCCCCCCGAAACGGCCTCCCTGCCGATGCTCGCCCAGCTCACCAGCGCCGAACAGCGCTGGGCCGACCGCGAGGAGGACATCACCACCGTCGGCGGCGACCCCTTCGAGGTCGGCCAGGTCTTCGCCCGCCGCTGGACCGAGCGCCTCACCGACTCCATCCACCTCCAGCACCTGTCGACCGAATACCCGCGCATCCCGCACCGCATCGACGGCGAGCTGCTGCGGTACGCGGCCCGCTTCGGACTCCTCGCCCACAAGGACGACCAGATCGACGAACACGACCGCTACGCGATCCGGGCCGGGTTCTGGCGGGAGATCGACGCGCGGACGGCTGCCGAGCACGCGCCGGTGGGCGACTGAGTCGAGCCCGTCCGGCGATCGAGGACAAGGGGCGGGCACGGTTCCGGGCGCCGTTCCACGCCATGTCCGCCCCGGAGCGAGGCCGCACGGCCGAAGCGCGTACCCTCATAGCTCGTGAGGACGGGCGCGAAACAGGCGGAACGGGGCTCCCTGCGGGGAACGGACGACACGGTGTGCACCGTGCGCGGTCTCGTCAAGACCTACCCCGCCGCCCGCGGCCGCCGCGGCACGCCCGGCGCAGCGGCAGTCCGTGCCAGCGACGGCATCGACCTCGACGTCCGGCGCGGCGAGATCTTCGGCCTGCTCGGCCCCAACGGCGCCGGCAAGTCCACGCTCGTACGCCAGCTCACCGGCCTGCTCGCCCCCGACGAGGGCAGCGTCGACCTCCTCGGCCACGACCTGGTGCGCCACCCCGAGCGCGCCTCCCGGCTGCTGGGCTACCTCGGCCAGGAATCGACCGCGCTCGACGAGCTGACCGTCTCCCTCGCCGCGGAGACCACCGGCCGCCTGCGCGGCCTGGACGTCCGTACCGCCCGCGCCGAGCGCGACGACGTCATCGACGAACTCGGCCTCGCCGCGATCGCCGGCCGCCCCCTGCGCAAGCTCTCCGGCGGCCAGCGCAGGCTGGCCTGCTTCGCCGCGACCCTCGTCGGCGACCGGCCCGTCCTCGTCCTGGACGAACCCACCACCGGCATGGACCCCGTCGCCCGCCGCGCCGTCTGGGCCGCCGTCGACCGCCGGCGCGCCGAGCGCGGCGTGACGGTCGTGCTGGTCACCCACAACGTCATCGAGGCCGAGACGGTCCTCGACCGGGTCGCCGTGCTCGAAAACGGCCGGATCATCGCCTGCGACACCCCCGCCGGGCTCAAGGAGCTCGTCGGCGACGAGGTGCGCGTCGAGCTGGTCTGGCGCGACGAGCCGCCCCTGCACGTCCCCGAGGTCGCCGCGCTGCGCTCCACGGCGCACGCCTCCGGCCGCCGCTGGACGCTGCGCCTGGGCCCGGCCGAGGCGCGCGCCGCGGTCGCCGCCGTGACCGGCGGACCCGCCTTCGCCGCCCTGGACGACTTCACCCTCGCCACGCCCAGCCTGGAGGACGTCTACCTGGCGCTGGGCGGCCGCGCGCAGGGACTGGTGAAGGGATGAGCGCCCGCGCCCGTACCGCCGGGCGTCAGTCCGTACCGAAGAGGAGCATCGCGGCGTGACTGCTGTATCCGCAGAAGCGGCACCCGGGCAGACCAGGGCCCAGAGCGCCGCGCCCCCGCGGTCCGACGGCGCCGCGCCGCTCGCGCCGAGGGCGCGGCTGCTGCCGGCGCTGGCCGCCGTCTACCGGGCGCAGCTCTCGCGCGCCCGGGTGGCCCGGATACCGCTGCTGTTCGTGGCGACCTTCCAGTCCGTCGGCATCATGATCCTGATGCGCGGGGTCGTGGACGGCGGCGACGAGGCGCGGGCGGTGGTGGCCGGCTCCAGCGTGCTGGTCGTCGCGTTCGTCGCGCTGAACCTCCTCGCCCAGTACTTCGGACAGCTGCGCGCGAGCGGCGGCCTGGACCACTACGCGACCCTGCCGGTGCCGCCCGCCGCCGTGGTGCTGGGCGCGGCCGGCGCGTACGCGTCCTTCACCGTGCCCGGCACGGCCGTCACCGCGGTCGTGGGCAGCGTGCTGTTCCAGCTGCCGATGGGGCACCTGTGGGTGCTGGCCGCGGTGATCCCGCTGGCGGGCGCGGCCCTCGCCGGGCTGGGAGCCGCCCTCGGGCTGCTCGCGCCCCGGCAGGAACTGGCCACCCTGTGCGGCCAGTTGGGCATGTCGGCGGCGCTGCTGCTCGGCGTGCTGCCCGCCGCGCACATGCCCGCGCC
The DNA here is from genome assembly GCF_018614525.1 of Streptomyces sp. ISL-11. GTDB lineage: Bacteria > Actinomycetota > Actinomycetes > Streptomycetales > Streptomycetaceae > Streptomyces. The sequence goes on from NZ_JAGGOL010000101.1 coordinate 9,293, forward strand.
GATCGCCTACGCGCGTGACCTGCTGCCCTCCACCTACGGGGTCGAGGCGCTGGCCCGGAGCTTCGACGCGCGGCCGGACTGGCTGATGGTGGCCGCCGACCTCGGGGTCTGCGCGGGCGTCGGCGTCGTGTCGCTGGCCATCGCCACCTGGGCCTACCGCCGGGCGGCCGTGCGGTGACGCGCCGCAGCGACCCTCCTGCCGCCGACGCGACACCGTCCACCTGGCACGATGGCGGGGTGACCGCATCGCTGACACCGCACGACGAGACACCGCCCGAGCAGCCGCGCGGCGAGCCCGCCGAGCGGGACGCCGGCCGGGACGAGGAACTGCGCGCCGAACTGCGGCAGGCCGCGGTGGTCGCGGGCGCGGTCGCGGTGTCCGGGGTGCTGCTGGGACTGCTGTGGGTGTGGCTGGCGCCGCGCGTCCCGCTGATCTCGGACGGCAAGGCCGTGTACCTGAGGAACACCGAGGGCGAGCAGGCGATCGGCGCGGACGGCACGTTCGCGCTGCTGGCACTGGCCTTCGGCGTGGTGAGCGCGGCCGTGGTCTTCTGGTTCCGCCGCCGCGGCGGCATCCCGCTGGTCGGCGCCCTCGGGGCCGGCTCGCTGCTCGCCTCGGTCATCGGCTGGCGGCTGGGCGTCTGGCTCGGCCCGGACGCCGACGTCGTCGAGACCGCCAAGGCCGTCGGCAAGGGGGTCGTCTTCGACGCCCCGCTGAAGGTCGCGGCGAAGGGTGTCCTGCTGGCCTGGCCGCTGGCCGCGATGGCCGTCCACCTGGTCCTGACCGCCGCGTTCGGCCCCCGCGACCCGGAGCCCGAACCGCACTGGCCCGGGCCCGGGGTTCCGCCGCGGCCCTGACCGCCAGGGGGTGACCGGTGGGTCTGCGCGGCGTCGCGGCGTCCGGCACCAGCGCTCGCGGCGTTGTCGTCGGTCTCCCCCACGCCTGAACGGCGCGGGGGGCCCCATCGCTCCGCGTCGACTCCCTCCTCCGCCTTGCGATCGCAGGCGCCGGACGCCGCTCCTTCACCCACGCAGACCCACCGGTCACCCCCTAGGCCGGCCTCCTGCCGTGGTTGGCCTTGTTCTTCTTCAGGCGCCAGCGGCGCTTGCGGGTGCGCTTCGACATGGGCGTCCCTCCCTGCGGGCGCGCGAACGGCGGCCCGCCCCCCGGTCGTAGCGCAGGCTCGCGCAGGAGTCCAGGGCTTCGGGCGGGGCGCTCAGGCGCGGGCGATGGGCGCGACGACCGCCTCCGTGAGGGAGGCGAGGTCGGTGGGGGAGAGCTCGACCTCCAGGCCGCGACGGCCCGCGGAGACGCAGATGGTCGCGTGGGATCCCGCCGAGGCGTCCAGCGCGGTGGGCAGCCGCTTGCGCTGGCCCAGCGGCGAGATGCCGCCCCGCACATAGCCCGTCGCGCGTTCCGCGGCCGCCGGGTCGGCCATCGCCGCCCGCTTGCCGCCGACCGCCGAGGCCAGGGCCTTGAGATCCAGCGAGCCGGAGACGGGCACGACGGCCACGGTCAGTGCGCCGTCCACCTCGGCCACCAGCGTCTTGAACACCTGCGCCGGGTCGAGGCCCAGCGCCCGCGCGGCCTCCTCGCCGTACGAGGCGACGGCCGGATCGTGCTCGTAGGCGTGCGTCGAGAAGGCGGTGCCCGCCCGCTCCAGCGCGACGATCGCCGGCGTCGCCCCGGCCTGCTGCTTCCTGGACTTCTTCACCGGGGCCGCCTCCGCCGTGGGCTCAGTTGGGGCTGGTCGGCCGCCGGATGAGGTCGGTCGCCGGCAGCGACGGGAGCTTACCGATCACCGCGGTCTCCGCGCGCAGCAATTTCAGCTCCTCCGCCAGCCGGCTCGCCGTGTCCGGCGCCTGCAGCAGCCGCTGCTTGGCCGGGGTGTCGAGCATCGCCGCCGCCGCGACCAGGTAGGACAGCACCGACGGCTCACCGGGCAGGTCCTGCTGCCCGGCCAGCGACCGCTCCGTCGCCCCGGCCAGCCGCTTCTGGTACGCACGGAACGCCCGTACGACCCCGGAGGCGAGCGCTCCCGCCTCGTCGCCCTGGTGCTCCTCGACGGTCTCCACCTCACCCGTCAGGTACGGGCCCGAGGTGTCGACCGACAGCAGCCGGAAGCGGGTGGTGCCGGTGGCGAGGACCTCGTACGAGCCGTCCTCGCGCTCGCGTATGGTCGCGGCCTCGGCGGTGCAGCCGACGGTGTAGAACGCCTTCATCGGGTCGGCGCCGAACCCGGACGCCGGGCCGGGTTCCGGCCGGGCGCCCTCGGGCAGACCGGGTGCGGAGGGGGCGACCTCGTGGCCGTCGCGGATGGCCACGACACCGAAGCGGCGGGGCTCCTCCTCGGGCAGCGCGGACAGGTCGCGCATGAGCGCGCGGTATCGCTGCTCGAAGACGTTCAGGGGCAGGACGAGGCCCGGGAACAGTACGGAGTTCAGCGGGAAGAGGGGGAGGTGGCGTGCGGTGGTCACAGCCGGTAAGCGTAATGGCCTGGGCGGCCGGCAGGTTCGGTCAGGGTTCCCCTGACGGGGCTGTCCTCAAGCGCCGGACGGGCTTGATCGGGCCGGCCCCGGCCTTCGTCCGCAGGCGTCCCCGGGGGTCCCCAAGCGCCTGACGAGCCGATGTGGCCGCGTCGTATCACTGGCTACTGGCGCCGCAAGAGGCGTGACGCCCCCGCCGCCACCGTCGTCGCCAGGACCCAGCCCAGCAGGATCAGTGCCGTCACCACCCACTGCGTGGCACCCGTGGGGCGCCAGGACGAGCCCTGGCCCAGGTCGATGACCGGGACCAGCAGGTCCAGCGCGTACAGCTCCGGGCTCCACTCCGGGCCCTCGCCCTGCTTGAGCGGAGGGACCGGGTGGTAGCTGAAGTACACCGTCGCCGCCGCCCACAGGACCGCCATCCACACCGCCGCCCGCCCGGGGCGGTAGCCGTAGGCCACCGTCCAGTCCTGGAGGTAGCCCCACGCCTTGCCGGCCGGCGGCAGGGTCTCGCGGCGGCGGCGCTGCTTGGCGAGCAGCACCCGCCGCGCCTCGGCGTCCTCGCCGCTGTCGCGCAGGGCACCGGCCAGCCGCTCGTACGGCTCCGGCGCGTACTCCGGGGTCGCGGCGGCCACCCACTCCAGCCGCATGGCCAGCGGGAAGTGGCCGAGCGGTATCAGGTTCTCGTAGAAGAAGCCGGCCATGACCAGGCTGCCGGGGCCCGGCCAGCTCTCCGCCCGGTCGACCAGGTTGACCACCCGCGCCCCCGAGAGCACGACCCGCCCCCGGGCCAGCCACTCCCCGAGGAAGCGCAGCTCCGGCGTCTGGACGCGGCGCAGCGACAGCTCCTGTTCCGCCTCCATCGAGAACCGGGCCTGGCTGAGGTCGACCGCGTCGCCGAACCGGCCGTCGTCCAGCCGCATCCCGCCCTGGCACTGGAAGTGCTGCACGCGGGTGCCGCGCTCGGGGGTGTTGGCGATGCCGTACGGGGGAGTGGCGCCCGCGGCGAACGCGGCGCCGCTGACCCAGGCGGCCGTCAGATACAGCGTGCGCTCCACGGTCAGCTGCGGGGCGTTCAGTGCCCGCCGCCCGTAGGGGTTGCTGAGCGTGGAACCGCGCAGGCTGAGCGAGACGCCGATCTGCGCGCCGCGCATGCTCATCTCGCCGTACGAGCGCATCATCTCTGCCTGGAGGTCCTGCCCGACCGTCAGACCGTCCGCGGCGATCGACAGCCCGCGCCGGTCCCGGCGCACCACCACCTGGTTGAGCAGCAGGTCCGTGCCGATCTGCGCGTCGGTGAGCCGGATGCCGTTCTGCACCACGCACCGCGGCAGGTGCAGATCGCCCTCCGTGCGCAGCCGGGCGGCCTCCAGGCGCGGGATGGCGCAGCCGACCAGGCGCAGGGTCGTGAAGTGGCTCTCCGGCAGGAGGACCTGCTGGTCGAAGCGGCAGTTGTGCATCTCGACGTACGGCACGACCGTCCCGCCCGACAGGTCGAGCGTGCCGGTGATCTGCACGCCGTTGAGCTTGAGCGCGGAGACCCGGCCGGGCAGCGCGGGCGGTCCGTCGAGCAGCAGCAGGGCGACGAGCCGGGCGCGCACGCTGCGCTCGGGGCCCCAGGGGTGCGAGCCGCCCGGGTCGTTCCGCTCGGGGTGGGGGGTGCGCAGATCATGGGTGCTGCCGGTGCGGAAGGCCCGCCACATCCCCCACTCGGCGGTGGTGAGGTCCAGTCCGGCGGGCGGCTCCCCGTCGTGCGGTTCGGTCACGGACCGTACCCCCTCCCGCCACGCATACCACTCGCTACCGTCCCCATTCCCCCCGTGTGACTGTTCGAACACTGATAGTGAGAATTTCGTACTAGCCCCCGACGCGTATCACTGAGTGGTACAGGAAGCCGTGTGCCGGGGCGGGTCTGAGACAATTGACCCTGTGATCTCCCGAATCGATCTGCGCGGTGCCGCCTCGGGCGTCGACCGCGACCTGCTGCCCCGAGCCGAACTCGACGTCGAGGCCGCCCTGGAAAAGGTGCGGCCCATCTGCGAGGACGTGCATCATCGCGGCACCGCGGCCCTGATCGACTACGCGGAACGGTTCGACGGCGTGCGGATCGACCGGGTGCGCGTGGCACCCGAGGAGATCACCGGCGCCCTGGAGCGGCTGGATCCGGCCGTGCGCGCCGCGCTGGAGGAGTCCATCCGCCGCGCCCGCCTCGTCCACCGCGAGCAGCGGCGCACCGACAAGACCGTCAAGGTCGTGCCCGGTGGCACGGTCACCGAGCGCTGGGTGCCGGTCGAGCGCGTCGGGCTGTACGTGCCCGGCGGCAACGCCGTCTACCCCTCGTCCGTCGTGATGAACGTCGTCCCCGCACAGGAGGCGGGCGTCTCCTCGCTCGCCGTGTCCTCGCCGCCGCAGCGCGACTTCGGCGGCCTGCCGCACCCCACGATCCTGGCCGCCTGCGCCCTCCTCGGCGTCGACGAGGTCTACGCCGCCGGCGGCGCCCAGGCCATCGCGATGTTCGCCTACGGCACCGACGAGTGCCGCCCCGCCCAGCTGGTCACCGGCCCCGGCAACATCTGGGTCGCCGCGGCCAAGCGGCTGCTCAAGGGCCGCATCGGCATCGACGCCGAGGCCGGCCCGACCGAGATCGCGATCCTCGCCGACGACACCGCGGACGCCGCCCACGTCGCCGCCGACCTGATCAGCCAGGCCGAGCACGACGTGCTGGCCGCGGCCGTCCTCGTCACGCCCTCCGAGGCGCTCGCCGAGGCCGTCGAGGCGGAGCTGAAGACCCAGGTCGCCGCGACGAAGCACCAGGAGCGGATCACCGCGGCCCTCGCCGGACGGCAGTCCGGCATCGTCCTCGTCGACGACCTCGACCAGGGCCTCGCCGTCGTGGACGCCTACGCCGCCGAGCACCTGGAGATCCAGACCGCGAACGCCGCCGAGGTCGCCGCCCGCGTCCGCAACGCCGGAGCGGTCTTCGTCGGCCCGTACGCGCCGGTCTCCCTCGGCGACTACTGCGCCGGCTCCAACCACGTCCTGCCCACCGGCGGCTGCGCCTGCCACTCCTCCGGCCTGTCCGTGCAGTCCTTCCTGCGCGGCATCCACGTCGTGGACTACACCCGCGACGCGCTCGCCGAGGTCACCCACCACGTGGTCACCCTCGCCGAGGCCGAGGACCTCCCGGCGCACGGCGCCGCGCTCAAGGCCAGGTTCGACTGGAAGGTGCCGAAGTAAGTGACCGGCATCGACGATCTCCCGATCCGGGACGAACTGCGCGGCAAGTCCCCCTACGGGGCTCCCCAGCTCGACGTACCCGTACGCCTCAACACCAACGAGAACCCCTACCCGCTGCCCGAGCCCCTCGTCGCCCGCATCGCCGAGCGGGTCGCCGAGGCCGCCCGGCACCTCAACCGCTACCCCGACCGGGACGCGGTGGAGCTGCGCACCGAGCTGGCCAAGTACCTCTCCCGCACCGCGGGCCACGCGGTCACCATGGACCAGGTGTGGGCCGCCAACGGCTCCAACGAGGTCATCCAGCAGCTGCTGCAGACCTTCGGCGGACCCGGCCGCAGCGCGATCGGCTTCGAGCCCTCGTACTCGATGCACGCCCTGATCTCCCTGGGCACCGGCACCGGCTGGATCGCCGGCCCCCGCCACGACGACTTCACCATCGACGTCGACGCGGCCGTGGCCGCCATCGCCGAGCGGCGGCCCGACGTGGTCTTCGTCTGCTCGCCCAACAACCCCACGGGCACGGCGGTCGAGGCGGAGACCGTCCTGCGCCTGTACGACGCCGCGCAGGCCGCCAAGCCGTCGCTGGTGGTCGTCGACGAGGCCTACGGCGAGTTCAGCCACCGCCCCTCGCTGCTGCCGCTCATCGAGGGCCGGCCGAACCTCGTCGTCTCCCGCACCATGTCCAAGGCGTTCGGCGCGGCCGGGCTGCGGCTGGGCTACCTCGCCGCGGACCCCGCGGTCGTCGACGCCGTCCAGCTCGTCCGCCTGCCCTACCACCTGTCCTCCGTCACCCAGGCCACCGCGCTCGCGGCCCTGGAACACACGGATACGCTGCTCACCTACGTCGAGCAGCTCAAGGCCGAGCGCGACCGCATCGTCGCCGAACTGCGCGCGATGGGCTTCGAGGTGACGGAGTCCGACGCCAACTTCGTGCAGTTCGGCCGCTTCGAGGACAACCACACCGCCTGGCGGGCCCTCCTCGACCGGGGCGTCCTGGTCCGGGACAACGGCGTACCGGGATGGCTGCGGGTCACCGCGGGCACCCCGGCGGAGAACGACGCGTTCCTCGACGCGGTGCGCGCATTGACCAAGGAGAACTGATGAACCACCGCGTCGGTCGCATGCTGCATCACCCGGGGGAGAACCCCCGGACCCCCAGCCGGGCCGAGACCGTCGTAGCACAGGGCCGGGAACGGCTCGTTCGCAAGGAGATCAGCTCATGACTCGCGTGGGCCGCGTGGAGCGCACCACGAAGGAGACCTCCGTCCTGGTCGAGATAGACCTCGACGGCACCGGTCAGGTCGACGTGTCGACAGGTGTCGGCTTCTACGACCACATGCTCGACCAGCTCGGCCGCCACGGGCTCTTCGACCTCACCGTCAAGACCGACGGCGACCTGCACATCGACACCCACCACACCATCGAGGACACCGCCCTCGCCCTCGGCGCCGCCTTCCGGCAGGCCCTCGGCGACAAGGTGGGCATCTACCGCTTCGGCAACTGCACGGTCCCGCTGGACGAGTCCCTCGCCCAGGTCACCGTCGACCTCTCCGGCCGCCCCTACCTCGTGCACACCGAGCCCGAGAACATGGCGCCGATGATCGGCACGTACGACACCACGATGACCCGGCACATCCTGGAGTCGTTCGTCGCGCAGGCCCAGATCGCCCTGCACGTCCACGTCCCGTACGGGCGCAACGCCCACCACATCGTCGAGTGCCAGTTCAAGGCCCTCGCCCGCGCGCTGCGCTACGCCTCCGAGCGGGATACGCGCGCTGCCGGAATCCTTCCCTCCACGAAGGGCGCCCTGTGAACGGCCTCTCCACCACCCTCATCGTCGTCGGACTCTTCCTCGTCGGCGGCATCATCTCCTTCGTCAAGCAGGGCCTGCCCAAGAGCGTCATCGTGCTCCTCGGCATAGGCGCCGCCATGTGCCTGACCGCCGGCCTGATGCGCGCGGAAGGGCTGTGGTCATGACCGCCCGCAAGAAGGTCGTCGTCTTCGACTACGGCTTCGGCAACGTCCGCTCCGCCGAGCGGGCCCTGGCCCACGTCGGCGCGGACGTCGAGATCACCCGCGACTACGACAAGGCCATGACCGCCGACGGCCTGCTCGTCCCCGGCGTCGGCGCGTTCGCCGCCTGCATGAAGGGCCTGCGCGACGCCCGCGGCGACTGGGTCATCGGCCGCCGCCTCTCCGGCGGCCGCCCCGTCATGGGCATCTGCGTCGGCATGCAGATCCTCTTCGAGCGCGGCATCGAGCACGGCGTCGAGACCGACGGCCTCGACGAGTGGCCCGGCACGGTCGAGCCCCTCAAGGCGCCCGTCGTGCCCCACATGGGCTGGAACACCGTCACCCCCGCCGAGGGCTCCCGGCTCTTCGCCGGCCTCGACGACGACACCCGCTACTACTTCGTGCACTCCTACGCCGTGCGCCAGTGGGGCTTCGAGATCACCGCCGACCACATCCGGCCGCCCCAGGTCACCTGGGCCACGCACGGCGAACCCTTCATCGCCGCCGTGGAGAACGGCCCCCTGTGCGCCACCCAGTTCCACCCCGAGAAGTCCGGCGACGCCGGCGCGGTCCTGCTCCGCAACTGGCTCGACACCCTGTGACCGGCCGCGGCGCCGTCCCCGCTCCGCCGGGGCACGGCACCCGGCCCGGCCCGTACCCACACCGTAAGGTCCCTCTCATGACTCACCGCCTTGAACTCCTCCCCGCCGTGGACGTCCGCGACGGGCAGGCCGTGCGACTGGTCCATGGCGAGTCCGGTTCGGAGACGTCGTACGGCGACCCGATGGCCGCCGCCCAGGCGTGGCAGCGCTCGGGCGCCGAATGGCTGCACCTGGTCGACCTCGACGCCGCCTTCGGCACCGGCGACAACCGGGCACGGATCGCCGAGGTCGTCCGCTCCATGGACATCAAGGTCGAACTCTCCGGCGGCATCCGCGACGACGCCTCGCTCACCGCCGCCCTCGCCACCGGCTGCACCCGCGTCAACCTCGGCACCGCCGCCCTGGAGAGCCCCGAATGGGTCGCCAAGGTCATCGCCGAGCACGGCGACCGCATCGCCGTCGGCCTCGACGTCCGCGGCACCACCCTGCGCGGCCGCGGCTGGACCCGCGACGGCGGCGACCTCTACGAGACCCTCGCCCGCCTGGACGCCGAGGGCTGCGCCCGCTATGTCGTCACCGACATCGCCAAGGACGGCACCCTCGAAGGCCCCAACCTGGAGCTGCTGAGGAACGTCTGCGCCGCCACCGACAAGCCGGTCGTCGCCTCCGGCGGAGTCTCCTCCCTTGACGACCTGCGGGCGATCGCGAACCTGGTACCGGAGGGTGTCGAAGGCGCCATCGTGGGAAAGGCCCTCTACGCCAAGGCGTTCACCTTGGAAGAGGCCCTGGAGGCTGTATCCGTATGACCGAATCCCCCGCCCCGCGGCGCGTACAGTCAGACAGCTCCTGGGAGGAGACGATCGGCTTCGCACGCGCCGTGGCGGCGGGGGACCACGTCCTCGTCGCGGGCACCATGCCGCTGGTCGACGGTGTCCTGCAGGGCGAGGGCGACCCGTACGAACAGGCGCTGGCCGCCTTCGGCAACGCCCTCGGGGCGCTGAAGGAGTTCGGCCTCGGCGTCGAGTCCGTCATCCGCACCCGGATGTATCTCACCCACGCGCGCGACGTGGACGCGGTCGGCCGCGCCCACAAGGAGCTCTTCGACGCGGTACGGCCCGTGGCGACCCTGGCGGTCGTCTCCGGCTTCGTCGACTCCCGCGTGCTGGTCGAAGTAGAAGTAGAAGCTTACCGAGGAGCAACGAACACATGACCCTGGCGGTCCGAGTCATCCCCTGCCTGGACGTGGACAACGGCCGGGTCGTCAAGGGCGTCAACTTCCAGAACCTCCGCGACGCCGGCGACCCCGTCGAGATGGCCAAGGTCTACGGCCGGGAGGGCGCCGACGAACTGACGTTCCTCGACATCACCGCCTCCTCCGGCAACCGCGAGACCACCTACGACGTGGTGCGCCGCACCGCCGAGCAGGTCTTCATCCCGCTGACCGTCGGCGGCGGCGTCCGCACCGCCGGCGACGTCGACAAGCTGCTGCGCGCCGGCGCCGACAAGGTCGGCGTCAACACCGCCGCCATCGAACGCCCCGAGCTGATCCAGGAGATCGCCGAGCGCTTCGGCCGCCAGGTGCTGGTCCTGTCCGTGGACGCGCGGCGCACCGACTCCGGGTCCTTCGAGGTGACCACGCACGGCGGGCGGCGCGGCACCGGTCTCGACGCGGTGGAGTGGGCGCACCGCGCGGCGGAGCTGGGCGCGGGGGAGATCCTGCTCAACTCCATGGACGCGGACGGCACCAAGGACGGCTACGACACGGAGATGATCCGGGCCGTGCGCCGGCACGTGTCCGTACCGGTCATCGCGAGCGGTGGCGCGGGCCGGCTGGAGCACTTCGCCCCGGCGGTGACGGCGGGCGCGGACGCCGTGCTGGCGGCGTCCGTCTTCCACTTCGGCGACCTGCGGATCGCGGAGGTCAAGAACACCCTCCGCGAGGCGGGCCACCCGGTGCGCTGATTCCTGCAAATTCCAGCCTGGCCGGCAGAATCCAGCCCGTCCGGCGTTTGAGGACCGGGGTCCGGGGCGGAGCCCCGGTTACGGGAAGGGGCGGGTCAGGGGAGAAGAAACCCCGACACCCGCCCCAGGCCGTGTCCGGCGGGTCTTCGGCTGCGGGGCCAGCTTTGCCGCCTGCGGCGGCGGGCGCCCTGCGGGCGCGTCCTCAAGCTCCCCCAGCGGTAGCTGGGGGAGCTTGAGGACGCCACCCCGCAGCGGTGGTGCGGACGAGACGGCCCCGCAGCCGCCCGCTCACGTGATCCGCCGGACACGCTAGTCCCGCAGCAGCAGAACAATGGCCCCGGCCACCAGCGCCAGCGCCACCGCCGCCACCCCATGCGACAGCCGATGCGCCCGCAGTACCGGCAGGTAACGATCGGCCGCGTACCGCCCCGGCCCCGTGAACGCGAGAGCCGTTGCCGCCAGCGCGACCAGAAGAGTGAATTCGACGCCCTTGGGGAGGAAGAATCCGCCGTCCCACGTCACGTCGAGCGCGTTGATCATCGTGCCCAGCACGGCCGCGGCCGCGAGCGGCGTGAGCAGCCCCAGGATGAGTCCCGCGCCGCCCAGGCTCTCGCTGAGCCCGGCGATGACGGCCATGGTCCTGGGCGCCGGGTACCCGGCGCCGTCGAAGCCCTTCGCGGTCGCGTCGATCCCCGGCCCGCCGAACCAGCCGAAGAGCTTCTGCGTGCCGTGCCCCACCATGATGATGCCGAGCATCAGGCGCAGCAGCAGGATCCCCAGGGAGAAACCCGGGGGCGGCGCGGCCTGTGCGGGAGCGGGAACGGTGTGGAGGGTTCTGCCGCGAAGGGCCATGGCGGGTGCCTTCTTCCCAGTCGGTGTTCGACCTCCCCCGGCCCTCGCAGGGCCTCAGATTCCCAGTGTGGCCCCACCCAGCTTCGCGATCGCGTTCTCGTCGCCCTCCAGCTCCACCCGGGCCGCGCCCTGACGGCCGAAGGTGAACAGCGTCAGCTCGCCCGGCTCACCCGTCACCGTGACCACCGGCGTCCCGCGGCGAGCCACCGCCGTCCGCCCGTCGGGGCGGCGCAGCACCACCCCCACCGGCGAGCGCCGGCCCAGCATCCGGGCCACCCGCTCCAGCCGCGCCCACAGCGCGTCCGCGAAGACCGGGTCCACCTCACGGGGCGTCCAGTCCGGCTGGGCACGGCGGACGTCCTCGGTGTGCACGAAGAACTCCACCGTGTTGGCGGCCTCGTCGACCTGCTTGAGGGCGTACGGCGACAGACGCGGCGGGCCGGTACGGATCAGCTGGAGCAACTCCTCGTACGGCTTCGCCGCGAACTCGGCCTGCACCCGCTCCAGCCGTGGGGCCAGCGCCTTGAGCACGATCCCGGCGGCCGCGTCGGCACGCCGCTCGCGCACCACCACGTGCGCCGCCAGGTCACGGGCCCGCCAGCCGCCGCAGAGCGTCGGGGCGTTCGGGCCCACCGTCTCCAACAGGTCTGCGAGGAGCAGCCGTTCGCGTTGCGCATGGGTCGACATGGCGCCACCCTACGACCGGTGCGCCCCCCCACGCCACGCCGCCGCGCCCCCGCGGCCGCACGCGCTACCCCGGCAGCGCCTCGGTCAACTTCGCGCCCCCGGGCGCCGTGCTCCGCGTGATCGTGCAGGTGACCTGGTTCTGACCCCGGTCGTAGGTCGACTTGGCCGGGTAGAGGGTGTACGAGTAGTACGTCCGGCCGTCGGTTATGGAACCCACCCGCTTCTGGGCGTCCTTCTCGCACAGCCCCTTCGCCTTGGTCTGGATCTCCAGCTCCGAGGCGTACGCACCGGTCAGCGTCTCGTTGGCTATCACCTCGCCGTCGTGACTGCCGTCGCACGACCGCTTGGTCACCCGCGTCACGCCACTGCTCAGATGCGGGTGGTCGAAGCACTCACCGGGCTTGAGCACCACGTACGGCACCCGCGAGACCGACGGTGAGGAGATGCCCGAGGACGGGGACGGGTCGAAGCCCGGCGGCTCCTCGTCGGACCCGGTGGGATCCGAGGACGGCGCGGTGGACGGCGCGGCGGCGCTCGGCGACCGGCTCGGCTTCGCGGACGCCTTCTTGTCCCCGCCGCCGGCCGTCAGGATGATGCCGCCCACCACGAGGCCCGCCACCAGGACCACGGCCACCACGATCGCGGCGACCTTCGCGCCATTGCCGCCCGACGGCGGCGGAGGCGGCGGCGCGAACTGCTGCCCGTACGGCTGCTGCCCGTACTGGCCGAAACCCTGCTGCTGCCCATACCCCTGCGCGCCGTTCGGCTGCCCGTAGGACGGTCCGTAGGGCTGGCCGGGAGGCTGGACGGGAGCGGGGGCGGGCGGCTGGCCGGGCGGCCCGAAGCCCTGCGGCGGACCGAACCCACCGCTGTCACCAGGAGGTTGCGGGGAGTGCGGCGGAGGCGGAGACGTCATGGTCGAAGCATGCCGTACGGCACTGACAATCCGACCGGCGGGCCCCGCCCCCTCGCCCCGCCCCCGGACACCCCGCCCGTAGCGGCACAATGGACGGCATGACCGGCACCACCAGCCCCCATGCGCCCCGTCCCGGCTCCGGCCTCGACCCCGCCATCGCCGCCCGCCTCAAGCGCGACCCCGACGGCCTGGTCCCCGCCGTCGCCCAGCAGTACGACACCGGCGAGGTGCTCATGCTCGGCTGGATGGACGACGAGGCGCTCCACCGCACCCTCACCACCGGCCGCTGCACCTACTGGAGCCGCAGCCGCCGGGAGTACTGGGTCAAGGGCGACACTTCCGGCCACGCCCAGCACGTGAAGTCCGTCGCCCTCGACTGCGACGGCGACACGCTCCTCGTCAAGGTCGACCAGGTCGGCGCCGCCTGCCACACAGGCGACCGCACCTGCTTCGATGCCGACGTCCTCCCGCTGGGCAAGTAGCATCCGCTGCCATGGCAGCCACGACCCCGGGTGACACCGCCCCCGACGCCGCAACCTTCTCCACGCTCGCGAAGGACCGCCGGGTCATCCCGGTCACCCGCCGGTTCCTCGCCGACGGCGACACCCCCGTCGGCCTCTACCGCAAGCTCGCCGCCGAGCGGCCGGGCACCTTCCTGCTGGAGTCCGCCGAGAACGGCCGCACCTGGTCCCGCTACTCCTTCATCGGTGTCCGCAGTGCCGCCACCCTCACCGTGCGCGACGGGCGGACGCACTGGCTCGGCACCCCGCCCGTGGGCGTCCCCACCGACGGTGACCCGCTGGAGGCCCTGCGCGCCACCGTGGCCGCCCTGCACACCCCCCGCGACCTCATAGAGGGCACCGGACTGCCGCCCTTCACCGGCGGCATGGTGGGCTACCTCGGCTACGACATCGTGCGGCGCCTGGAGAAGATCGGCGACCACGGCACCGACACCCTCGGCCTGCCCGAGCTGACCATGCTGCTCACCTCGGACCTCGCCGTCCTCGACCACTGGAACGGCACCGTCCTGCTGATCGCCAACGCGATCAACCACAACGACCTCGCCACGGGCGTCGACGAGGCGTACGCCGACGCCGTCGCCCGCCTCGACGCCATGGCCGCCGACCTCCAACGGCCCGCGCCCACCGACCCCACCACCCTGCCGCCCTCCGAACTGCCCGAGTACACCGCCGGCTGGGGCGGCCCCGACTACATGACGGCCGTCGAGGACATCAAGGAGCGCATCCGCGCCGGCGAGGCGTTCCAGGTCGTGCCCTCCCAGCGCTTCGAGACGCCCTGCACCGCCTCCGCGCTCGACGTCTACCGCGTGCTGCGGGCCACCAACCCCAGCCCGTACATGTACCTGCTCCGCTTCGACGGGTTCGACATCGTCGGATCCAGCCCCGAGGCGCTGGTCAAGGTCGAGGACGGACAGGCCCTCGTGCACCCCATCGCCGGCACCCGCCCGCGCGGCGCCACCCCCCAGGCCGACGCCGCCCTCGCCGACGAGCTCATGGCCGACCCCAAGGAACGCGCCGAGCACCTCATGCTCGTCGACCTCGGCCGCAACGACCTCGGCCGCGTCTGCGAACCCGGCAGCGTCGAGGTCGTCGACTTCATGTCGATCGAGCGCTACAGCCACGTCATGCACATCGTCTCTACCGTCACCGGCCGCCTCGCGCCCGGCCGCACCGCCTTCGACGTCCTCACCGCCTGCTTCCCCGCCGGCACCCTCTCCGGCGCCCCCAAGCCCCGCGCCATGCAGATCATCGAGGAGCTCGAACCCGCCCGCCGCGGCCTGTACGGCGGCTGCGTCGGCTACCTCGACTTCGCCGGGGACTCCGACACCGCCATCGCCATCCGCACCGCCGTGCTCCGCGACGGCACCGCCTACGTCCAGGCCGGCGCCGGCGTCGTCGCCGACTCCGACCCGGCCGCCGAGGACGCCGAGTGCCGCAACAAGGCCGCCGCCGTCCTGCGCGCCGTGCACTCCGCCAACCGGCTCCCGCACCGCACGTGAGCACCCGGCCGGGCGCCGCGGCCGGGCCCCCGGGGGACCCGCGGGCGCCCGGCCGCACCGGACGAGGGATAGTGGTATCCGTGAGCGCAGCCGTACCCCACCCCCGCCCCCACGCCGAACCCGCAGCCCGCGCCGGCGCGGCCAAGCGGCGCAGCGTCGCCGTCGCCCTGCCGTCCCGCGCCGCCGGCGCCGCGCTCGTCCCGCTGG
>NZ_JAGGOL010000102.1 GCF_018614525.1 Streptomyces sp. ISL-11
GTCCGGCCGGTCCCGGTGGCGGCGGTCGTCCCGGTGGCGGCGGCGGCTTCGCCGGTCGCCCCGGTGGCGGTGGCGCTCCCGGTGGTGGCGGCGGCTTCGGCGGTCGTCCCGGTTTCGGTGGCCGTCCCGGCGGCCCGGGTGCCCGTGGTGGCACGCAGGGCGCCTTCGGCCGTCCCGGCGGTCCGGCGCGTCGTGGCCGTAAGTCGAAGCGGCAGAGGCGCCAGGAGTACGAGGCCATGCAGGCCCCGTCCGTCGGCGGCGTGATGCTGCCCCGCGGTGGCGGCGAGACCATTCGCCTGTCGCGCGGTGCCTCCCTCACCGACTTCGCGGAGAAGATCGGCGCCAACCCGGCGTCGCTCGTCGCCGTGATGATGAACCTCGGCGAGATGGTCACGGCCACTCAGTCGGTGTCCGACGAGACGCTGACGCTCCTCGGCGACGAGATGAACTACACCGTTCAGATCGTCAGCCCCGAGGAGGAGGACCGCGAGCTGCTCGAGTCGTTCTCCATCGAGTTCGGTGAGAACGAGGGCGGCGAGGAGATGCTCGTCTCCCGTCCGCCGGTCGTGACCGTCATGGGTCACGTCGACCACGGTAAGACCCGACTGCTGGACGCGATCCGCAAGACGAACGTCGTCGCGGGCGAGGCCGGCGGCATCACGCAGCACATCGGTGCGTACCAGGTCGCCACCGAGGTCAACGGCGAAGAGCGCGCGATCACCTTCATCGACACCCCGGGTCACGAGGCGTTCACCGCCATGCGTGCCCGTGGTGCCAAGTCGACCGACATCGCGATCCTCGTGGTGGCGGCCAACGACGGTGTCATGCCGCAGACGATCGAGGCGCTGAACCACGCCAAGGCGGCCGACGTGCCGATCGTGGTCGCGGTCAACAAGATCGACGTCGAGGGTGCCGACCCGACCAAGGTGCGCGGTCAGCTCACCGAGTTCGGTCTGGTGGCCGAGGAGTACGGCGGCGACACCATGTTCGTCGACATCTCCGCCAAGCAGGGTCTGAACATCGACTCCCTGCTGGAGGCCGTGGTCCTCACCGCGGACGCCTCGCTCGACCTGCGCGCCAACGCGGAGCAGGACGCGCAGGGTATTGCCATCGAGGCCCACCTCGACCGTGGCCGCGGCGCCGTGGCCACCGTGCTCGTCCAGCGCGGTACCCTCCGCGTCGGTGACACGATGGTCGCCGGTGACGCCTACGGCCGTGTCCGCGCGATGCTCGACGACAAGGGCCAGAACGTGGAGGAGGCGGGTCCGTCGACTCCGGTCCTCGTCCTCGGTCTGACCAACGTCCCGGGCGCCGGCGACAACTTCCTCGTCGTCGACGAGGACCGCACGGCTCGCCAGATCGCGGAGAAGCGCGCTGCGCGTGAGCGCAACGCCGCCTTCGCCAAGCGCACCCGCCGGGTGTCCCTCGAGGACCTCGACAAGGTGCTCAAGGCCGGTCTGGTGCAGGATCTCAACATCATCATCAAGGGCGACGCGTCCGGTTCGGTGGAGGCTCTCGAGTCCTCGCTGCTCCAGCTCGACGTCGGCGAAGAGGTCGAGATCCGCATCCTGCACCGCGGTGTCGGTGCGGTCACCGAGTCGGACATCAACCTGGCGACCGGCTCCGACGCCATCGTCATCGGCTTCAACGTCCGCGCCGAGGGCCGTGCCACGCAGATGGCCGAGCGCGAGGGCGTCGACGTCCGGTACTACTCGGTCATCTACCAGGCGATCGAGGAGATCGAGGCGGCCCTGAAGGGCATGCTGAAGCCGGAGTACGAAGAGGTCGAGCTCGGTACGGCGGAGATCCGCGAGATCTACCGCTCGTCCAAGCTGGGCAACATCGCGGGTGTTCTCATCCGCTCCGGCGAGGTCAAGCGCAACACCAAGGCGCGCCTCATCCGCGACGGCCGGGTCGTCGCCGAGGACCTCACGATCCAGGGTCTGCGTCGCTTCAAGGACGACGTCACCGAGATCCGCGAAGGCTACGAGGGCGGTATCAACCTCGGAAACTTCAACGACATCAAGGTCGACGACGTCATCGCGACGTACGAGATGCGGGAGAAGCCGCGCGGCTGATCAGCGCAGCACAAGCCGGGGCCGGTCGGCGGAGATATTCCGTCGATCGGCCCCGGCCGTTCCGTGTACGGTTCGAAGAACCGCACCTCCGGCCACCGCGCCGTGCGGTGCCACCGGACACACCTCACGCCTCCCGGGTGGGCTTCACCCGTAACGCATGTATGTAGGGACACTGTCCTTCGACCTCCTCCTCGGCGACGTACGGTCGCTGAAGGAGAAGCGCTCCGTCGTCCGCCCGATCGTCGCCGAGCTGGCCCGCAAGTACGCGGTCAGTGTGGCGGAGGTCGGCGACCAGGATCTTCATCGCAGGGCCCTGGTGGGGCTCGCGGTGGTCTCGGGAGACACGGGGCACCTCACCGACGTACTGGACCGCTGCGAGCGCCTCGTCGCCGCGCGGCCGGAGGTGGAGCTGCTGTCCGTGAGACGGCGGATCCACGGCGACGACGACTGATGACTGAACCGAAGAAGAAAGAAGTAGGCGCATGACCGACAACGCGCGGGCGCGCAAGCTGGCCGACCGCATCCGGGAGATTGTCGCGGAGACGCTCCAGCGCCGGATCAAGGACCCGCGGCTCGGCTATGTGACCATCACCGACACCCGGGTCACCGGTGACCTCCGTGAGGCGACCGTGTTCTACACGGTCTACGGCGACGACGAGGAGCGCGCGGCGTCCGCCGCCGCCCTGGAGAGCGCCAAGGGCGTCCTGCGCTCCACGGTCGGCCGGGAGACCGGTGTCCGCTTCACGCCGACGCTGACCTTCGTGCCGGACGCGCTGCCCGACAACGCCCGGACGATCGACGACCTGCTCGCCAAGGCCAAGGCCAAGGACGCGGAGGTCCGCGAGGTCTCCTCGGGCAAGACCTACGCCGGCGAGGCGGACCCGTACCGCAAGCCCGGCGAGGACGAGGACGAGGGCGCAGCGTCCGAATGAAGCAGAAGGCACCAGCTCCCCCGGACGGCCTGGTCATCGTCGACAAGCCGGCCGGCTTCACCTCGCACGACGTCGTCGCCAAGATGCGCGGCATCGCGCGGACCCGGCGGGTCGGCCACGCGGGAACGCTCGACCCGATGGCGACCGGTGTGCTCGTCCTCGGCATCGAGCGGGCGACCAAGCTGCTCGGTCACCTCGCGCTGACCGAGAAGGAGTACGTCGCCACGATCCGCCTCGGGCAGGACACCGTCACGGACGACGCGGAGGGCGACATCATCTCCTCCGCCGACGCCTCGGCGGTCACCCGTGAGGCGATCGACGCCGGGGTCGCCCGGCTCACCGGCGCGATCATGCAGGTCCCGTCGAAGGTCAGCGCGATCAAGATCGACGGCAAGCGGTCGTACAAGCGCGCGCGGGAGGGCGAGGACTTCGAGATCCCGGCCCGCCCGGTGACCGTCTCCACCTTCGCCGTGCACGCGGTGCACCCGGCGGAGGCGGAGGACGGCACTCCGGTGCAGGACCTGCTGGTCTCCGTCGTCTGCACGTCCGGTACGTACGTCCGTGCCCTCGCCCGCGACCTGGGCGCCGACACGGGCGTCGGCGGCCACCTCACGGCGCTGCGGCGCACCCGCGTCGGCCCGTACGGGCTGGGCGACGCCCGCACGCTGGACCAGCTCCAGGAGGAGCTGGACATCATGCCGGTCGCGAAGGCGGCCGAGGCGGCCTTCCAGCGCTGGGACGTCAATGAGGAGCAGGCGCGCCTGCTCGGCAACGGCGTCCGGATAAAGATCCCGCTCTTCGAGTCCACCGGCCCGGTCGCGGTCTTCGGGCCGGACGGGCGCTTCCTGGTGCTCGTGGAGAACGAGGGCGGCAAGGCCAAGAGCCTGGCTGTCTTCGGCTGATCACCGGGCCGGACCCGGACTGATCACGGATCCGGACTGATCACGGATCCGGCCCCGGACCGATCACCGGGCCGGGCCTGCCGCCGCGCGGCATCGCCCGCGGCGGGAGAACGCCGGTCCCTCCGGCCGTGAACACCGTGGGACGGGAGTGCGTCGCATGACGCGCTCCCGCCCCACGATCCCCCTCCACCCGTCTCTCTATCCATTCCGCTCCGAGGATTCACCCCATTGGGCAGGCGCTCGGAGTGAAAAGAGGGGGTGGAAGGGGGCGCGTTCCTGGTGCGATCTGTCCTGCCGATCATCCTCTGCCTACCGTCGCAGTAAGTGCACGGCGGGGAGGTTCGGCGGATGAGCGGTCGACGGACCGATGTGGACGAGAATCTGGTGCGCATCAGAGACCTCGCCGGACGACCTCGTGGCACGGGGTTCCTCGCGGACGACCGCGGCACCATGATCACCAGCCATGAGGCGGTCGACGGCCTGGCCCGGCTCGTCCTGCTGGCGCCCGGTGACCGCACCTGTCTCGTCGGCGCCGAAGCGGTCACCGAACTGCCCGGCTCCGACCTCGCGCTGGTGCGTACGGACGGGCTCGGCGTGCAGCCGCTGCCCGTCGCGGCCGTCGAGTGCGTCGAGGAGGGCGCGGAGGTCCGGCTGCGGGCCGGCCGCTGGCAGGACGCCCGGATCGTCGGCGAGGCCCTGGTGACCTACACCGCCACCGACCGCTTCCATCTCCTGGACGC
Source organism: Streptomyces sp. ISL-11 (assembly GCF_018614525.1). Taxonomy (GTDB): domain Bacteria; phylum Actinomycetota; class Actinomycetes; order Streptomycetales; family Streptomycetaceae; genus Streptomyces. The sequence continues at coordinate 4,653 of NZ_JAGGOL010000102.1, forward strand.
CGCGGTCGAGCTCTCCCTCGGCGAGCGCGACGGCCTGCGGCTCGGCGAGGAGGCCACGGGCGGCCCCGTGCTCGACGCCCGCACCGGCACGGTCGTCGCCGTCCTCGGTACCGCGCTGCACGCCGAACGCCGCTCCGGCGGCTTCGCGATCCCCCTGCGGGCCGCCGCCGAGGCGAGCCCGCACGGCCCGCTGTCCGTCCTCCTGGAGCGCAACGGCGCCACCGTCCCCGCCTACGGTCCCGACCTCAACCTCGCCGGTGCCCTCCAGCTCACGGCCACGTCGCTCGGCCCCGTCACCACCTCACGGCTCTGGCGCGACCCCGTGGACCGCCCCGAGACCGCGCGGGAGTTCGCCCGCTTCCTGGACACCGGCCGCACGCGGCCCGAGCCCGGACCCGACGAGGACCGCCCCGGACCGGCCGGCCTGTCCGCCGGCGACGGGTGGCAGGACGACGCCCCTCCGGACGCGCGGGCGGCGGAGCAGGAGACCGCCGAGGCCGCCCGGCCCCGGGTGCTCGGGCTCGTCGGCGGCCCCGGCACGGGCCGTACGACCGAGCTCGGCGCGCTGGCCTCCCGGCGCACCCGGGGGCTGGAGCCCGCGCCGACGATCTGGCTGCGCGGCGCCGACCTCCAGGACGGCGACGGCAGCGTGCGGGACGCCGTCGACCGCGCCCTGGAGACCGCCGCCCGCATCGTCACCGCCTCGGCGGGCGCCGCGGGCACGATCGGTGACCCGGCCGAGGCCACCCCGGAATCCCTAGCGGCGCTCTCCCACCGTGTGGGCCGCCCGCTGCTGATCATCCTCGACGGCCCCGAGGAAGTGCCCCCGGTCCTCGCCCACGCCATGCCCGCCTGGACGGCCGCGACCGCCGAGTGGCTGGAGGGGACGGCCGCCCGGCTCGTCATCGCCTGCCGCCCGGAGCACTGGGAGACGGCCGGCGCCCTCTTCCCGCGCGAGGCCCTCCACACGCCCGTCGACACGACCGCCCCGCGCGGCCTGCCGCCCTGCGTCCGCCTCACCGACCTCACGCCCTGCCAGGCCGCCGCGGCCCGCGCCGAGTCGCTCGTACAGATGCTGGAGACCCGGGCCTCCGCCGCCAGCGAGCAGCTCGGCCGGCTGCGCGGCGAGGCCGAGCGGCTCGCCCCCGCCGACGGCGACGCGCACACCGAGCTCCCGGACGCCATGGCGCCCGCCGACGCCGACAGCGCCAAGGAACTGCTGCGCACCGCCACCGCCGAACTCGCCGCCCGCGACGACGCCCTGGAGAGCGCCCGCCGGACCCACGGCGACCTGCTGCGCGCCCACCGCGCCGCCGAGGACGCGGCCGGCGGCTTCGACGACACCGCCGCACTCCTGCGCGACCTGCTGCGCGACAACACCGCCGACCACACCTCCGACGACGCCGATCGGCCCGAGCCGTACGCCGGCACGCTGGAGGAGGCCCGGCAGGCGGCCGCCGAGAGCCGCCGCTCCCTGCGCGGCTGCGCCGGCGAGCTGTCGGCCGCCGAGGGCGCGGTCCGCGAGGCGAGTGACGTGCTCGTACGGCACGCCAACTCCACCCGTTACGAGCAGGTCCGCACCCCCGCACGCCAGCAGATCCGCGAACTGCCCGCCGCGGCCCTGCCCGAGCACGCCGTCGCCTGGGCGGAGGCGTTCGCGCCCCGGCTGCGGGTGCTCACCGACGAGCTGGAGCAGCTGGAGCGCAACCGCGACAGCATCGTCGACCGGCTGCGCGGCCTGGTGGAGTCCTCCCTCACCACGCTGCGCTCCGCCCAGCGGCTGTCCCGGCTGCCCGAGGGCCTGGGGGAGTGGTCGGGCCAGGAGTTCCTGCGCATCCGCTTCGACGACCCGGACCAGGCCACGCTCACCGACCGGCTGGGCGAGGTCATCGACGAGGCGACCCGCTCCGCCGTCAAGAAGAACTCCGACCTGCGCCGCGACGGCATGTCGCTGCTGCTGCGGGGCGTCGCGGCGGCGTTCCAGCCGCGCGGAGTGGCCGTGGAGATCCTCAAGCCGGACGCCGTGCTGCGCGCCGAGCGGGTGTCGGTGGGTCAGATGGGAGATGTGTTCTCCGGCGGCCAGCTGCTGACCGCGGCCATCGCGCTGTACTGCACGATGGCGGCGCTGCGCAGCAACGACCGGGGCCGCGACAAGCAGCGGCACGCCGGCACGCTGTTCCTGGACAACCCCATCGGCCGCGCCAACGCCACGTACCTGCTGGAGCTCCAGCGGGCCGTCGCCGACGCGCTGGGCGTCCAGCTGCTGTACACCACCGGTCTCTTCGACACCACCGCCCTGGCGGAGTTCCCGCTGGTCATCCGCCTGCGCAACGACGCCGACCTGCGGGCGGGCCTGAAGTACATCAGCGTCGAGGAGCACCTGCGGCCCGGTCTGCCGCAGGAGCAGGACCCGGAGGCCGAGCGGGTGCACGGCGAGATCACCGCGACGCGGATGTACCGCCGCCCGGCGGAGCCGGACGCCGCGGGCGACCCGGTGACCGCGTCGTAGCGCACCAGTGCTGTGCGGTGTCCTCAAGCGCCGGACGGGCTGCTGTGCGGTGTCCTCAAGCGCCGGACGGGCTGCTGTGCTGTGTCCTCAAGCGCCGGACGGGCTGAAGCGGCTGAGCCCAGCCGAATCAAGCCCGTCCGGCGATTGAGGACGCGCCCGCAGGGCGCCCGCCGCCGCAGGCGGCAAGGACGGCCCGCAGCCGAAGACCGTGGTGGTTGCTGTCATCCGACCGGTAGGCCGATGCGGTCCAGCCGCGCGGAGACACCCGGCTGGACCGCATACCGCTCGCGCAGCAGAGACTCCAGCGCGGCCCGCCGACGCCGCAGCCCCGCGAGCTGGCCGTCCTCCCGGTGCATGGCCGCGTCGATGGCCAGCAGCTCGCCCGGAAGGACCTCGCCGACGTACGTGCGCAGCTCCGCGAGGTCCAGCCGCCGGTTGAAGTCGTGCACCGCGTCCCGCCATTGGTGCAGCAGGGTCATCAGGTCGTCGTGGCCGGGCTCGGAGAACACCCCCGACACCAGCGCGGCGTCGGTCGCGGACTGCACCAGGCGCGGATGGACGCGGGCCCGAGGGAACCGGGGGTCCAGCGGCGCGAAGCCCTCCCCGGTCAGCAGCTCGGTGTTCTTGACCAGTTCGTCCGCGAGGGCGCACAGCGCCTGGGCCCGCCGTTCGCGCGCCGCCGCCCGCCGCTCCGCGTACACCCCGGTGATGGCGGCGACGAGCGCGAGCCCGGAGGTGGCGGGCTCGAAGCGGCCGGACGCCTCGTCGACGGTCGACAGCCACCAGCCGCAGATGCCGAGCGCGAACAGCAGGCAGGCGATGGTGGCGGCGGCGAAGAACTGCCGGCTGAGCCGGCCCAGCAGCACCATCGGACGGCTCATCGGAAAACGACCCATCGAGGCGGGCCGTCAGGAGTTGAACGGGTTCGGCCCCGTGGGCGGCGGCGCCTCCCCCGCCCGCAGCAACAGCAACGCCATCCCGAAGGCCGGCCGGTCGAAGGCGGTGTGCCCGGTGTCATGGGTCTCGCCCACCGTGGTCACCCGCGCGTCCGCCAGCATCCGCGCCAGTCCGTCGCGGGTGTACTTGCGGCTGAGGTAGAGGCGGATGGTGTCCTGGTCGGGAAAGGGCACCGTGCTGCGGTCGGGCAGCGTCAGCACCAGCGGGCCGCCGGTGCGGTTGCGGTAGACGACCTTGACCATCAGGGCCCGGTCGTCCTCCACCAGCCCTTCGCAGGAGAGGCTGTTGAGGTCGATCCGCAGATCGGTGTACTGCATCAGCGCGCTGGTGACGAACTCCCGGAAGCGCGGGCTGTTCTCGTACTCCTGCGCCGCCGCCCGCGCGGCCGGGGCGTCCTGCCCGGCCGTGCTGGCCACCTCCAGCAGGAAGCGGTCCTGCGGGCGCAGCAGCTTCCGGGCGAGCATCGCCAGCAGCGGGGTGTCGTTGTCGAAGTTGGCGAGGGTGTTGCCCAGCAGGGAGTACACCACCGGCTCGTCGCCCACCGTCCGGCGGATCAGCGTGCTCAGCCGGTCGAGGTTGCCGGGAATCGAGAAGTCCAGCTGGACGGGCAGCACATCGGCGGCCGGTACGTGCAGATGCTGGAGCGCCTCGCGCTGCGCGAGGCGCAGCATCTCGGCGCTCACGTCCACCGGCAGGTAACAGCCCGCTCTGCCCTGGCTGTCGAGGGAGCGGAGCACCGCCTGGTCCTTCTGGCCCGTCCCCGGGCCCAGGCTCACGTAGTGCAGCGGCCCGGCCGGCAGCCGGTCGCCCATGGCGCGCCAGCGCCGGCTGAAGGAGCCGATACTCTCGCGCATCACCGGGTAATACAGGTCGTTGCACGCGTGGGCCCACGCCACCGTGGACTCCAGGCCCCAGTAGGAGAAGCCGGAGGTGATGAGCTTGCCCGAGCCCGACGGATCCGGGCCGTGCCGCAACCCCGCGGTGACTTGGGCTAATTTGCCCGACTGCTCCTCTCCGACCAGGCACACGGTCCAGCCGCAGTCCTGGAGGATCCCCGGAATGCGATCCACCGCCCGATCCCGCTCCGCCATCGTGCCGCCCCCCTCAACCCGACGCCGCGCAACGGCGTACGCCCGTCACCGCCGAACCTACCGGGCGGTCCTCGATCAGGGGAAGCGCGGCCGCCGGGCCCGCCGCAACTCCCGGGCCGCCCGCGCCGAACTGCTGGGAACGGACACCACACCATGGCGCTGGCGCCACACCTGACGCGTCACCCACACGTCCAGCACCGCCCAGGTCGCGGCCACCACGCTCGCCAGCGTGCACAGCAGCGCCGGCAGGGCCAGCCACGAACCGCCGAGGGTGAACAGCGCCGCGACCATCGCCTGCACCATCGTCACCGCGATCATCAGGACCGCGCGCACCGCGGCCGTGCGGACCGGGTCCGGCATGCGGGGGCGCCGGGCGGGCTCCTCGACCCACAACGTCCGGTGGCGGTACGGCGGTATGTCGCGATCGCGGGCGTGCTCGCGTTCCATGTCGGCTCCCCCCTCGCCGGTGCTCCCGGGCCCCGCCCGGGTCTTCCTCTCGTCGGCTTCCCTCATCAGGAAGAGCGAATCACGGCGGCCGACAGTTCCCATGGGCGCCGAATTCCGGCCATAGGGTGCCACGGACCCGGTTCGACGGCCGTACTGGTCTTCGAGACTCGTACCTCGCAGTAGTAGGCTCACGCCGCATTGTTGTCGGGACACCACCCCGTGCGCCGGGGTTGACGTTGGGGAGGCCATGCGCTTTCGCGGGAAGTCGATCCGCCGGAAGATCGTGGCGCTGCTGCTCGTGCCGCTCGTGTCGCTGACCGGACTGTGGGCGTTCGCCACCGTCATCACCGGCAGCGAGGCCGCCCAGCTCCTCTCCGTCGCCGACGTCATGCGCACGGTCGGCTTCCCCGCCGAGGACATGGTCCGCGCCCTGCAGAAGGAACGCCGCCAGACCCTGGTCTACCTCGCCGACCCCCGCCGCTCCGACGCGCTCGCCGCCCTGCGCGGACAACAGGGCGCCACCGACAAGATGGTCGAGACCTTCCGCGGCCGCGCCCGCGGCGACGTGCGCGACGACATGAGCTCCGAGGCCGCCGACCGCTTCACCGGCATCGAGAAGAGCCTCGACGACCTCGAAAGCCTGCGCCGCCGGGTCGAGGAGGACACCATCAGCCGCCGCGGCGCCTTCGAGGCGTACAACGAGCTCGTCGAGCCCTACTACGCCTTCCTCGACAGCCTCAGCGCCCTCCAGGACGCCGACATGGACAAGCAGGGCCGCGCCCTCGTCGGCCTCGCCCGGGCCCGCGAGGCACTCTCCCGCGAGGACGCCCTCCTCGCCGCCGCCCTCACCTCCGGCACCCTGAGCCGGCAGGAACTGCGCACCGTCTCCGACCGCGTCGCCGAACGCCAGGTCCTCTACCGCGTCAGCCTGGGCGTACTGCCCGCCACCGAGCGCGACACCTTCGAGGACTACTGGCGCGGCGCCGATGCCCAGACCCTGCGCACCGCCGAGGACGCCGTAGTGCTCGCCGCCCCCGGCCGCGCCGCCCACGCCATCGACGCCCAGCGCTGGCAGACCGCCGCCGGCACCGTCCTCGACGGCCTGGCGAAGAGGAACAACGAGGCCGGCGACCACTACGCCGACCGCGTCGAGCCCGTCGCCATCGGCGTGCTCACCAAGGCCGCCGTCGCCGGCGTCCTCGGCCTCGCCGCCCTCGTCTGCTCGCTCGTCATCTCCCTCCGGGTCGGCCGCGGGCTGGTCCTGGACCTGCGACGGCTGCGCAAGGAGGCCCACGAGGTCTCCGGCGTGCGGCTGCCCAGCGTGATGCGCCGCCTGGCCGCCGGCGAACGCGTCGACGTCGAGACAGAGGCGCCCCGCCACGACTACGGCCCCGACGAGCTCGGCCAGGTCGGCAAGGCCCTCAACACCCTCCAGCGCGCCGCCGTCGAGGCCGCCGTCAAGCAGGCCGACATGCGCCGCGGCGTCTCCGACGTCTTCGTCAACCTCGCCCGCCGCAGCCAGGTCCTGCTCCACCGTCAGCTGGCCCTCCTCGACGCCATGGAACGCCGCACCGAGGACACCGAGGAGCTCGCCGACCTCTTCCGCCTCGACCACCTCACCACCCGCATGCGCCGCCACGCCGAGGGCCTGGTCATCCTCTCCGGCGCCGCCCCCGCCCGGCAGTGGCGCAAGCCGGTCCGGCTCATGGACGTGGTGCGGGGCGCGGTCGCCGAGGTCGAGGCGTACGAGCGGATCGAGGTGCGCCGCCTGCCGCGCCTGTCGGTGCTCGGGCCCGCCGTCGGCGACCTCATCCACCTCCTGGCCGAACTCCTGGAGAACGCGACCGTCTTCTCGCCGCCGCACACCGGCGTCCAGGTCATGGGCGAGCGCGTCCCCAACGGCTTCACCCTCGAAATCCACGACCGCGGCCTGGGCATGGCCCCGGACGCCCTGCTGGAGGCCAACCTCCGGCTCGCCGAGACCCCGGAGTTCGAGCTCTCCGACACCGACCGCCTGGGCCTGTTCGTCGTCAGCCGCCTCGCCCAGCGCCACGGCGTACGGGTCTCGCTCCAGCCCTCTCCGTACGGCGGCACCACCGCCGTCGTCTTCCTCCCGCTGGCCGTGCTCACCGAGGGGCCCGCGGGCAAGGGCTCCGGCGCGGACGAGGACACCGGCGAACAGACGGCACCCCGCGGGGTGGGCCCCCTGTCGCCGCTGTCGGCGCTCGCGACGCCGCCCGGCGGCGTCCTGCGGACGCCCCGCGAGGACGCGGCCGGACCGCGGCCGGAACCCTGCCCGCTCGAGGACCGGCCGGACGACGGCGGCGACGCGCAGCACCACCAGGCGAGCGATCCCCTCTTCCCGCTGCCGCGCCGCAGGGCGCCCGTGCTCGTCTCCGACCACGGCCGCCCGGTGGCGCCCCGCGACCGGCCCGAGGACCCCGCGGCGGAGCCGACGCCGACCGGCGGCCTGCCCCGGCGCGTCCGCCAGGCCAGCCTCGCGCCGCAGCTGCGGAACGACCCGACGCCCGCGCACGGTCGGGCCGCGGCCGCACCGGACCCCGGCGGCCCGGAGGCCGAGCGCGACGCCGACGAGGTACGGGCCAGGATGGCCGCCCTCCAGCGCGGCTGGCAGCGCGGGCGCGAGGAGAATGAGACGGAACGATCCGGCACGCCGACCGGAACCCCACCGAGCGCACCACCCGGCACACCGCCGAGAACGACAGCACCACGAACCACATCTGAGGGGGACGGTCCATGACCGCACCGAAGGCCGCGATACGCACCGCCGTCACACGTACCGCGTCGACCGAAGCGGGCGAGAAGGGGGCCACGGGCGAACTCAGCTGGCTCCTCGACGAACTGGTCGAGCGCGTCGGCACCATCCGCAAGGCGCTCGTCCTCTCCGGCGACGGCCTGCCCAAGGGCTCGTCCAAGGACCTCTCCCGGGAGGACGGTGAACACCTGGCCGCCGTCGCCTCGGGCTTCCACAGCCTCGCCAAGGGCGTCGGCCGGCACTTCGACGCGGGCACGGTCCGCCAGACCGTCGTCGAGCTGGACCAGGCGTTCCTGTTCGTCACCGCCGCCGGCGACGGCAGCTGTCTGGCCGTGCTCGCGGACGCCGACTCCGACATCGGCCTGGTCGCCTACGAGATGACGCTGCTCGTCAAGCGCGTGGGCGCGCACCTGGCCACCGCCCCGCGGACCGGCGCGGCCGCCGACGAGTGACGGCGGGCATGACCGGAGACGATACCGAGCCCGCCGCCCCCTCGTGGGCGACCCCCCAGGGGGGAGCGGCGGCGCGCTGGTACGACGACGCCGCGGGCCCGGTCGTCCGCCCGTACGCCATGACCCGCGGCCGGACCCGCAGCGCGGCCGAGGGCGAACTTGACCTGATCGCCGTCGTCTTCGCCGACGAGGGCCTGACCGTGCCGCCCGGCGGCGCCCACGCCCTCGCCGACCGGTCGCTGTCACCCGAGCACCTCGACATCGTCGACCTCACCCGCGACGAACCCCAGTCCGTCGCGGAACTGGCCACCGGACTCGACCTGCCGGTCGGGGTGGTGCGGGTGCTCGTCGGCGACCTCATGGGCGCGGGGCTGGTCCGGATCTCGCGCCCCGTACCACCGGCCGAACTCCCCGACGCGAACATCCTGCGCGAGGTGATCGACGGCCTGCGGGCGCTCTGAGCGCCCCGGCCCGCCGCCCGGTCCAACCCGACCGGGCGGTCGGATTTTCCCGGAAGGGGGTTGTCGTGACCATGGTCTTTACGGAACGATCACCCCGCACGGGGGAGATCGCCGCACCGCCGGCCGCCGAGGCGCCGCGCGGGTCCCTGCACATCGGAGGAAGAGACAACCATGGTCTTCGGGCGCCCTGACCGCGGACGCAAACGTTCCGCCACCGACCCGGTGGCGCTCAAGCTCCTGGTGGCCGGCGGCTTCGGCGTCGGCAAGACCACCATGGTCGGCGCGGTGAGCGAGATCAAGCCGCTGCGTACCGAGGAGCTCCTCACCGAGGCGGGCCGGCCGGTGGACGACACCTCCGGCGTGGAGGGCAAGCGCACCACCACCGTCGCCATGGACTTCGGCCGCATCAGCCTCCGCGACGACCTCGTCCTCTACCTCTTCGGCACGCCCGGCCAGGACCGCTTCTGGTTCCTGTGGGACGAACTCGCCCGCGGCGCGCTCGGCGCGGTCGTCCTCGCCGACACCCGCCGCCTCGCGGACTGCTTCGCCGCCGTCGACTACTTCGAGCGGCGTGGCATCGCCTTCACCCTCGCCGTCAACTGCTTCGACGGCGCCGACCGCTACCCCGAGGACGCCGTGCGCGACGCGCTCGACCTCGACCCCGAGGTGCCCGTCATCCTCTGCGACGCCCGCGAACGCGAGTCCGTCAAGCACGTCCTGGTCTCCGTCGTCGAGCACGCGATCGCGACCGGGGCCGCGGACCGCCGCAGCGCCTAAGGGGTGTCCGGCGGGTCTGCGCGGACCCACCGGATACCCCTCTAGCCCCGCGCCCGCGGCTCCAGCCAGCCGAAGCTGCGCTCCACGGCCTTGCGCCAGTTGCCGTACTCGCCCTCGCGCGCCGCCGCCCCCATCCGCGGCGTCCACTCCACGTCCTGCCGCCACTGGGCCCGCAGTTCGTCGGTGTCCCGCCACACCCCGGTGGCCAGCCCGGCCGCGTAGGCCGCGCCCAGGCACGTGGTCTCGGAGACCACCGGACGGATCACCGGCACACCCAGCACATCGGACTGGTGCTGCATCAGCAGCGCGTTGGCGGTCATTCCGCCGTCCACCTTGAGCGAGGTGATCCGCACCCCGGAGTCCTGGAACATCGCGTCCACGACTTCCCGCGTCTGCCAGCTCGTCGCCTCCAGCACGGCCCGCGCCAGGTGCGCCTTGGTGACGTAGCCGGTGAGACCGGTGATGACGCCGCGGGCGTCGGAGCGCCAGTACGGCGCGTACAGCCCGGAGAACGCGGGGACCACATAGGCGCCGCCATTGTCAGGGACGCTCGCCGCCAGCGGCTCGATCTCCTCGGCGGAGCGGATCAGACCGAGCTGGTCGCGGAACCACTGCACCAGCGAGCCCGTGACGGCGATCGACCCCTCCAGGCAGTACACCGGTGCCTCGCCGCCGAGCCGGTAGCCGACCGTCGTCAGCAGCCCGTTCTTCGACGGTACGGCGGTGCCGCCGGTGTTGAGCAGCAGGAAACTGCCGGTGCCGTACGTGTTCTTGGCCTCACCCACCCCGTAGCAGGTCTGCCCGAACACCGCCGCCTGCTGATCGCCCAGCGCCGAGGCCACCGGCACCCCGGCGAGCGGGCCGACCGCCCTGCCGTACACCTCGGCGGAGGAACGTATCTCCGGCAGGACCGCCTCGGGAATGTCCATCGCGGCCAGGAGGGCCGGGTCCCACTGGAGGGTGGCGAGGTTCATCAGCAGGGTGCGGCCCGCGTTGGTCACGTCCGTGACGTGGACGCCGCCGTCCGGGCCGCCGGTCAGGTTCCAGATCAGCCAGGAGTCGACCGTGCCGAACGCGATCTCGCCGTTCTCGGCCCGCCGCCGCAGCCCCGGTACGTGCTCCAGCAGCCAGGCCACCTTCGGGCCGGAGAAGTAACTGGCCAGCGGCAGGCCGGTGGCCTGACGGAAGCGGTCCTGACCGTCCGTGCCGCCCAGCTCGTCGCAGAGCGCGGCGGTGCGGGTGTCCTGCCAGACCAGGGCGTTGTGCACCGGCTTGCCGGTGGAGCGGTCCCACAGGACCGTCGTCTCCCGCTGGTTGGTGATGCCCAGCGCGCTCAGCTCGTCGGCCCGCAGCCCCGCCGCGGCGAGCGCGCCGGCCACCACCGACCGGACCTTCGCCCAGATCTCCGCCGCGTCGTGCTCCACCCAGCCCGGCTGGGGGAAGATCTGCCGGTGCTCGCGCCGGTCGACGGCGACCACCGCGCCCGCCCGGTCGAAGACGATGCAGCGGCTGGAGGTGGTGCCCTGGTCGATCGCGGCGACGTACGGACCCGTCATGGCGTCTCCTGACCCGAAGAGGCTGCTGCGGTGGCCACGGCACGATACCCCAGCGGACGCGGGCCCGGCAGACCGCGCGTATACATCATCCGCACTCAAATGCGCACCACCGAAGGGGAGTTGTCGCCTTGGTGGTCAGCCGCCTCAAAGAGTGCGTCGCGGCGCCCGCGGCCCGTCAGGCGCTCGCCTGCGCTTCCGTGCGCCTCACCCCTTCGACCATGGGCAATGCGCCCACCACTGGTTGACCCTTCACCCGAAGGGGTGAGGGCTCGATTGTGCCGTAACCGCCCGGTTCCGCACGCTCTCCACGGGAGGGCAGGCGTGAACGGGCCCGCTCGCCGTCTGCATGAGAGGCCGGGTGGTCGGACATGGACGCGTACGAGACGAAGCGGGCGGTCGCGATCGTCGGGGCCTCCTGCCGGCTGCCCGGCGGCATCACGGATCTCGACGGACTCTGGCAGGCCCTGTGGGCGGGGCGCGACCTGATCACCGAGGTGCCGCCCGAGCGGTTCCACGCCACGCGCTTCGTCGACACCTCGATGCCGCGACCCGGCAAGAGCTGCACCGGCGCCGGCGGATTCCTGACGGACATCGCCGGATTCGACGCGGACTACTTCGGCATCGCCCCCAAGGAAGCCGCCCAAATGGATCCTCAGCAACGCCTGTTGCTGGAGATGGCGGCGGAGGCGTGCGACGACGCGGGCATCGCGCCCGCCGCACTGGCGGGCTCGGACACCACCGTTCACATCGGCATCTCGGACCACTCCTACGGTGCCCTGCAGATGCTGATGACCGACAGCGTCAACGCGTACACCATGTCCGGCGCGGCCTCCGCCATCGCCGCCAACCGGCTCTCGCACTTCCTCGACCTGCGCGGTCCCAGCATGGCCGTGGACACCGCCTGCTCCTCGTCGCTGGTCGCGCTCGTCCAGGCGTGCCGCACGCTGCTCGACGGCACCAGCCGGGCCGCCCTCGCCGGCGGCGTCAACCTCCTCCTGAGCCCCTACCACTTCGTGGGCTTCTCCCAGGCGTCCATGCTCTCGCCCAGCGGCCGCTGCCGGTCCTTCTCCGCCGACGCCGACGGATACGTACGGGCCGAGGGCGGGGGCGTGGTCCTGCTCAAGCGCCTGGCCGACGCGCTCGCCGACGGCGACCGCGTCCACGCCGTCGCCGTGGACTGCGCCACCAACAGCGACGGCAGGACCATGGGGCTCGCCCTCCCGTCTCCCGAGGCCCAGGAGGCCCTGCTGCGCGACCTCTACGCACGGGCCGGCGTGCACCCCGACGACCTCGTCTACCTGGAGGCGCACGGAACCGGCACACCGGTGGGGGACCCCGCCGAGTGCCGGGCCGTCGGCAGAGCCCTCGGCACCCGCCGCACCCGCCGGGATCTGCCGATCGGTTCGGTCAAGTCCAACCTCGGGCACCTCGAACCAGCCTCCGGCATGGCCGGCCTGTTCAAGGCGCTCCTGGTCCTGCGCCACCGCGCGATCCCGGCCACCCTGCACGCGACCCCGCCCAACCCGCACATCGACTTCGCGGCCCTGCGCCTGACCCCGGCCCTGGAGCCCGGTCCGGTCGCCGTCGACGGCCGTTCCGTGGCCGGGGTCAACTCCTTCGGCTTCGGCGGCGCCAACGCGCACGTCATCCTGGCCCCGCCCCCACCGCTCCCGCCCCGCTCGGTGCCGCCGCCCGCCCCGCGCCCGTTCGTGGTCACCGCCCGCTCCCGTACGGCCCTGGACGCCGCCGTACGCGCCACGGCGGACCACCTGGCGGAGGCGGGACCCGACGCGTTCTACGACCTCGCCTACACCGCCGGCCGGCGACGCGGAAAGCACCCGCACCGTGCCGTCGTCATCGCCGACAACGCCGCGGAAGCGGCCGCGGGACTCACCCGGCTCGCCGAGCGGTCGCCCGAGGAGCCCGACGCGCCGCCGGAGGACCGGAACGGAGCCACGGCACAGGCCGTCGGCCGCGGCCGCGTCGTCTTCGCCTTCCCCGGCAACGGCGCGCAGTGGCCGGGCATGGCGAGGGACCTGCTCACCGGCAGCCCGGCGTTCCGCAAGGGCGTCGAAGCGGCCGACGCCGCACTCGCACCGCACGTCGGGTGGTCGGCGGTGGACCTGCTGACGGACCCCGCCGAGGAGGACCGGCTCTCCGCCACGGAGATCGCGCAGCCACTCCTCTTCGCCGTCCAGGTGGGCCTGGTGGAGGCGCTGCGGCAGCAGGGCATCGTCCCGCAGGCCGTGGTCGGGCACAGCGTCGGCGAGATCACGGCCGCCCACGCGGCGGGCGCGCTGACCCTGGAGGACGCCGCGCGGCTCGTCGCCGCACGGGGCCGCGCCCAGGCCGCCACGGCCGGGAAGGGCCGCATGGCCGTCGTCGCCCTCACCCCCGAGGAGGCCGCACGGGCGAGCGCGCCCTTCCCGGACCTGGAGATCGCCTGCGTCAACTCCGAACGCCACGTCACCGTTTCCGGCCCCGCCGACCAGCTCACCCGCCTGGCAGAAACGTTGGAGCGGGACAGCGGTACGTCCTGCGCCGACGTCGGTCTCGACCACGCCTTCCACAGCGGGGCCATGGACCCGGTCGAGCAGCCCCTCAAGGCCGCGCTCGACTGGCTGCGGCCCGGCCCGGCACACCTCACCATGATCTCCACCGTCACGGGCGGCCCCGTGGACGGAACCGCCCTGGACGCCGACTACTGGTGGCGCAACGTCCGCCGCCCGGTGAGGTTCCGGTCGGCGGTCGACCACCTCGTGAGCGAGGGATACGACGTCTTCGTCGACGTCGGACCCGAGCCCATCCTCTGCCCGCACCTGCGGGCGGCCGCCCGCAACACCTCACCCGTCGCCGTCGTTCCGACCCTCTCCCGGAAGGAGGCCGGACCGGTCGCGCTGCGCACCGCCGTGGCCCGCACGATCGCCGCCGGGGCCACCGTGGACTGGAGCGCCCACTTCCCCGTCCCCGGCCGGGTGAGCGACCTCCCCGCCTACCCCTGGCAGCGTCAACCGCACTGGAACGGCGGACCGGAGGCATGGACCGGCGGCGCGGGCAACGGCCTCTACGACCATCCGCTGCTGGGCGAACGACTCCCCTTCGCCGAGCCGGCCTGGCGCGGCCCCGTGAATCCGGTGCTCGTCCCCTGGCTGGCCGACCACCGGGTCGGCGGCTCGGTCCTCATGCCCGCCACCGGCTACGCCGAGATGGCCCTGGCCGCCGGAGGACGCCTGTGGAACGGCCCGACGGAGGTGGACGCCCTCGACCTGAACCGTGCGCTCGTCATCCCCTGGGAGAACCCCGGCACCGTCCACCTGCAGAGCACCCTGTCACCCGACGACGGAATCCTCACCGTCACCGCCGGGCAGGGACGCGGAGGCACCCCCGGCCTCCACGCCCGCGGACGCGTCCGGCCCCTGCTGCGCCGCCGTCCGCCCGCTCCCGACATCGACGCCGTCCGCGAGCGATGCGGCCGGCGGATGGACGGCGAGGCACACCACCGGGCCATGTCCGCGCTCGGCCTGGACTACGGCCCCGCCTTCCGGCCCCTCCACGACGTCCGCGTGGGACAGGGGGAGACCCTGGCCGCCTACCGCCACGACCTGCCGTCCGAGGAGTACGTGGTGCACCCGGCCCTGCTGGACGGCGCGCTCCAGGCGGGGCTGCCGCTCGTGACCGACCTGGTCGCGGACGGCCGGCAGGGCTATCTGCCCTCCGCGTTCGACGCGATCCGGGTCTGGAGCACCCCGGCACCCCGTGGCTTCGTGCACGTACGCGACCGCGGGCGCACGCAAACCGAACTCTGCTGGGACATCACCGTCACCGACGAGGACGGCACGGTCACGGCCGAGCTGGAGGGCTGCCGGCTGCGGCGCTTCGACCGCGCGGGCACCACGCCGCTGACCCGGCTCCGGCTCGTCATGCGGGCAGCGCCCCACCGGGACGTACCGGCGGATCCCGCTCCGCTGCCCGCCCCCGCGACGATCCTGGCGGCGGCCCGGCCGCACCTGCGGGCGCTGCGGGAGGACTGGCGGCGCTTCCGCTACGACCGGGTGCTCCACGGGCTCAAGGACAGTCTGTCCCAGGCCGTGGGACGGGCGATCGCCGGCCTGCTGCCCGACCCCGCCCGCCCCTTCGACGTCGAGGACCTGCTGGCGGCGGGAGTCCTGCCCCGCCACCGCCGCCTCCTGGAGCAGTACATCGCCCTGGCGGAACGCCACGGCGCCCTGGCCAGGACGGGCGGGAAAGCCCGTTGGACCCTGGACCCGGCGGGGTTCCATGTGGAGGAACGCATCCGCCGGATGGGCCGGGAGTTCCCCGCCTTCGGCGCGGACATCTGCCTGTACGGGCACGTGGTGGACCTCGGACCCATGCTCACGGGGGAGACCGACGTCCTGGAGGCCCTGTCCGAGGAGGGCGGCTCCGAGAGGTTCGAGCATTTCTACGACGTCAGCCCCATGGTGCGGTTCCACAACCGGGTGCTGCGGGCACTGGCACGGGAGATGGCCGCCCTGTGGCCCGCCGGCCGGCCGCTGCGCGTCCTGGAGGTGGGCGGCGGCACCGGCGGCACCACCGCGGCCCTCCTGCCGGTCCTGCCGCCCGACCGCACCCGCTACCACTTCACCGACCTCTCCGCACTGTTCGTCGCACGGGCCGAGAAGCGCTTCGCGGCACATGAGTTCGTCACGTACGGGACGCTCGACCTCGACGCCGACCCCTGTGGGCAGGGCCTCGTCCCGGGCGCATTCGACGTCGTCGTGGCGGCCAACGCCCTGCACACGGCCAAGGACCTCGCCCGGGCCGTGCGGGGGACGAAACGGCTGCTGGCCCCGGGCGGCCATCTCCTCGCCATGGAGATGCACGACCACGAAGCCCTCGCCCTGCTCTTCGGCATGCTCGAAAGCTTCTGGGCTTTCACCGACCACGAACTGCGCCCGGACTCCCTCCTGCTGCCCGCCCGGCAGTGGCCCGGCCTGCTGCGCGACTGCGGATTCACGGGCGTCGTGCGAACCGGCGACAGGAAGAGGGGCGACGCCCCCGCCGACATGTCGGTCCTGCTCGCCGCCGCCCCGGACGGACCGGTGCCGGACACGCCGCTGCCGACGCCCGACGGCACCCGGTCCTGGATCGTGGCCGGTGAGGCGGGCGACCGTACGGACCTGCCCGACGCGGTGGCCGCGGCGCTGGAAACCGAGGGCGCCACGGTCCTGCGCGCCTCCGGGGCGGGCGGAGACCCGCGGCACTGGAGCGAGCTCTTCGAGGACCGGCCGGCCGTGACGGTCGTCCTCGTACTGGACGACGCCCCCGAGCCGCTCCCCGCCGATGCCCTGCTGGACCTGACCACCCGCAGGATGACCGTCCTGCGCGCCCTCGCCACCGCCTTCGAGCAGCTCGGCGACCGCCGGCAGCCGCACCTGTGGCTGGTGACCCGGCCGACCGGAGCCCTGCCCGCGCCGGAACAGGCGTCGCACCCCCACACCGCGGCCGTGTGGGGCGCCACCCGCTCCCTGGCGAACGAGCACCCCCACGTGACCGTCAAGCGCCTCTCCCTCGAACGCGGCGACGACGCGGCCGCCGACGGCCGGCGGGTCGTACGCGAACTCCTCACCCCGACAGAGGAGGACGAGATCGCCCTCACCGCGGGCGGCCGCTTCGTCCCCCGCACCGTGGAACGGACCGACGCCCCCCAGGGAACGTCCCACGGCACCCGCGTACCGGCCTTTTCCCTGGAGGTGCGCGACCCCGGGATGGCCTACCGCCTCGCCTGGGTGGAGAACGACATCCCCGCACCCGGCCCGGGCGAGGTCGTCGTCGCCGTCCGCGCCGCCGCCCTGAACTACCGCGACATCATGCAGGCCGTCGGCATCCTGCCCGCCGACCCCCGCCACGACCAGGCCGCCACCGGGGCCGGCATGGAATGCGCGGGCCTCGTCACGGCGACCGGCCCCGGGGTGACCTCCGTGCGACCGGGCGACCGTGTCTTCGCCCTGGCACCCGGTGCGTTCGCCTCCCATGTCCGCACCGTCGAGCACGCCGTGGGCCGGCTCCCCAAGAGCATGTCGTTCACCGAGGGCGCCACGCTCCCGATCGCCTTCCTCACCGTCCACTACAGTCTCGGCCACCTCGCCCGGCTCGCCCCCGGCGAGACGGTCCTCGTGCACGGTGCCGCCGGAGGCGTCGGCCTCGCCGCCCTCCAGTACGCGCGCCGGCGCGGCGCCCGCGTCATCGCCACCGCGGGCAACCCCTTCAAACGCGACCTGGTGCGCGCCCTCGGCGCCGAACACGTCCTGGACTCGCGCACCCTGGCCTTCGCCGAGGAGGCCCGCGAGCTGACCGGCGGCCGCGGCGTGGACGTCGTCCTCAACTCCCTCGCCGGCGAAGCCATCACCCGCGGACTGGAGGCGCTGCGCCCCGGCGGGCGCTTCATCGAACTGGGCAAGCGTGACATCCATGAGAACAAGCCTCTGCTGCTGCGGCCCTTCGCCAACAACATCGCCTTCTTCGGAGTCGACCTCACCGCGCTGCTCGCCGAACCGGAACTGGCCGGCGCACAGTTCGCCGAGGTCGCCACGGCGATCCGCACCGGGCGCTGCCGGCCGATCATCCACAGCGTCCACCCGGCCGCCCGGGTCGCGGACGCTTTCGCCCTGGTCCAGCACTCCCGGCACATCGGCAAGGCCGTGGTCTCCTTCGACACCTCCGACGACCCCGTGACCGTCGAACGCCGCCGGCCGGCACCCCGCCTCGACCCGCGGGGCACCTACCTGGTCACCGGCGGTCTCGGCGGCTTCGGTGCGGCGACCGCCCGCTGGCTCGCCGACCGGGGAGCGCGTCACCTGGACCTCATCGGGCGCCGGGGAGAACGGTCACCGGAAGCTCCCGCCCTCCTGGCGGAACTCGCCGCCCGGGGAGTCACCGCCCGCACCCACGCGGCCGATGTCACCGACCTCGCCGCCGTGCGCCGCGTCGTGGAGGACGCCGACACCGCCGGGCGCCCCCTCCGCGGCGTCGTCCACTCCGCGATGCACCTCGACGACGCACCGCTGACCGAGCTGACCGACGAACGCCTCCGCGCCGTCCTCGCCCCCAAACTGGCCGGGGCCGCGGTCCTGGACGCCGTGACGCGCGACCGGTCCCTGGACCTGTTCCTCGTCCACTCCTCCATTGTCTCGGCCATCGGCAATATCGCCCAGGCCCCCTACGCGGGCGCCAACCTCGCCCTGGAGGCCCTGATCCGCCGGCGCCGCCGGGACGGCCTGCCCGGCACCGCGATCATCTGGGGAGCCCTGGGAGAGACCGGATACGCGGTGCGCAACGACCTCATCCCCCTCATGTCCCAGGCCGGGCTGGAACCGATCACCCTCCGGGAGGCGTTCGGTGTCGCCGACGACGCCCTCGTCGCCGACGTGCCGCTCACCGGCGCCGCACGCCTCAACTGGGCGGTGGCACACCGGCTGCTGCCGACCGTCGGGGCACCGCGCCTGTTCGACCTGCTGCCGTCGCTCGTCGAGGGGGGAGCCACCACTCACGAGGAGCTGCTGCGGGCTCTCGCCGGAATGACCACCGACGAAGCCCTGGAACTCATCGCCACCTCCCTGGCCGGCATGCTCGCCGACGTCCTGCAGCTGCCCGCCGAGCAGCTCGACCATCACCGCAGGCTCGACGAATACGGCATGGACTCCCTCATGGCCACCGAACTGCTGGTCACCCTGCGGCAGCAGTACGACATCGACATCCCGCCCATGGAGCTCCTGCGCAGCAACGGCACCATCGCCGACCTGGCGCGGATCATCCACCTGCGGCTGGGCCTCCGCAACGACAGCACCGGGACGGCCCCCGCCGACGGGCCACCTCAGCGGACGGGGAAGTCGAAATAGGTGTCCGGGAACGGCTCCTCGCGGAGGGTGTAGTGCCACCACTCCTCGGCGAGGTTGCGGAAACCAGCGTTCTCCAAGACCGACTTGAGCAACAACCGGTGCACCCGCTGCGCCCCCTGCACCCGGGGGTCGAGGGTGTGCGCCAGCGTGTCGAAACAGTCGAACCCGGTGCCCATGTCGACCGAGTTGTCGGGGAACCGCTCCGCCCTGGGCGCGTGACAGGGCACGAGCCGCTCCCCGGGAACGTACGGACGCGTCGGCCGCACCGGCAGCCGCACCAACGTCACGTCCATGGTGCTGCCCCGGCTGTGCCCGGACTTCTCGGCGATGTACCCGTCCTCGAACAGCCGCGATTTCTCGACGCGCGGATAGAACTCCTCCTTCATCCGCTCATCGCCGAGGTCCTTCGCCCACGCCACGAAGTCGGCCACCGCGCGCCGCGGCCGGTAGCAGTCGTACACCTTGAGGGTGTAGCCCCGGCGCAGCACCACCCGCTGCGCCGCGCGCAGGGCCTTGGCGGCCGGCCGGGTGAGCAGGCACACGGGGCGCCGATATCCGTCGACGCGGTGGCCGGTGAAGTTGTGCGCGGTGGCGTAGCGCATCTCCTGCACGATCGTGGGATCGACATCCGAGAGGGCGACGAACCCCTTCGGCGGTGCCGGCTCAGCCGCCCGCGCGACGGGCGCGGACGAGAGGGCGAGAAGGGCGGCGAACGGAAGCGTGAGCGCGCGCAGCGCGACGGGAAACGAGGGCATGGACCCGCGATACCAGGCCGACGGAATCAAGGGAAGAGTCCCCGCACGCCTGCCTCGCCGGGATCAGCCGTGCTCAGGAGACCGTGCGCTCCCTCTCGCGGGTCCCTCGCGTCCCTGCCGTCCGTTCCGCCTCACGCGGTCACCCGTCGTCCTTCACCCCGCGCACCCGCACCGGATACGTCACCTCCGCCGAGCCCTCCTGCTCCACCGTCACCGCCCCGCCCCGCAGCCGCGTCGTGAAGCGCACCACCTCCACCGGCTCCCCGCCGTCCCCCGCGTCCGGGATCAGCACCCCGCCGCCCGTACGCCCGGCGGCGGGCGCCCACACCTCCAGCTCGACCTGCCCGTCCACACCGGCCACCGGCAGCACCGCACCCGCCCGCGCCAGCACCGGGATCCGCGACAGCGGGGCGTCCAGCAGCACCTGCCCGGGCCCCTCGTGCGCCCGCCCCGTCACCGTGTCGTACCACCGCCCTCGCGGCAGCCGCACCGCCCGCCGGTCCGCGCCCTGCTCCAGCACGGGCGCCACCAGCAGCGAATCACCCAGCAGGAACGCGTCCTCGCAGTCCCGCAGCGCCCGGTCCTCGGGCGAACGCCACCACACCGGGCGGACGTACGGCGCCCCGGTGCGCCGCGCCAGATGCGCCAGCGTCACGAAGTACGGCAGCAGCCGGGCCCGTTCCCGCAGCGCCGCACCCGCGTGTTCGAGGGTCTCGGCGCCGAACTCCCACGGCTCCCGGCGGCCCGCGAAGAACGCCGCGTGCGTACGGAACAGCGGCAGGTACGCGCCCAGCTGGAACCAGCGCAGATACAGTTCCGGCGACGGCGACCCGGTGAACCCGCCGATGTCCGGACCGGAATACGGCACCCCGCACAGCCCCAGGCCCAGCACCAGCGCCAGGGACGCCCGCAGCCCCGGCCAGCCGGTCACCACGTCGCCGGACCACGTGCCGCCGTAGCGCTGCATGCCCGCCCAGCCCGACCGCGAGAACAGGAACGGCCGCTCGTCCGGCCGCAGCGCCCGCAGGCCCTCGTAGCCGGCTCGCGCCATGGCCATCCCGTACACGTTGTGTGCCTCACGGTGGTCACCGCCCCGGCCCTCCAGGGCGTGCCGGGCCGACAGGGGCAGCGTCGGATCGCCGAACGCCGCGAACGACACCGGCTCGTTCATGTCGTGCCAGAAACCCGCGAAACCCTGCGCCAGCCGCTCGGCGTACAGCTCGCCCCACCAGGCACGCACCCGTGGATCGGTGAAGTCGGGAAAGACCGCCTCGCCCGGCCACACCAGCCCGCGCACCTCGCGCCCCCGGCCGTCCCGGACGAACGCGCCCGCCTCCTTGCCGCTGTCGTACATGGACAGGCCCGGCTCGGCCTTCACCGCCGGGTCCACGATGGACACCAGCCGCACGCCCCGCTCCCGCAGGTCGGCCGCCAGACCGGGCAGATCGGGGAACGCCTCGCGGTCCACGGTGAAGACGCGGTGCCCCCGGTAGTGATCGATGTCCAGGTGCAGCGCCGACAGCGGCAGTCCCCGCTCGACGTAGCCCGCCACCACCCGCCGCACCTCGCGCTCGCTGTCGAACCCCCACCGTGCGTGGTGGTGACCCAGCGCCCAGGCGGGCGGCACCGCCGCGCCCCCCGTCAGCGAAGCCCAGCCGTGCAGCACGCGCGCGGGGGTGCCCACGATCACCCACGAGCGCAACGGCCCGCCATCCATCCGCAGCTCGCAGCGGCCCGGCCGGTCGTGCCCCGAGCCCGCGCCCTCCTCGCCCTCCCACAGCGTCACCCGGCCGTCCCAGGAGTTGTCGTGGAAGGCCAGGTGCGTGCCCGCGTCCGCCACCACCAGCTGCACCGGCATCGTGATGTACAACGGGTCCCGCTCCGGTCCGAACGGCCCCGGATCGGTGTTCCACAGCCGATACGAGCCGTCCCGCAGCCGCGGCCCCGCGGCCCTGCCGCCCAGCCCGAAGAACCGGGCGTCCGCCGCCACCTCCGAACGCTGCGTCCACCGCGGCGCCACCGCCTCACCGGCGGCCGGACCCACCGGCTCCCACCAGCGCGGCGGCAGATCGCGCCGCAGCAGCACACCGCCGGGCGTACGCACCTCCACCCCTCCGTGCCGGCTCACGACCACCAGCACCCGCTCGGAGACCACCCGCCAGCCGCCGTCCTTGTCCGGCTCCAGCACGGCCCGCTCGTCCACCTCCGGCACCGGTCCGCCCAGCGCGTACGACGGCTCCGGCCCGGCACCGTCCCAGCCGCAGAACACCGCACCGCCCGCCGCCACCCGGACCAGCAGTGACGACCGCGCGAACCGCACCACCCCGCCGCCCGGCCCCGGCTCGGCCCCCAGCGCCGTGCCCGGCACCCGCGCCCGCTCCGCGCCCGACCGCGGCAGGCCCGCCGCGTCCGTCCGCCGCCTGCGCCACGCGGCCCGCACGGACCGCAGCCCCTGTGCCGTCCCGACCGCCTTCATCAACCGCCGCAGATCCCGCGCATCCATGCTGCTCACCCTGCCATCGCGGGCCCCGGGTGCGTGGTGCGTTCAACTGTCGTTCACCCCGCCGGAAACCTCACGGCCTCCACGGGTTTTCCACAGGGCTGGTGCACGAGTCGATCACATGGCATCGTCCTCGTCAGCCGCGTCCCGCGCAGAACCCGCCGGAGCGCGGCGACGCCCACGACGCGTACAGCCGGGAGCAGCCAGATGACCACCGCACCGCCGCCCGCCACCCAGTCGGAACCCCTGTGGGCCCCCGGCCAGGACCGCGTCGCCCGCGCACAGGTCACCCGCTTCCACGCCTGGGCCGCCGAGCGCCACGGCGCGCCCGCGCCCGTCCCCGGCGACCCCGCCGTGAGCTACGCGGCACTGCACCGCTGGTCCGTGGAGCGGGTCGAGGACTTCTGGCAGGCCCTCACCGAATGGTGCGACGTCCGCTTCTCCAGCCCGTACGAGCAGGTCCTCGCCGACCCGGCGATGCCCGGCGCCCGGTGGTTCCCCGGCGCCCGCCTCAACTACGCCGAGCACGCCCTGCGCGCCGCCGAGGACCCCGCCCGCGCCGACGGTCCCGCCCTCCTGCACGTCGACGAGAGCTGCGAGCCGCGCCCGGTGAGCTGGGCCGAGCTCCGCGCCCGGGTCGGTTCCCTCGCCGCCGAGCTGCGCCGCCTCGGCGTCCGCCCGGGCGACCGCGTCAGCGCCTACGTGCCCAACGTCCCGCAGGCCGTCGTCGCCCTGCTCGCCACCGCCGCCGTCGGTGGAGTGTGGACCTCCTGCGCGCCCGACTTCGGCGCCCGCAGTGTCCTGGACCGCTTCCAGCAGGTCGAGCCCGTCGTGCTGTTCACCGTGGACGGCTATCACTACGGCGGCAAGCGGCACGAGCGGACCGCGACCGTCGCCGAACTGCGCGCGGGGCTGCCCACCGTGCGCGCGGTCGTCCACATCCCGCTGCTGGGCACTCCGGCCCCCGAGGGCGCGCTGGAGTGGGACGCCCTGACCTCGGCCGACGTCGAGCCGGTCTTCGAGCAGGTGCCCTTCGACCACCCGCTGTGGGTGCTGTACTCCTCGGGCACGACGGGCCTGCCCAAGGCCATCGTCCAGTCCCAGGGCGGCATCCTCGTCGAGCACCTCAAGCAGCTCGCCCTGCACTGCGACCTCGGCCCGGACGACCGCTTCTTCTGGTACACCTCCACCGGCTGGATGATGTGGAACTTCCTCGTCTCCGGCCTCCTGGTGGGCTCCACCGTTGTCCTCTACGACGGCAGCCCCGGCTATCCGGACACCGCCGCCCAGTGGCGGATCGCCGAACGCACCGGAGCCACCCTCTACGGCACCTCCGCCGCCTATGTGATGGCCTGCCGCAAGGCCGGCGTCCGCCCCGGCCGTGACTTCGACCTCTCCCGCGTCAAGTGCGTCGCCACCACCGGCTCACCGCTGCCGCCCGACGGCTTCCGCTGGATCCACGACGAGGTCGCCGAGGACATGTGGATCGCCTCGGTGAGCGGCGGCACGGACGTGTGCAGCTGTTTCGCGGGGGCCGTCCCGACGCTGCCGGTGCACATCGGCGAGCTCCAGGCACCCTGCCTGGGCACCGACCTCCAGGCGTGGGACGCGCACGGCGGGCCCGTCGTCGACGAGGTCGGCGAGCTGATCGTCGCGGGTCCCATGCCGTCCATGCCGATCCACTTCTGGAACGACCCCGACGGCAGCCGCTACCGCGACAGCTACTTCGACATGTTCCCGGGCGTCTGGCGCCACGGCGACTGGATCACCCTCACCTCGCGCGGCAGCGTCGTCATCCACGGCCGCTCCGACTCCACCCTCAACCGCCAGGGCGTCCGCATGGGCTCCGCCGACATCTACGAGGCGGTCGAACGGCTCCCCGAGATCCGCGAGTCCCTCGTCATCGGCGTCGAACAGCCCGACGGCGGCTACTGGATGCCGCTCTTCGTCCACCTCGCACCCGGCGCCACCCTCGACGACGACCTCCTCGACCGCATCAAGCGCACCATCCGTGAACAGCTCTCCCCGCGCCATGTCCCCGACGAGGTCATCGAGGTCACCGGCATCCCGCACACCCTCACCGGCAAGCGCATAGAGGTCCCGGTCAAGCGCCTCCTCCAGGGCACCCCTCTGGAAAAAGCGGTCAACCCGGGCTCGGTCGACAACGTCGGCCTCCTCCACTTCTACGAAAAGCTGGCCCGCGAGCGCACCAACTAAAGCCCGCCCGCACCAACTAAAGCCCGCCCGCACCAACTAAAGCCCGCCCGCACCAACTAAAGCCCGTCCGGCGATTGAGGACAACAAGACCAGCCCCCACTCAGCCGCACACAGACCCGCACACCCACCCTCACCCCCCATACGTGTCCTGCCGCTCACCCAACGCCGCCGCGAAATCCGCCGCGAACCCCACCGCCTCCTCCACCCGCAACTCCGCCGTAGTGATCCGAACCCCCGGCCCCGCCGCAAGGCGGAACCGCGTACCGGCGGCCACCCACCACCCCGCCGACCGCAGACCATTGACGACCGCCGCCTCGTCCCGCACCGGCACCCACACGTTCAGCCCGCTCGCCCCGTGCGCGGCGATCCCGCGCCGCGCGAGCTCCCGGATCAGCGCCCGGCGCCGTAGCGCGTACGTCTCACGGGCCTCGGCGACCAGCGCCTGCGTCGCCGCGTCGGTCAGCAGCCCGGCCACCGCCTCCTGCAGGGCGTGGCTCACCCAGCCGGAGGTCAGCAACAGCCGCCCGTCGTGCCGGGCCAGGGTGGTGGCGTCGCAGGCCAGGGCCGCCCACCGCAGGTCCGTGCCCAAGTACTTGGTGACGGTACGGACCTGGGCCCACCGCGCCGTTCCCCGCGCGGCCAGGCTGTGCAGCGGCACGCCCGCGATCTCCGCCGTGTGATCGTTCTCGATCACCAACACGTCCGATGCCTCGGCCAGAACCTCCGCCAGCGCGTCCCGCCGCTGTGGTGAGAAGCACCCGCCGTACGGATTCTGCGACCGCGGACTGTAGACCACCGCCCGGACACCCGCACGGAGGGCCGCCCGCAGCGACTCGGGCCGCATCCCCTCGTCGTCGACCGCCACCGGCACGGACCGGAAGCCCAGCGCGGGCACGAGGTCCAGCATGTGGTGGTAGCCCGGATCCTCCATGGCCACCGTGTCACCCGGCCGCAGCTCCACGGACAGCAGCCGCGCCACGCAGTCGAGCGCGCTGTGCGCGAAGGTCACATGACCGGCCGGCACACCGTCGCGCTCGTACCAGGCACGGACGAGCTCCTCCAGCCGCGCCACCCGCGGCGACGAGCGGTGCGAGCGCGCCCCCGGCGTCACCCGCAGGGACGGCAGCCCCTGCGGGAGGAACGTCTCGTCGGGATGGCCGCCCGCCAGGTCGCGCAGCCCCTCCGGCACCCTCGGCGGCCGCCGGGAGGTGACCGCCGGGCCCTCGGCCACCACCGTCCCACCACGCCCGCGCGTGGTGACGATGCCGCGCCCGCGCAGCTCCTTGTACGTGGCCGCGACCGTGCCCGGACTCACGCCGAGCCGCTCGGCCAGCGTGCGGACGGGCGGCAGGGCGCTGCCGGGCGGGAGGGACCCGTCGGCGACACCGCGTTCGATCGACGCGGCAATCCCCTTGGCGTTCGTACCCGTGAACTCATATTGTGTTGCCACAGATCTGAGTATGTATCAATACAAAAGTTGGGTCAAGGGGGATCACGTACATGCGCATACCCGGGGGAGCGGACGGCCGCCGCATGCTGGCCGTCACCTGCGTCGACAAGATCGGCTCCGGCCTCTGGGGGGCCACCGCAGCCCTCTACTTCACCTACGTCGCCGGACTCGGCACCGCCGAGATCGGCCTCCTCCTCGGAGCCTCCGGAGCCATCGGCATCGCGGGCCCACCGCTCGGCGGCTTCCTCGCCGACCGGGTTCCCCTCCGGCCCCTGCTCATCGTCATCCAGATCGTGCGGGCCGCCGCCTCACTGGCCCTCCTGACCACCACCGACCTGTTCGCGCTGCTCGCCATCGCGGCCGCCGGCAGCCTCGGCGACCGCGCCTCCGCCGTGCTCACCAAGCTCTACGCGACCCGCGTCGCCGGCCCCGACCGCGCCCGGTACCAAGCCCTCAACCGCACGTCCTCGAACATCGGCTGGGCCGTCGGCGGACTGGTCGCCGCCGCGGCGCTCACCGCGGGATCGGCCACCGTCTACCGCGGCCTGCTCGTCGGGGACGCGCTCTCCTTCCTCGCCGCCGCCGCGCTCACCCTCCGCTGCGGCGAACCGCCGTCCGCCTCACGGCTCGTCACCACCGGGCCCAAGGCTCCTGACGCGACATCACCGGCCAACCCCTGGCGCGACCGCCGCTACCTCGCCTACACCGCCACCGAAGCCGTCCTCTTCCTCGACGACTCCGTCTTCAAGATCGGCCTCGCTCTGTGGGCGGTGACGGCCACCACCGCACCCCATGGCCTGGTCCCCCTGCTCCTCGTCCTCAACAACGTGCTCGTAATCTGCTTCCAGGTCCCCTTCGCCCGCTTCGGCACCACCCGGCACGCCGCCCGCAGGGCACTCCTGCCCCTGGCCGCCGTCTTCCTCGCCGGCGGAGCCGCCTTCGCCGCGTCGGCCACCGGCACCCCATGGCTCGCCGCCGTCGCCCTCACCCTGGCCGCCACGGCCTTCACGGTCGCGGAAATGCTCCACGCCACCGTCTCCTGGGAACTCTCCGTATCCCTCGCCCCGCCCACCGCGCAGGGCGCCTACCTCGGCGTGCACGGCCTCGCCCAAGCCGTCCAGCGCAGCGTCGGCCCCTTGGCCGTGACCGCCGCCATCGCCGTCGGACCGGCCGGCTGGCTCGCCTTCGGCACCGGCCTCGCCGCGATGTGCTGCGCGCAGTGGCGCCTGGTGCGGGACCCTGACGACCGGGCGTTGTCAGTGCCGTCGGTTACGGTGAGTGAGCACTGATCGTTCGCGCTGAGGGGGAATCATGGCGCACGCCAGGAACGGCGGCAATCGACAACTGACGGCGCGGCGCGCACTGCGCCGCGAAGTGCCCAGCACCGTGGCCGTGCTGGCCGACGAGGCCGACTTCGCCGCCATGCGGCGTTACGACACCTTCCACTTCGACGACCACGCGACGTACTTGCGGCAGATGGAGGGGCTGCTGCGCACACTGACCAGACAGGGCACGCACACGAGCGTCGCCCTCTTCGACCCCGTCGGCTACGAAGAGTTCTGCGCCGGCGCCCACCTCGACCCCGACACCCCGGCCAGCCGCACGCGGTACACGGCGGAGGTCGCCGCGGCGGGCACCAAGGTCGCCTACGAGGGCCAGCCCATCCGGCGCCTGCTGCCGCAGCTCATCGACGAGGCGGAACAGCGGGCCACCTGGGAATACGCCTCGTCCGTCCTCACCCGTGGCGGCGACTGCGCCGCCTGCGGCGAGGACACCGGCCGGTCGGCCTTCGCCCGTGCCACCCAGGCACTGCGCCGGCTCCTCCGCGCCGTCGGACCCGGCGCACACCACCTCGTGTGCAGCGTCCAGGCCGAAGGCGACATCCCACTCGTCGCCGTACTGCACGCCGCCCACGGTGAGGACGGCCCGCCGCGCCTGGACGAGGCGGCCGCTCTGGTCTTCTGCACGGTGCTGGCCGCCGGCATCGCCACCGGCCGCCCCGGCGGTGTCGTCCTGCGCACCAGCGTCCCCGGCGGACGCGACACGGTGCGGGGCTGGAGCCTGCGCGACGGCTGGCCGAGGCCCCTCAGCGAGGCGGAGGTCTTCGCCGCCTACTGCACGGACGCGCGGACCGGCGACCCCGTACCACCCGAGCCGGGCGTCGACTACCGCGCGGGCCTGCCCGTCGCGGAACCGGACGGAGGAGAGGAATGACAGAAACAGAAAGGGAAGAACGGGCGAGGACGGTCTGAGCCGCCGAAAACGAAAGGTGCCCCGCCGTCCGGCGGGGCACCTCACGTCAACGGGCGCGTCGGCGCCGCCGGCTCACTCGCCGGACAGCACCGCCTGCGCGGCCACACGGGCCTCCTCGGCGGAGTCCGTGGCACGAGCCGCGGCGGCGGCCCGCTCGCACTGCGCCAGCGTGTGCTTGGCCAGGGTCGCGCGCACATAGGGGATCGACGCGGCACCCATGGACAGGCTCGTCACGCCCAGGCCGGTCAGCACGCAGGCCAGCAGCGGGTCCGAGGCGGCCTCACCGCACACGCCGCAGCTCTTGCCCTCGGCCTTGGCGGCCTCGGCCGACGCCGCGACGAGGTCCAGCAGCGCCGGCTGCCACGGGTCCTGGAGCCGCGACACCGCGCCGACCTGACGGTCGGCGGCGAAGGTGTACTGCGCCAGGTCGTTGGTGCCCAGCGACAGGAACTCGACCTCCTGGAGGATCGAGCGCGCCCGCAGCGCCGCGGAGGGAATCTCCACCATGGCACCGAACTTCGCCCGCAGTCCGGCCTCCCGGCACGCGTCCGCGAACGCCTTCGCGTCCGTGCGGTCCGCCACCATCGGGGCCATGACCTCAAGGTAGACGGGCAGCCCCTCGGCGGCCTTGGCCAGCGCGGTCAGCTGCGTGCGCAGCACGTCCGGGTGGTCCAGCAGCGTCCGCAGTCCCCGCACACCGAGCGCCGGGTTCGGCTCGTCGGCCGGCGTCAGGAAGTCGAGCGGCTTGTCCGCGCCCGCGTCCAGCACCCGCACGACCACACGGCCCTCGGGGAACGCCTCGAGCACCTTGCGGTACGCCTCGACCTGCTTCTCCTCGGACGGCGCCTTCTTGCTGTCGTCCAGGAAGAGGAACTCGGTACGGAACAGACCGACGCCCTCCGCACCGGCCTCGACCGCCGCCGGCACGTCCGCCGGGCCACCGACGTTCGCGAGCAGCGGCACCTTGTGCCCGTCGGACGTCGCGCCCGGACCGGACGAGGCGGAGAGCGCGGCCTTGCGCTCTTCCGCGGCCCGCGTCAGCTCCGCACGCTTCTCGTCACTCGGGTCGACGAAGATGTCGCCCGTGCTGCCGTCCACGGCCACGACCGTGCCCTCGGCCAGCTCGCCGGCGCCGGGCAGCGCCACGACCGCCGGTACACCGAGCGCCCGCGCCAGGATGGCGCTGTGGCTGGTCGGCCCGCCCTCCTCGGTGACGAAACCGAGCACCAGCGTCGGGTCGAGCAGCGCGGTGTCGGCGGGAGCGAGGTCCCGCGCGATCAACACGTACGGCTCGTCGCTGTCCGGCACACCCGGCATCGGCACACCCAGCAGACGGGCGACGATACGATTCCGCACGTCATCGAGGTCGGCCACCCGGCCGGCCAGGTACTCGCCCGCGTTGGCGAGCAGCGCCCGGTAGGCGGCGAACGCGTCGTACACCGCGCGCTCGGCGGTGCTGCCGACGGTGATGCGCCGATCGACGTCGGCCATCAGCTCCGGGTCCTGAGCCATCATGGCCTGGGCCTCGAGCACGTGCTGGGCCTCGCCACCGGCCAGGTTGCCGCGCGCGATGAGGTCGGCGGCGACAGCCTCCACGGCCTGGCGTGCGCGCCCCTGCTCGCGCGGCGCCTCATCGGCCGGGATCTGCTTGGCCGGCGGTTCCAGAACCGCCGTGCCCATGTGCCGCACCTCGCCGATCGCCACACCGTGGCTCACGCCGACGCCTCGCAGCGTTGTCTCCATTTCACCCGTCTCCGGTTGATGCGGCGGCTCGGGCCACCGCGGTGGATGTCGTACGTGCCGTCCCTCGTTCTCGGGGACGGTGTCGGCTCACCGCCAGCTGAAGAGCGAGTCGCCGGCCTTGATGTCGCCGTCCTCGACGACGTCGCCGAGCGAGTCCGCGGTGGCCTCCAGTGCGACGACCGGGCAGATCGGCGACTTGCCGGCCTGCTCGACGGCGACGGGGTTCCAGCGCACGATTTCCTGCCCGCGCGTAACGGTGTCGCCCTTGTTGACGAGCAGCTCGAAGCCCTCGCCGTTGAGCTGCACGGTGTCGATGCCGAGGTGCGTCAGCACCCCGTGCCCTTCACCGTCGACGACGACGAACGCGTGGGGGTGCAGCGAGACGATGACGCCGTCGACGGGTGAGACCGCGGCAGACGGCTCGCGCACGGGGTCAATGGCGGTACCGGGTCCCACCATCGCGCCGGAGAAGACCGGATCGGGCACTGCCGCGAGTCCGATGGCACGTCCGGCAAGCGGGGACGTCACGGTGGTCATGGGAAGCCTCCCAGGGGTGGAGATTCATCACGCGCCGTCACTGCCTGTCCTGGACGGCGCACTGGTCAGAAGCGTATGTCATAAGAATCGGGGGTTCCGCACGAGCGCGGACCGCGCGGCGGAACTCTCCGTGACCACGGACGCGGCCTCGGGAGGAGCCATGGATCCGGCCCTTGACGTGACCGTGTCCATGGAGGTGGAGATGGAGGTGGGGGTGGACCAAGGAAGGGGTCGAGGCGGGCTCCGGAATCGATTTGCCTCGCCCGAGCCAGGAGATGTACTGTCAGATCCCTGCCCACGACCGAGGCCCGCAGACAACTGCGAGCAAGGCGAGGGCGGAACCTATCGGAAATGATCCTTTCCCGGATCTGCTTCTGTGTGCCCGTGTGTCCATAGTGACTACGGAAACCGGAGCAGTAAGGGAGCGGGAAAACTCCTGATAGAGTGGTGGAACACCGAAGGGAAGCGCCCGGAGGGCCCGGAAACGGGACCAAAGGAAGCGTCCGTTCCTTGAGAACTCAACAGCGTGCCAAAAGTCAACGCCAGACTATAAAATACCCCGTCTCCGGTCCGTATGGATCGGGACGCGGTTCCTTTGAAAGTCCTGTCGGTCCCTTGTGGACGGGCAGGCAACACACAGCGAGGACGCTGAGCACGACCGGGCTTATTCCGCCTGGTTGTGCCGCTCAACGCGAGTGTGAACCCGCAGTTTTTAATTAAACGCAGCCGGGTAAACATTCACGGAGAGTTTGATCCTGGCTCAGGACGAACGCTGGCGGCGTGCTTAACACATGCAAGTCGAACGATGAAGCCCTTCGGGGTGGATTACTGGCGAACGGGTGAATAACACCTGGGCAATCTGCCCTTCAATCTGGGACAAGCCCTGGAAACGGGGTCTA
>NZ_JAGGOL010000103.1:0-35263 GCF_018614525.1 Streptomyces sp. ISL-11
CGCCGGCAGCGTCCGCGTCGGCGACCTCACCGCCCGGCGCGACTTCGTCGACGCCCGCGACGTCGCCGACGCCATAGCCCGCTGCGTCACCGCCCCCGGCCCGCTGCCACCCGTACTCAACATCGCCAGCGGCACCGCCCACCCCGCCCGGCGGATCGCCGACGGCCTCGTCCGGGCCGCCGGCTTCCGCGGCCGCCTCGACGACGACGGCGACGACTCCCCGCGCTCGGCGGCCGTCCCCTGGCAACAGGCCGACATCACCCTCGCCGCCCGCGCCCTGGGCTGGAAACCGTGCCGGGACCTCGACCGGTCCCTCACCGACCTGTGGGCCGAGACCCTCGCCCGGCCCGAGGAGCCCGTGCGATGACCCCGACGACCGCGGCGCCCCGGGCGCGTCTGCTCGTACCGCTGTACGTCCACCCGGCGGCCGACCCCGCCGCCTGGACCGCACTGGAGGAGGCCGCGGCCGGCCTGCACGGCGTGGTGCTCAACATCGCGGACGGCCCGGGCCGCGTACCCGATGCGGCCTTCGGCCAGGCCGCCGCACGGCTGCGCACCGCGGGCGTACCCCTGCTCGGCTACGTCGACACCGGCTACGGCCACCGCCCCGCCCGCGAGATCGTCGGCGACATCCGCAGACACCGCAGGTGGTACGACGTGGACGGCGTCTTCCTCGACCAAGTGCCCGCCCAGGCCGCCGCCCTGCCCCACTACCGGCGACTGGTCCTGCTGGCCCGCGCCCTGGGCGCGCGGACCGCCGTCCTCAACCCCGGCACCCACCCCGACCCCGGCTACGCCCGCGTCGCCGACCTCCTGGTGACCTTCGAGGGCCCCTGGGAGACGTACCGGCGCGCCGGCGTCCCCGCCTGGACCGCCGACCACCCCCCGGGCCGCTTCTGCCACCTCGTCTACGGAGTGCCGCCCGGCCACGCCGACGATGTGGCCCGCACCGCAGACGGGCGGGGCGCCGCGGTGCACTGCGCGGTGCCGGGAGTGGGGGACAATCCCTGGAGCGGCGCGCCGTGGGCGGCCGGCGGGCAGGAGGAGCGGGGATGAGCGTGCGACGGTGGCTCGCGGTGGTGGCGCTGCTGGCACTGACGGGTTGCTCCGCCACGGACGCCGACGATGCCGGGGACGCGGAGGACGAGCCGACGCAGGCATCGACACCGGCATCGACGCCGACGCCCGCGCCGACGGGCTCGCGGGCGGGGGACCGGTGGCAGCCCCGCCCGGGCACCCGCTGGCAGTGGCAGCTCGACGGCCGGGTCGACACCACGGTCGACGTGCCCGTCTACGACATCGACGGCTTCGAGAACTCCGCCGGGACCGTCGCCGGCCTCCACGCCCGCGGCCGGAAGGTCATCTGCTACATCAACGCCGGCGCCTGGGAGGACTGGCGCCCCGACCACGGCGCGTTCCCGAAAGGGCTGCTCGGCTCCCGCAACAAGGGCTGGGAGGGCGAGAAGTGGCTGGACATCCGCCGCCTCGACACCCTCCGTCCGATCATGGCGGCCCGCTTCGACATGTGCCGCGAAAAGGGCTTCGACGCCGTCGAACCGGACCTCACCGAGGGCTTCCGCAACGACACCGGCTTCCCCCTGACCGCCGCCCACCAGCTCGCCTTCAACCGCATGCTCGTCAAGCTCGCCCACGACCGGGGCCTGGCCATCGGCCTGAAGAACGACCTGGACCAGATTCCGCAGCTGGTGTCCGAGTTCGACTTCGCGGTGAACGAACAATGCGCGCAGTACGGCGAATGCGAAAGGCTGACGCCGTTCGTGCGGGCGAAGAAGGCCGTCTTCCACGTGGAGTACGAGGTGGGAACGGCGGACTTCTGCGGCCCGTCCCGGAAACTCGGCCTGAGCTCGATGCGCAAACGCCTGGGACTGGACGCTTGGCGGGAGGCTTGCTGAGGGGGAGCGGGGGAGCTGCGCGGTGGTGTCCTCAAGCTCCCCCAGCTACCGCTGGGGGTGCCCCAACGGGTTGAAAGCGGCTGAGCTCAGCCACATCAAGCCCGTCTGGGGGCACCTCCCAGCGGTAGCTGGGGGAGATTGAGGACGCGCCCGCAGGGCGCCCGCCGCCGCAGGCGGCAACGACGGCCTGCTCCGCCGCAGGGCGGCCACGCGGCAAAGACGGCCCGCGGCCGAAGACCCGCCGGACACCGCCCAGGAGCAATGATCGCGGAGGCGGGTCACCCCCGCCGTGCGATGCTGGTGGCATGACCCTGGAGGACCTGGTACGGCTGCGTCGCGCCCGGGACGCGATGGACCGCGACTACGCGCGGCCACTGGACGTGCCGGCGCTCGCGAACGTCGCCCTCATGTCGCCCGGGCACTTCTCGCGCAGCTTCCGCGCAGCCTTCGGTGAGACGCCCTACAGCTACCTGATGACCCGCCGTGTCGAGCGGGCGAAGGCGCTGCTGCGGCGGGGCGACATGAGCGTGACGGAGGTCTGCTTCGCGGTCGGATGCACCTCGCTGGGATCGTTCAGCTCGCGCTTCACCGAGCTGGTGGGCGAGAGCCCCAGCGCCTACCGGGCCCGTTGCCACGAGGACGGCGCCGCGATCCCGGCGTGCGTCGCCAAGATCTTCACGCGACCGGTCAGGAACGGTGCATCGGTCAGGAATGGAGAAGCGGAATCCGGCGCCGCCTCGTAGCGTCTACGGCATGGATATCAAGCTCGCACAGTGCTTCATCGCAGTCGACGACCATGACAAGGCGCTCGCCTTCTACCGCGACATCCTCGGCCTGGAGGTACGCAACGACGTCGCGTTCGAGGGGATGCGCTGGGTGACCGTCGGCTCACCCACGCAGCCGGGCGTGGAGATCGTCCTCGAACCTCCGCTCGCCGACCCCAATGCCTCGCCGGCCGACAAGCAGGCGATGGCGGAACTGCTGGCCAAGGGCATGCTGCGCGGCGTGATCTTCTCCACCGACGACTGCGACGCCACCTTCGAGCGCATCCGGGCCGCCGGCGGGGAGGTACTGCAGGAGCCGATCGACCAGCCGTACGGCGTCCGCGACTGCTCCTTCCGCGACCCGGCCGGCAACATGCTCCGCTTCAACCAGCCCCGCAAGCGGTAGGGAGCGCTTGCGGGATGCTCCCGGCCGGTGGCTGTGGAGAGCGTGCTCCGGCTGCTGGGGGCGGACGGCGGGAGAAGAATGCCCGGACCTCGCCGCGCCGCCGGATCGCGCTGCCCGCGGGCCGGCCAGGAGTGGATCGTCACCGGCGCGGGGACCAGTACCGGGGCGACGCAGGCGGCGAGCGGGCGCCATCCGCGCCGCCCGTCCGACCACGCGCTGATGCAGAACTCATACGGATAGCGCCAGGCGACGCCGGCGGAGACCGCGAGGGCGGCCCCGCCCGACAGACGGAGACACGATGAGCAAGGCCAAGACGACGGACACGCAGTCGCCTGCGCTGCACATTGCTGCCGACAGCCATGATCTGATCCGCGTGCACGGCGCGCGAGAGAACAACCTCAAGGACGTCAGCATCGAGATCCCGAAGCGCCGGCTGACGGTGTTCACCGGCGTCTCCGGCTCGGGCAAGAGCTCGCTGGTGTTCGACACGATCGCCGCGGAGTCGCAGCGGCTGATCAACGAGACCTACAGCGCCTTCGTGCAGGGCTTCATGCCGACGCTGGCGCGGCCCGAGGTCGACGTACTCGACGGACTGACGACCGTGATCACCGTCGACCAGCAGCGGCTGGGTGCCGACCCCCGCTCCACGGTCGGCACCGCCACCGACGCCAACGCGATGCTGCGCATCCTCTTCAGCCGGCTCGGAAAGCCCCACATCGGCCCGCCCGGCGCGTACTCCTTCAACGTCGCCTCGGTGACGGCGAGCGGTGGGTTGAGGGTCGACCGCGGTGCCGACAAGACCAAGACCGAGAAGGTGACCTTCAGCCGCACCGGCGGCATGTGTACGCGCTGCGAAGGCCGCGGCACGGTCTCCGACATCGACCTCACCCAGCTCTACGACGACTCCAAATCGCTCGCCGAGGGCGCGTTCACCATCCCCGGCTGGAAGTCGGACAGCTTCTGGACCGTGCGGGTCTACGCCGAGTCGGGCCTCCTCGACCCGGACAAGCCGATCCGCAAGTTCACCAAGAAGGAGATGCGGGACTTCCTCTACCGGGAGCCGACCAAGGTGAAGGTCGAGGGCGTGAACCTCACCTACGAGGGGCTGATCCCCAAGATCCAGAAGTCGTTCCTGTCCAAGGACCGGGAGGCGATGCAGCCGCACATCCGGGCGTTCGTGGACCGGGCGGTCACCTTCACCTCCTGCCCCGAGTGCGACGGCACCCGGCTCAGCGAGACAGTCCGGTCGTCGAAGATCAAGAAGATCAACATCGCCGACGCCTGCGCGATGCAGATCAGCGACCTGGCCGAATGGGTCCGCGGCCTGGCCGAACCGTCGGTGGCGCCGCTGCTCACCGCGCTGCGGCAGACGCTCGACTCGTTCGTGGAGATCGGCCTCGGCTACCTCTCGCTCGACCGGTCGTCGGGCACCCTGTCGGGCGGCGAGGCGCAGCGCGTCAAGATGATCCGCCACCTCGGCTCCTCGCTCACCGATGTCACCTACGTCTTCGACGAGCCCACCATCGGGCTCCACCCGCACGACATCCAGCGGATGAACGACCTGCTGCTGCGGCTGCGGGACAAGGGCAACACGGTGCTCGTCGTGGAGCACAAGCCGGAGACGATCGCGATCGCCGACCACGTCGTCGACCTCGGCCCCGGCGCCGGTACGGCGGGCGGCACCGTCTGCTTCGAGGGCACCGTCGAAGGGCTGCGGGCCGGCGGCACCATCACCGGCCATCATTTCGACGACCGGGCCGTCGTCAAGGAGACGGTGCGGAAGCCCACCGGGACACTGGAGATCCGCGGCGCGACGGCGAACAACCTGCGCGACGTCGACGTCGACATCCCGCTCGGTGTGCTGACCGTCATCACCGGCGTCGCCGGCTCCGGCAAGAGCTCGCTCGTGCACGGGTCGATCCCGGCGGGCGAGGGTGTGATCTCGGTCGACCAGGCAGCGATCAAGGGCTCGCGGCGCAGCAACCCGGCGACGTACACCGGACTGCTCGACCCGATCCGCAAGGCGTTCGCGAAGGCCAACGGCGTGAAGCCGGCGCTGTTCAGCGCCAACTCCGAGGGCGCCTGCCCCACGTGCAACGGCGCG
This sequence comes from Streptomyces sp. ISL-11, assembly GCF_018614525.1. Lineage (GTDB taxonomy): Bacteria > Actinomycetota > Actinomycetes > Streptomycetales > Streptomycetaceae > Streptomyces. The sequence goes on from NZ_JAGGOL010000103.1 coordinate 5,188, forward strand.
GGCGTCATCTACACCGACCTGGCGATGATGGCCGGCGTCGCCACCACCTGCGAGGAGTGCGAGGGGAAGCGGTTCGAGGCTTCGGTGCTCGAGTACCACCTCGGCGGCCGCGACATCAGCGAGGTGCTCGCGATGTCGGTGACCGAGGCAGAGGAGTTCTTCGGCGCCGGCGAGGCGCGCGCACCGGCCGCGCACCGCATCCTCGACCGGCTCGCCGACGTCGGGCTCGGCTACCTCAGCCTCGGCCAGCCGCTCACCACGCTGTCCGGCGGCGAGCGGCAGCGGCTCAAGCTGGCCACGCACATGGCCGAGAAAGGCGGCATCTACGTCCTCGACGAGCCGACCACCGGCCTGCACCTCGCCGACGTCGAGCAGCTGCTCGGTCTGCTCGACCGGCTCGTGGACTCCGGCAAGTCGGTCATCGTCATCGAGCACCACCAGGCGGTCATGGCACACGCCGACTGGATCATCGACCTCGGCCCCGGCGCCGGCCATGACGGCGGCCGTATCGTCTTCGAGGGCACTCCCGCCGACCTCGTAGCCACCCGCCCCACCCTCACCGGCGAGCACCTCGCGGCGTACATCGGCACCTGACCGAGGCACCTCGCGGACACCGTGGGACCCACAACCGAAAAACAGTGAAGGCCCGGCAATTGCCGGGCCTTCACCAATAAGTAGCGGGGACAGGATTTGAACCTGCGACCTCTGGGTTATGAGCCCAGCGAGCTACCGAGCTGCTCCACCCCGCGTCGTTGCTCCGAACAGTACGGCATGGACGGCGCTGGACCGAATCGCCTGTCTCCGGGCAGTGGCCGCCCGGCTCACTCCATGGCGTCCACGTACACCCATCGCCCCTCCACCCGCACGAAGCGGCTGTTCTCGTGCTGGGAGTCCGTGTGGCCGCGCAGCGTGTAGTGGGCGCGGAATTCCACCGTGCCCTCCGAGTGGAACGGTGTGCCGTCGTTCGTGGCGAGGATTTCCAGCCGGGTCCACCGCTGGCGGCGGTCGAAGTCGATGGTGTCCGGTCGCGTCGAGGGGTGCCACGTGCGGAGCAGGTAGGCGGCGTCGTGGACGGCGAAGGCGCTGAAGCGCGAGCGCATCAGGCGTTCGGCCGTGGACGCCGACTTCCTTCCGTCGTGGAGGCTGCCGCAGCAGTCGCCGTACGTGGCGTCGAGCCCGCAGGGGCAGGGAGAGGTGGCGGTGACGGCGGGCTGTCGGTTCGCGTGGTTTCTGGACACGTCCCAATTGTGCCCGCTCCGTCCGGTAGGGCCGTTCGGCGCTGGTACCCGGAGTGATCGCTCGCCTATGATGCGGCTCCATTCATCCGTCGATATGCGGGGAGTTCTCACCGTTGGGCGTTCTGGACAGTGGGATTCGGATTCAGCTGCTCGGTCCCCTCCGGTGCGCGGTGGAGGAGGGGACCGCCATCTCGCCGGGCGCCCCCGGCCCGCAGGCGGTGCTGGCGGCGCTGGCGCTGCGCGCGGGCAGCCTGGTGACCACCTCTCAGCTGGTCGACGGGCTCTACGCCGAGGACCCGCCGCCGTCCGCCCGGCGGGTCGTCGTCAACTACGTCCACCGGTTGCGCTCCCGCCTGACCCCCGACCGCACCCCGGGCGGCGCCGCGCCCACCGAGCCGCTGGTCATCGAATCGGCCGTCGGTGGCTACATCCTGCGGCTGCCGCCGGACGCCGTCGACGCCCTGCGGTTCGGGCGGCTCACCGCCCAGGCCCGGCTCGCCGCCGCCGACGGCGCCCCCGCGGTCGCCGTGGCGGTGCTGGAGGAGGCGCTCGGCATGTGGCGCGGGCCCGCGCTCGCAGGGCTCTCGGGCCCGTACGCCGACACCCAGCGCCGTACGCTCACCGAGCAGCGCGCCTCCGCCGTCGAGCACTACCTGGAACTGCTGCTGGCGTGCGGCCGGCACGCGGACGCGATACCGGGCATCCTGCGCGCCCTGGACGTGCACCCCTACCGGGAGCGGCTGCACGGCGCGCTGATGCTCGCCCTCTACCGGTCGGGGCGGACCGCCGACGCCCTCGCCGCGTACGACCGGGCCCGCCGGGTGCTCAAGGAGGAGCTGGGCATCGACACCGGGCCCGAGCTCAAGGCGGCCCACGCCGCGATACTGGCCGGCGAGGCGGCCGCCCTGTCCGACGCCCCGGTGTCCGCGCCCTTACCCGCGGCGCCGACGATGCGGCCACCCGTCACCGAGACGTCCGTACCGGCTCAACTTCCCGCGCCGCCCGCGGACTTCACCGGCCGGCGCGACCAGGCGGCCGCCCTCGCCGCCGCGCTCACCGAGGGCACCCACGCCGTCGCGGTCGTCACCGGCATGGGCGGCGTCGGCAAGACCTCGCTCGCCGTGCGCACGGCCCACGACGTCGTGGAGTCCTTCCCCGACGGGCAGCTCTACGCCGAACTGCGCGGCGCCGACGGCGCGCCGGTCGACCCGGCGGACGTCCTCAGCGGATTCCTCACCGCCCTCGGTGTCCCGCCCGCCCGGATCCCCGCCCGGCTCGCCGACCGCGCGGCCCTCTTCCGCTCCACGGTCTCCGGCCGCGCCGTGCTGGTCGTACTCGACAACGCCGTGGGCGTCGACCGACTCCAGCCGCTGCTGCCCGGGGCGCCCGAATGCGCCGTACTGATCACCGCTCGTGCGCTGACCGCCATGCCCGCCACGTTCACCCTGCCCCTCGACGGGCTCGGCCGGCGCGACGCCGTCGACCTCATCGGCCGGATCGCCGGCCCGCGGCGCGCGGCGGAGGAGCCGGAGGCCGTCTCGGCGCTGGCGGCCGCCTGCGGGCACCTGCCGCTCGCGCTGCGGGTCACCGCGGCCCGCCTCGCGGCCCGGCCGGCCTGGACCGTCGCCGCGCTGCTGGAGAGGATGTCGGACGAGGCGCGGCTCCTGGGGGAGTTGCGGGCCGGCGACCTCGCCGTCGAAGCGGCCTTCGAGATGTCGTTCTCCCAGCTCGGCTCCGCACACGCCCGCGCCTTCATGCTCCTGTCGATCCCGCACCGCGCCGAATGGGACGTCGAGGCCGCGGCCGCCCTCCTGTGCCTGCCCGAAGCGGACGCGGAGGACGTACTGGAGGCGCTGGTCGACGCCGCCCTGCTGGAGACCTGGGCCCCGGGCCGCTACCGCTTCCACGACCTGGTCGGGGTGTACGCGCGCACCAAGGCGCGTACGGGTCTGACCGCGGCGCAGCGCCGCGAGGCGGTGCTGCTGGCCCTCGACTTCCTGTGCGCCGGTGTCGTCTCCGCGGTCGAGGAGACCCAGCCGCTGGGCAAACCGCTCACCAGCACGACACACCCGCGGCGCACGGCGGGCCCCGACGTCGGTACCGGGACGGTGGCCGTGTCCTGGGTGGGCGTCATCCTGCCGGCGCTCACCGCCCTCGTCGAACAGGCGGCCGTCACCGGCGATCCGGACGCCGTGGCGCTCAGCGTGGACATCCTCGCGCTCATGCCCTGCTTCGAGGAATCGGTTCCGCTGGCCTCGCTCGTACGGGCGGCCGGCGATCTGGTGCCCGCCGCCCGGGCCCACTGCGGCGAGGACATCATCGGCACCGCCCACTACGCGGCGGGTGTCATCCACCGCAAGCACGCCGCCTTCGAGGAGTCACGGGCCCACCTGCTGAAGGTGCTGGAGCTCTTCGGTGACGCGCCCTCCGTCACCGACACCCGGCGCTACCTTGCCGTGCTGTTCGCCCTGTCGATGCTCGCCGAGATCGCCCTGGAATGCGGCGAGCACGAACCGGCCCGCGCCTTCGCCGAACGGTCCGTCGCCCTCGCCGAGGCGACCGGCGACCGGCGGCTGACGGCCAGGCGCCGCACGGTCCTCGTCCAGGTCGAGGTGCGCGACCCCGGCTGCCGGGGGGAACTGGCCCGTATCGGTGCGGAGTGCCGGGCCCTCGCCGAGGTCTTCACCGGCGACGAGGACCGCGAATGGCTGAACACGGTGATGATGACCGAGGCGCTCAGCCATTCCTACGACGGCCGGCACACCGACGCCGTCCGCCGCTACACCGAGGTGCTCGAACGCACCCGGGTCAGCGGCCACGCCCGTATCGAGACCGAGTGCCGCTACCGGCTCGCCGAGGCGCTGCTGGCCGCCGGGGACACGGCCGCCGCCCTCGACCACGCCCGGCGGGCCCTGGACGGCGCCCGCCTCACCCGCGAGAACCTCCTCATGGCCCGCAGCCATCAGGCGCTCGGCCAGGCCCTGAGCGCCTCCGGCGGGCACGGGGAGGCCGCGGGCCACCTGGACCGGGCGGCCGCCCTGTACCGCGAACTCGGCCTGCGGGCCGACGCCGAGGCCATGAGCGCGCTCACCGACCGGGCGGAGGGGGCCGCGGACCCGGCACCCTGAGGCTCAGCCGGCCGCGGGGACGTACGCCAGCCCGTGCGCCCCCGCCTCGCCCGCGTGCTCGACCTCCAGCGTGGTCACCACGCGCATCTCCCGCAGGTCCACCACGGTCACGGTGCCGGACATGACGTTGGAGACGTAGCCCGTCGCCCCGTCCGGCGAGGAGGTGATGGTCAGCGGGAACCGGCCGACCGGCACCTGGCCCACCACCTCGAACGTGTCCGGGGAGAAGACCGTCAGGACACCGTCGCGCTGCGCGCCCAGCGCGCCGCCGGGGGCGTCCGCCATCCGCAGCTCGCCCGCGAGGACCGCGCCGGTGGCGGTCGTGTGCACGGGGAAGACCACGCCCCCGGTGGGCAGGACCCGCACCACCTCGCCCGTCGCGGCCTCGATCACCCGGATGCCCGCCGGCGCGGCGGGCGGGCTGCCGAAGTCACCCTTGGGTGCGGCGACGTAGACGTACCGTCCGTCGGGCGAGACGTCCAGGCCCTCGCTGCCCGGTACGGGGACGCGCCCGGCGAACTCCCCGCGTTCCAGGTCGACGACGGAGACGAACGGCGCCTCCTTGTTGGTCGACCAGCCGCGGCGCCCGTCGGGGGAGATCGCGAACCAGTGCGGGCCGTCGGCCATCACCGGGATCCTGCCGACGCGTTCATGCGTCCCCGCGTCGAGGACGACCACCCCGCCGGGTTCGGTCGCCGTCGCCTCGACGCTGACGTACAGCCGGCCCCGTTCCCGGTCCAGCGCGAGCCCGTGCGGGGCGTGGTCGGGGCCGATGTCGATGGTGCCGACGACCTTGCGGGTGTCCACGTCGATGACGCCGATCAGCCGGGCCCGCCCCTGATGGGCGTGGTAGTAACCCGACACATACGTGGTGGTGGAGTACAGCAGCCGCCGGTCGGGGTCGAAGCACAACTCGTGCGGCTCGGCGGGTACGTCGAGCACGTCCAGCCGTTCATGGGTGACGGCGTCGAAGAAGGTGACGGTCGGTCCGGACTGGCTCACGACGGCCAGCAGGTCATGGTCTCGGTCGGTGTTCACAGCACGCATCCTGCGGACGCGGCGGGTCGCGTTCCAATGCCCGACGGGCAAGGAATGGTTGCCCCGCGCGCAAAGATCCAGGTGGCGGCCGCCGCGGAGGGGGAGGGGGTGTGTGCCACATCACGCCCTCACATCGCCCGCCGCGTCATCCGCCATGTCACCCCCGACACGCTCCGCGCTGTCGGCGCGGCGGGCCCGGCGGCAGGATGATCGGACCGCACGGCGACCACAGAAGGAGTCCGACCACAGCCCGGCCGAAACCCGACGACAGTCCGATCACTGGAGGAGTCCGCGCATGTCCGGTTCATGGAAGAGCGCCCGGTCCACGACGGCCGTGGCCCTGGCCGCCCTCGTCCTCGCCCTCGTCCCGGCGGCGGCCCCGGCGGCGGGGCCGGGGGAATACGACCACCAGCGCTGCGGCAACACCTCCCCACGGGTGCTGCTCACCCTCGACGACTGGCCCGAGGGCAACGACGACCGGACCGTCGAGGTGGGGGCGTACCTGCAAAGACGCGGGGTCCGCGGCGCGTTCTTCCTCATCAACCAGTACGCGTCCCAGCAGCCGCGGATCGCCGAGACCCTGCGCCGGCAGGGCCACTGGGTCGGCAACCACACCTATTCCCACCCCCACCTGCGGCGCCTCTCCGAGCAGGACGCCCGTACGGAGATCCGCCGCGGCCTCTCCAGCACCCTGCTGCGCCCGCCCTACGGGGACTTCGGCGACCGGGAGACCCGCATTGCCGCCGAACTCGGCTACCGCATCTGCACCTGGACCGTCGACACCCTCGACTGGGAACGGACCGGCGACGGTTACCGCAGCCCGGAGGCGATCCGCGCGAGCGTGCGCAACGCCCCGGCGGCGGACAAGCGCGGCGGGGTCGTCCTCGGGCACCTCTTCAGCCGCTTCCCCGACGCCCTGCCCGGCCTGATCGACGACCTGAAGGGCCAGGGCTACGGGCTGTGCCGCAACACCGGACCCACCCAGCGCGTCATTCCCTATCCCCTGGGCTGCTGAGGGCCGGCTCCCCCGGGCCACCGGCTCCCGTGGCGCTCCTCGGCGGTACGACCAGGACCGGCCCGGGGGCGTGCCGCAGGCAGTAGCGGCTCACCGAGCCCACCAGGAGGCGGTGCAGCGCGCCGTGCGAGCCCCCGCCGACCACGAGCAGGTCGCCGTCGGCGTCGGCGGCCTCCACCAGCAGCGGGCCCGCCTGTCCCCGAGCGACGACGGGAGCGCAGGGGAGATCGTGCGGAAGGCCGCCCAGCGCGTGGTCGCACGCACACCGCAGGGCCTCGTGCGCCCGGTCGTCCAGCTCCCGGGACTCCTCCGGGTCCGGCGGCCAGAGCATGTCGGCGTAGTCGCCCTGCGGGGAGGAGTAGACGAGGACCGGACGCAGCTCGGCGCGGTGCCGGCGGGCTTCTCCCGCCGCCTGCCGCAGCGCGACCAGGCTCCCGTCCGAACCGTCGACCCCGACCACGACACGTCGTACGGAGCGATTCATATTCCTGCTCCTTCCGATGCGGGCCCATAGGCGCTCACGCGGGTGGGCCCTGGGAATCCTTGCCTTTTCCATGCTGGACGCGCGGGCCTCTCCGGGATATCCCTCGGTCGGCCCACCGGCCGGGGGAATGCCATTTCCACCGATCGGCCCACCCGGACACGGCAGGGCCTCGGGTAATGTCGAAACGATGACCACACGGTGGCGTGAGCGGGAAACCGGCGAGATGGTCGCCCAGTCCTCGCGCTATGTCGCGTGGAGCCGGCTCCCGTTCTTCATTCCGCTTTTCCTGGCGGGGCAGCAGCCGGCGGTGGACTACTTCCACCATTTCTGGTTCAACTGCCTGCTCGGCGTGTATCTGCTCTGGTCGCTGGTGAGACTGCTGTGGGTCCACCGGCGGCCGGTGACCGGGCTGCGCGGCGCGGTGGCCACCCTGATCGCCGACCTCCTGATCATCACGGGTCTCGCGGCCGCCGCCGGCGGCCAGGACTCCCCGGTCCGCTACGCGTACTTCGCCTGGCCCCTGGCCACGGTCCTGTGGCAGATGCCCAAGGTCACCGCCGCGCTGGGCCCGGTCTGCATGGCGGCCTACGCCGGGATGTCCCTGCCGCACCTGCTCGACGACCCCACGGAGGCGAGCTGGCCGGTCGTCGTGGACGAGGTCTACGTCCTGTGGGTCACCGGCGTGTGCACGTTCATCGCCCTGCTCCTCGGCCGGCGTGCACGCGCCGTCTCCGACCTCCTCGACACCCGCGAGCTGCTGCTCGACGACGCCCTCGCCGCGGAGACCCGCGAGCGGTCGGACCTCGCGGACGCGCTGCACGACGGTGCCGTCCAGACCCTTCTCGCCGCCCTCCACGACCTGGAGGAGGTCGAGTCGGAAGCCATGCGGACGGGCGCGGGCGCCTCGGCCGGATCGGCCGCCCTGGCCCGCGCGCAGACGGAGCTGCGCGGGACGGTCAAGGAGATGCGGGAGATCATCTTCGATCTGCACCCGCACATCCTGGCGACGGCGGGCCTGGAGGCCGCCCTGCGCGCGGCCGGGGACCGGTTCGCCCGCCGCGGCGGCTTCGCCGTCGACTACGACCTGAGGCTGCCGGGCCGCGTCGGCCACGAGGCCCTGCTGTACTCGGCGGCCCGGGAACTGCTCGGCAACATCGTCAAGCACGCCCGCGCCTCGCACGTGCGCGTGCGGCTCGCCGTCGACGACGGCACGACCGTCCTGACCGTCCACGACGACGGGGCCGGCTTCGACCCCCGGGTCGTCCGACGCCGGGTGAAGGAGGGCCACATCGGGCTCGCCAGCCACTATGTGAGGGTGGAGAGCGCGGGCGGCCGGTTCCTCGTGGACAGCGCGCCCGGGAACACGACGATCGAGGTCAGGCTGCCACGAGGAGCACGGCGTGCCGCGGGCGGTGCCGGCTGACCGAGCCGCCTGCGGCGGCGGGCGCCCTGCGGGCGCGTCCTCAAACGCCGGACGGGCTGATTGTGGCTGAGCTCAGCCACAATCAGCCCGTCCGGCGATTGAGGACACCGCCGCGCAGCGGTGGTGCGCACGAACACGGCCCCGCCTATCGTGGTCCGGGAGCGGCCGTGACGGGCGGCGGGCCTACGGGAGGAGACGGTTGCACGGTGGCCGATTCCGGTGCGCGGGTGACCGTGGTGGTGGCGGACGACCACCCCGTCTACCGCGAGGGCATCGCCCGCGGGCTCCAGCTCAGCGGCCGCGTCGAGGTGGTCGCCGAGGCCGAGGACGGCGCCGACGCCCTGCGGGTGATCCGCGAGCTGGAACCCCAGGTCGCCCTCATCGACTACCGGCTGCCCACCCTGGACGGCATCGCCGTCGTCCACGCGCTCGTACGGGACCACGCGCCGACCCGGGTCCTCCTGCTGTCGGCCACGACCGACGCCGCCGTGGTCTACCGGGCGGTCCAGGAAGGGGCCGCCGGATACCTCGCCAAGGACGCCAGGCGCTCCGAGATCGTGGACGCCGTGCTGAAGGTCGCGAGCGGCCGGCAGGTGGTCTCGGAGGAACTGGCCGGCGGGCTGGTGGACGAGATCCGGATGCGCGCGGACCGCGACCCGGCGGTCCTCTCCGACCGCGAGCGGCAGGTACTGCGCGGATTCGCCGACGGCAAGAGCATCCCGCAGCTGGCCGCCGAACTGTACCTGGGCGCCAGCACGGTGAAGACCCACACGCAACGGCTCTACGAGAAGCTCGGCGTCTCCGACCGCGCCGCCGCCGTGGCGGAGGCGATGCGGCGGGGCCTGCTGGAATGACGCCGCCTCGGTCAGGGCTCGGCAGCCGGACCGGCCCCCGCCGGCGCGCGGATGCGAGCCACCGGGGCACGGGTTACGTTCCCCCTCGTGGACCCTGTCTCCTCCGCGGCCCCTGCCGGCCCGCACCCGGCCGGCTCCGCGCGCTGGGCGATGCTCGCGGTCCTGTGCGCCAGCCTCCTGCTGGTCGCCATGGACGCCACGATCCTCAACGTCGCCCTGCCCTCGCTCATCAAGGAGATGCGGCCGGACGCCCTGGAACAGCTGTGGATCATCGACATCTACGGTCTGGTGCTGGGCGGACTGCTCGTCACCGCGGGCGCGGTGGGCGACCGGCTGGGCCGGAAGCTGCTGTTCGTCCTCGGCTTCGCGGTGTTCGGCGCGGCGTCGGTGCTCGCCGCCACCGCCGGGTTCACCGACAGCGTCCTGCAACTGATCGCCGGCCGGATCCTCCTCGCCATCGGCGGGGCCATGGTCATGCCGTCCACGTTGTCGCTGATCCGCACCATCTTCACCGACCCCCACGAGCGCACCCTGGCCATCGGGATCTGGGCGGCCGTGGCGGGGGCGGGCGCGGCGATCGGCCCGCTGGTGGGTGGTGTGCTGGTGAGCGCCTACTCCTGGTCGGCGGCCTTCTGGGTGAACGTCCCCGTCGTGGCCGTCACCCTCGTCGCGGCCGTGCTGCTGCTGCCCGAGTACCGCAGCCCCTCGCACCACGACCTCGACCTCCCCTCCGCGGTGCTCTCCGTGGCCGGGGTCATCGCCACCGCCTGGGGCATCAAGCACCTCGCCGGCGGCTTCCGCCCGGCCGACCTGGCCGTGCTGCTGGTCGGCCTGGCGGCGCTGACCTGGTTCGTACGCCGTCAGCTGGACTCCGCGGACCCGCTGCTGGACGTCCGGCTGTTCGCCAACCGCGCCTTCCTGGCCGCCGCGCTGGCCACGCTGATCGCCATGATGGCCATCGGCGCCGCCCTCTTCCTGATCTCCCTCTGGCTCCAGTACGTGCACGGCTACGACGCCCTCGCGGCGGGCGTGCGGACCCTGCCGGTGGCCCTCGCTGCGCTCGTCGCCTCCTTGCTGACGCCGTGGCTGCTGCGCCGGACCGGCGTCAGGCCCGTGCTGACGGCGGGTCTGGCCGCCCTGCTCTGCGGCTTCGTCCTGCTGGCCGCCGCGCCGCAGCCCCTGCACTACGCCGTGGTGGCCGTCGCCCTCGTCACCTTCGGCCTCGGCGACGGCATGGCGATCACCGCCTCGGCCGCGGTGCTGGTGGCGGCCGTCCGGCCGGAACGCGCCGGCCAGGCGGGGGCGGTCTCGGAGAGCGCGTACGAACTGGGCATCGGCTTCGGCGTGGCCCTGCTCGGCAGCATCCACGGCACCGTCTACCGCTCCCGGATGACCGGCCTGCCGGACCGGGTGCGCGGCGCCGACCTGGACAGCGCCCGCGCATCGGTGGGCGGCGCCGACCAGGTGGCCCGGTCCCTCGGCCACGACAGCGCGGCGGGCCGGGCCGTCCTGAAGGCGGCGCGGTCGGCGTTCGACGACGCCCTGACCGTCGCCGCCCTGGTGTCGGTGGGCATCGTGACGGCGGCCGTCGTCCTGGCGGCGGTGCTGGTGCCGCGCGGGTTCAGGGCCGACTCCGCCCACTGACCGCGCGCACCGCGGGAGGGCCCGTCAGGCACACCACGTGCCCCGGCACGCGGCGGCCGTGAAACCGGGGCCGAACGCCAGCAGCACCCCTGACGCGCCGTCACCGGGCGGGTCGTCGTGCGTACGGGCCAGGACGTCCAGCACCGCTACCCCGCCCAGGTTCCCGTTCTCCCGCAGGCTGTTCCAGGAGTGCCGCAGCACCTCCTTGCCGAGGCCCAGGCCGCGCGCGCAGTCGTCGAGGACCCGGGGCCCGCCCGGGTGGACGATCGCCCACGCCGGCCCGTCGGCCGTCCCGCGCGGATCCAGCCAGCCGCACAGGGCGGGCATCACGTCGGCGGTGGCCTCGGTCGCGGCCCGGGTGGAGTCGAAGTGCAGACCGTCGCCGTCCAGCCGGCCCCAGTAGCAGTCGTGACTGTCCGGCAGCAGGTACTCCCAGGTGTCGTCGACCCGCAGCCCGGGGCCCAGGGGAACGTCGGTGACCAGGCAGGCGCCGGCACCGTCACCGAACAGCGCCTTGTAGATCATCGACTCGAACGTGGCGTTCCGGTGGTTGTAGAGCGTGCTGATCGTCTCCGCGACGACCACCAGGACCCGGCTGCCGGGATGCGCCCGGACATGGTCCGCGGCGCGGACGAGCGCCTGCGCGCCCCCGACGCAGCCCAGCGACGACATCGGGACGCGCCGGACGTCGGGGCGCAGGCCGAGTGCGCCGATGAGGTGGATGTCCAGGCCCGGTACGACCCAGGAGGTGGTGTGGCTGGTGACGACGCAGTCGATCGCCGACGGCTCCAGGCCGGCACCGGCCAGGGCTTCGCGGGCGGCCTGTTCGGCGAGGCGGGCGGAGTCGGCGAACGCCACGTTGTTGCGCTCCTCGATCGCCGCGGTGCCGGAGACGGTGGGGGAGTGCAGCGGCCGGGTGAAACGGCGGCTCCGCACCCCGGTCGCCCGGGCCACCCGCACCATGGACTCCAGCCGTGGGTGGCGGGGGTGGTGGGCGCGGATGTCGTCGCAGATGTCATCGGTGGAGACCTGGTGGCCGGGCAGGGCGATGGCGGGGCGCGATATGTGCGGTGTCACGGAGGGGCTCCACGGGGTAGGACAGGCGGCCTGTGCGGGTGGGGTACGGGCGGCCGCTTTCCTATCAGGTCATCATGCGTGGAGCATCGCCCGGCGGGCGGGGGTCCGGCGCTCGCCGGGACGGAAGACCAGCACCATCAGGCGGGCGCGGGGCGACGCCAGGGGTTCGGCGCTGCACAGCGACACCCAGCCGGGGCCCTTCGTCGTGTGCAGCAGGGGCCTCTCGTCACCGTCGGGATGGACGTACGCGCGGCCGCCCGCCTCGTACAGCGGCCCGACCACCGGGTCGGCGAGGATGTCCGCCTCCAGCTCGGCGAGGGTCTCGTCGTGGGGCAGCGCGGCCACGGCCGCCCGCATCTGCGGGAGGACCATCGGCACCCAGTGCTCGCGCCAGCCGGCGAGCACCGTACGGGCCTCGGGGTGGAGCGTCATCCACCGCATGGTGTTCTCCGGCACCTCGCCGCGCGGGAACATCTCCGCGAACGCTTCGTTGTGCGCGATGACGCGCCAGGACTGGTCGTTGAGGTAGGCCATGTGGGACAGCCCGTCGACGACGTCCTGCCACGCCCGGGGTATCTCCGTCCCCGAGCGCTGGTGCAGCGGGTACGGGGGGTCGCGGTGCACGGCGTAGAGCCACAGCGACGTCCACTCGTGCTCGGTGAACGCCAGCAGCCGGGCGACGTCCCGCAGCAGGTCCTCCGGCGGGTGGGGGTACGAGCCCGTCTCCAGCCGGTTGTAGGTGCCGTGGGTGCGGTGCAGCAGCTGGTCGATCTGGCTCTGGCTCAGTCCCGGGGCCCGGCGGCCCTGGCGCGAGGGCCGGGCGAGCCCGTGGTCCTCCGGCGCGATGTGAGCGCGCCGTTCACGGAGCAGAGCGCGCAGCGCTTCCTTGTCCACGGTGTTCCCCCAATATCACGCAATATCACGACCGGCACCGCGAGAGGAAGCCGATTTCATGGGCGACTTTTTCCAATGAAAAGTTCCCGACAGAAATGATCGCATCCTTGCTGCATGATCGAGGCACGGGTCAGCAGTCACGGGGGTGCCGCTGACCTGGCCAACGTCACCGTGGGCCGAATGGCTGCCGAAGGAGAGGGACGATTCGTTCCCTGACCGACCGTCCGGGCCCGCAGTGGGCGGGAAACATCCGCCGGCAGCTGCCGAGAGCCGCGTTATAGGAAGCACGTGCCGAGCCCGGCGCCCTCGGGGTCGCCGGGCTCATGGTTTCGCGATCCGCCCCCGTTCAGGGTTCGGTGATGAGGTCGGTGACGGCCCGCAGGCCCTCCTTGGCCAACGCCCGGCGCTGCCGGTCCGCCGGGGTGCCGCGCCGCAGGAGCCGGTGGACCAGCGCGTGCACCTGCTGGGTGTCGCCCGATTCCTCCAGCGCCTGCCCTATGTGTCCGAGCAGGGTGCGGACGACGTCCTCGGCGTCGCGCCGCTTGCCCTCGGGATCGACGAGCACGCCGTCCAGTCCGTGCCGTGCCGCGTGCCAGTTCGCCGCGTTCAGCAACTCGGGGCTGCAGTGGGAGGCCAGCGGGCCGCTCTTCTCGTCGCGGATGGCGGTCGCCACCAGACCCCGGACGACCCCGGCGAGCATGACGGCGTCGTCGACCCGCAGCTGGACGTCCAGGCACCGGACCTCGATGGTGGGGTAGCGGTCGGACAGCCGGGCCTGCCAGTACAGCTGCCCCCGGTCGGTGATCGCACCGGCCACGAACAGCGCCTGGATCCGCTCCTCGTAGTCGGCGAGGCCGGCGAAGTGCGGCGGCGGCCCGCAGACGGGCCAGCGGCTGTAGACCACGGTGCGCCAGCTGGCGAAACCGGTGTCCTGGCCGTGCCACATCGGCGAGTTCGCCGCCATGGCCACCAGGACGGGCAGCCAGGGGCGGACCCGGTTGAGCACGCCGACGCCCACTTCCCGGTCGGGGATGGCGACGTGCACATGCATCCCGTTGACGAGCTGCTCGTCGACCAGCTGGGGGGCCTCGCTGTGCATGGCCATGTAACGCGGATGGCGCGTCACGGGTACGGGCGTCAGGCCCGCGCGCGGTGAGGTGCCGCTCGCGGCGATCCGGCAGCCCGTCCTCTTGGCGGCGGAGCTCACCGCGTGGCGCAGCCGCAGCAGATGCCGGCTCGCTTCCGCCAGGTCCGTACAGACCGGAGTGGCAACTTCCACTTGGGCCTGTAACAACTCCGCCTGAATCTCCCGCTCGGATACGACCGGCTCCAGGTCCACCGCCGCACAGACCTGCTCTGCCATCGGTACGGGCAGCGCGGTGGCCGGGTCGAGCAGAAGATACTCCTCCTCGATCCCTAGGGTGAGCATGTCGTATCGCTACCCCCGTGCCGTCCCGGCGAACCGCCACCGCCCGCGCGCCGCCGCTTTCTGACGCAAAGACGCCGCGTACCCGTGCGCGTACCCGCTCCGACCGGACTCATGTGACTCGATTTCAGTGGCCATCCGGATCTCCCAACTTCCTTGCGCTAAAAGGATTCAGATGATCCGTGTGGTGTGAATACGTACCCCGGTTCCGCGAATGGCCGGGAAGTGAAGAAGTTCACAGAACCCCCTCTGAACGCCTGATTCCGGCGTTCCGTGATGCAGGATCTTGGATCGAACACAAGATCCCGTCACCGAGGCGGGCGACCCGGGCGGACGCCGAGTCCTGCCGCCGTACCGGGTGCGGAGCAGATTCGAAATGGATCGGCAGGAGCGGGAGACCCAAGCACGACGGACCACGATCGCGGTGGTCCTTGGGGTGAAGCCACATCCGTGGCCGGGCAACTTCGACAGCCCGAACCCGACAGGTCATCTTTCGCAGGCGGATGACGAAGGGTTTGGCATGTCTGCGTTCCCTCGCATACCCGCGCTCGTTTCCCGGGCCGGTGCCGCGTCCGTGCTCACCGCCGCCACCGTGACCGCCTCGATGCTGCTGCCGGGCCTGTCCGGCGACGCCCAGGCGGTCACCGCGGGCCAGGGCGCCCTGAAGGTCGCGGCCTCCAAGAAGGGCTCGCCCTACCAGTACGGCGCCGCGGGCCCCAACCGGTTCGACTGCTCGGGCCTGACCCTCTACTCCTTCAAGAAGGTCGGCAAGACGCTGCCGCGCACCGCCGCACAGCAGTACAACAAGACCCGGCACCTGTCCGCGGGCTCCCGCCAGGCCGGTGACCTCGTCTTCTTCCACTCCGGCAGCAACGTCTACCACGTGGGCATCTACGCCGGCGACAACAAGATCTGGCACTCGCCCAAGCCCGGCGCGTCCGTCCGCCTGGAGAAGATCTGGACCGGCAGCGTCTGGTACGGCCGCGTCAACTGACCCTCAAGGCCCATGACGACGTGACCACGGCCCCCGCACCGGAAGCCCGGCGCGGGGGCCGTGGCCCGTCCCGCACGTCAGGGAAGCTGCGCCCCGAGCGCCGTCAGGGCGTCGGGCACCGGCTGGAAGAACGTCTCGCCGCCGGAGGAGCAGTCGCCGCTGCCACCGGAGGTGAGCCCGAGGGCGGCGTCGCCGTCGAACAGGGCGCCACCGCTGTCGCCCGGCTCGGCGCAGACCGAGGTGCCGATCATGCCCTCGACCGCGCCCTCCTCGTAATTCACCGTGACGTCGAGAGCGGTGACCTCGCCGTCGTGGACCTGGGTCGTGCTGCCGCTGCGCCGTACCTGCTCGCCGACGGTCGCCGCTGCGGCCCGGGCGATCCGCTGCGTACCGCCGTAGAGGTCCACCGCGCTGGGGTGGGCGGTATTGGAGGTGTAGCGCACGATCGCGTAGTCGTGGCCGGGGAAGGTGGAGCTCTCCGTCGTACCGATCCGGGCGCCGCCCTGTGAGGCGGACCAGGAGGCGGAGGCGTTGCCGCAGTGCCCGGCGGTCAGGAAGTAGGGCTTGCCGCCCTTGGTGACGTTGAAGCCGAGCGAACAGCGCACTCCGCTGCCCCAGATCGCGTCGCCGCCCGCGATGAGCGGGCGGAGCGTGCCGGGCGTCCTGCGGAGGGCGGCCTTGTCGCCCAGGCCCGCGACGGTCTTCTCCAGCCGCGCCAGCCCGGCCCCCTCGACCGTGCTGTCCGCGGTGACGACGACCTTGTTCGTGCGGGGGTCGACGGACCATGTGGTGCCGGGTATGGACGCCTTCACCTTCAGGGTTCCTCTCGCCGAGGCGAGTTCGGCCGCCGAGTGCGCGACCGTCCTGGCCTCGGCGCCCGCGGCCCGTACCCGCGCGGCGGTCGGACCGTCGACGACGCCGACGACGAGCTTGCGCGCCGCGGCGTCGTAGTACGAGCCGGCCGTGTGCGCCGCGCCGAGGTCCGCGGTGAGTCGCTGCCCGAGTTCGGCCGCCCGGGTGGCGGAGAGCGTGCCGGGGGCGGACGCGGGTGCCGCGTGGGCGCTCGGCAGGGTGAGCGCGGCCGTCGCCAGGAGCGCGGCGGCCGTGCCGGCCAGTGCCGTGCGGCGTGCGGGGATGCGTGAGTGGATCACTTGTGGCCTCCTGTGGGGGAGTGCCCGGCGGAATCGGTGACCGGGCGTGGAGGTCGTACGCGCGGTGACGGCGTACGGGAAAGTGAGGGCATGCGTGAAGCGAGGACGTGCGGGACAGGGGGATGGGCCGGAGCCGATGGCGCGGACGCGGCGGGACGCCGATGAGTCGGTCGCGTCCATGTCAAGTAGGGCTCAGTGTCGCGACGGTTCCCGGCGGCGTTCAAGAGCGACATTCGGTCGTGTGAACACGCTGCCCCACAGGCTCCCGGGATCACGGGCGCATCGATGGCCGCCCTCGTCAACAGGCGTGTCCCCACATGGAGTTCGGTGAGCGGTGAGCGGACAAGAAGGCCCTCCCTTGTCCGGTAATCGCTCTCCTCGCCGCTCAAAGCGCCTTTCTTCGCGGGACTTTCACAGCTCGGCCCGGGTGGTGCGGAAGCTGTGCGCACCCCCTGCGGCGCCCGCGCGGCCGCGATGACACCCGTGCGCTCCGCGCGCCCGCTGCGGGCAACGAGCTCCCGCCCGGGCCACCTGTACGGGTGACGCCCCGCCTGGAAAGGCGGCCGTGGTGGCCCCTGCTGTCAGGCTGCTCCGCATGCGTCGCCGTACCTTCGTCGTCTCGGCCGCCGGAGCGGCTCTCGCCACGACCACCCCCACGGCAGCACCGGCCCTCGCGGCCGATCCCCTGCCGCCCGCGCTCGGCGCGCGGTTCCCCGGCATGGAGAGGGGCTACTGGCGGGGCGGGCGGCCGCGCTCCGGGTTCCACCGTCACCTCGACACCCTGCGGGCGTACGGCGTCGGCCTCGTCCGCGTCGACGTCGCCCGGCCCGGGAGCGAGCGCCGGCGCGGCGGTCAGCGGGCCGGACACCCGTACCACCAGCGCCTGTCGACCCTGCTCGACGCGGCCGCCGCGCGCGGCGTCGACGTCCTGCTCACGCTCCACGACTCCCCGGCGTGGGCGCGCCCCGGCGCCTCCTCGCGCGACGCGTCCGCCCGCTTCTCCGACGGCCCCGGGGCCATCACTTCTTGGGCCCGGTGGATGGCGGCCACGTACGGCGACCGCGTGTACGCCTGGGAGGTCCGGCACGAGCCCGACCTCCCCGGGACCACCGGCGTCCACCGTCCCGCGGAGCGCGCCGCCCGCTGCGCCGCACTCCTCACGGCGTGCTCCGCCGGCCTGCGGTCCGGCCACCCCTCGGCCGTCGTGGTCCTCGGCGGCCCCCGCCGCGCCGACCACCGCTTCGTCCGCGATGTCTACGCCGCGGGCGCCCGCGACCATTTCGACGTCCTCGCCCTCCGCCCCGGCCCGCCCGGCGGCGTTCAGGACGTGACCGACTTCCCCGCCGTGGCCGAGGCGATGCGCGCGTACCGGGACGGCGACAAACCGGTGTGGTGGACGGAACTCGGATCCGGAGAGCCCGCCCGCGCCTTCGAGCTCGCCCGGACCCACTGCCCGCAGGTGCGGCTGGGAGTCGTCGACCCGGGCGCTTCAGTGCCCCAATGGGCCGGCTTACGCGACTACTTCAGCCGGCACGACGGGCACCGTGACCCTCTCGGGGTCCGGCCGACAGCGTGATGGGGATGCTCGTCGCGACGGCCAGGGGGCGCAAGGGGAGCAAGCACCGGACGCGCTGAAATCGGCTGAGTTCAGCCGAAATCAAGCCCGTCCGGCGCTTGAGGACGCGCCCGCAGGGCGCTCGCCGCCGCAGGCGGCAAAGACAGCCGGCAGCCGAAGACCGCCGGACACGGCCTCGTGCCGGGATCGTCGACGACCGTACGAGCGCCCCCCTTCGCGCTCACGCGCACGGCAGCAGCGCCGCCAGGGGAAACTCCTTCACGTCCGCCGGTGACCGGGAGACATACAGGGCGGCGTGGAACCAGCCCTCGCTCTCCTTGCCCGCGGGATCCTCGTGGGCCGCGGTCACCGCGTCGACGGCGTACCGCCGTTCCCTGTCGCCGGTGAACCGGCGCTGCGGGAAGGTGCGGGAGGTGACCTTCTCGGTGTGCAGGCCGTGCGCGGCCAAGGCATCCTCGATCGGCCCGTAGGAGGCGGTCCGCAGGACGAACGCCGCCACCCACACCGGTTCGCGCGCGGCGTCCAGGAGGGCGTCGAGCGTCCGGCCGGTCAGGAAGCTCGCACCGCCGGTGAGGGTGATCAGGCGGGCGTCGCGCGTGCGCTCGCGCAGGGCCGCGCTCGGCGGCGCCGTCTCCAGGTTCTCGGCGAAACCGTCGTCCAGCAGGCCGACGGCACACGCGTACGACACGGCGTGCGCGGCGACGTCGAGGCCGGTCACCGGCGCCGCGCCCGGACGGCGCCGGGCCGCGAAGTGCAGGCGGTCCGCCTCGATCAGCTCCGCGGTGGTGAGCGCGGCGATCTCCGGTGAGGTGTAGCGGGCGTACAGGTCGTCCAGGGTCACCTCGTGGTTCAGCAGGGCGGCGTTGATCCCGTAGGAGCAGCAGATGTCCACCACCGGGGTCGCCGCGCCCCCACGGGCCGCGACCAGGCGCCGGAAGATCTCCTGGGCGTGGTGGGGAGTCCGGTACCCCCAGGGGCCCAGCGCGCGGAAGTAGCCCCGGGGATCGGGCAGGTCGTAGAACTCGTCGAACGGCGTCATTCCGGTGCCCGACGTGTGCGTCATCGTGCGCGTCCTCTCGCCCTGGGGCGGGAACGGCCGCGGTCGCCCGCGATCCGCCACAGGAGCCCGCCCAGCCACGCATCACGCTAATGGCCCTCACCGCACAGCGCCACCAGTGGCCCCGCCCCGTGGGTTCCGGCGGGACCGGCGGCCCTGGAGGCGAACCGGTCCCCCCGGCCGGTGGGCCGGTTCGCGGCGTCAGTGACCCCGCGCGATCCAGTCCGCCAGAGCCGGCGCCTCGGCACCGATCGTCGTGGTGTCGCCGTGGCCGGTACGGACCACCGTCTCCGGCGGCAGGGTCAGCAGCCGGTCCCGGATGGAGCCGACGATGGTGGGGAAGTCCGAGAAGGACCGGCCCGTGGCGCCCGGCCCGCCCTGGAAGAGCGTGTCCCCGGTGAACACCGTGCCCAGCGCCGGCGCGTACAGGCACACCCCGCCGGGGCTGTGCCCGGGGGTGTGCAGCACGGCCAGCCCGGTCCCGGCGACCGACAGCTCCTGCCCGTCCGTCAGCTCGCCGTTGGGGACGGTACCGGGATGGGTCTGCTGCCACAGTTCGCGGTCGTCGGCGTGGAGCAGGACCGGCGCGCCCGTACGGCCGGCGAGCTCGGGGGCCGCGTCGATGTGGTCGTTGTGGGCGTGGGTGCACACGATGGCGACCAGCCGGCGGCCGCCCACGGCCCGCTCGATCGCGGCGGCGTCGTGCGCCGCGTCGATGACGAGGACCTCGTGGTCGTCGCCCACCAGCCAGACGTTGTTCTCGACCTCCCAGACGCCGCCGTCGAGAGCGAACACGCCGGAGGTGACGAGGTGTTCGATGCGCGCGGTCGTCACAGCGTCACCACCGAGCGCAGGACCTCGCCCTTCTCCATGCGGTGGAAGGCTTCCTCGACCTCGTCCAGCGCGATGGTCTCGCTGACGAACGCGTCCAGGTCGAGCCGCCCCTGGAGGTAGAGGTCGATGAGCACGGGGAAGTCCCGGGAGGGCAGGCAGTCGCCGTACCAGGAGGACTTCAGCGCACCACCGCGCCCGAAGACGTCGAGCAGCGGCAGCTCCAGCTTCATCTCCGGCGTCGGCACGCCCACCAGCACCACGGTGCCGGCCAGGTCACGGGCGTAGAACGCCTGCTCGTACGTCTCCGGGCGGCCCACCGCGTCGATCACGACGTCGGCGCCGAAGCCGCCGGTGAGCTCCCGGATCGCCGCCACGGCGTCGCCGGAGCGGGAATTGACGGTGTGCGTGGCGCCCATCGCCTTGGCCGTGGCCAGCTTGGTGTCCGCGATGTCGACCGCGATGATCCTCGAAGCGCCGGCCAGCCGCGCGCCCGCGACGGCCGCGCTGCCCACGCCACCGCAGCCGATCACCGCGACCGTGTCACCGCGCCCGACCGCGCCGGTGTTGATGGCGGCGCCGAGGCCGGCCATCACCCCGCAGCCCAGCAGCCCGGCGGCGGCCGCCGACGCGGCCGGGTCGACCTTGGTGCACTGCCCGGCGGCCACCAGGGTCTTCTCCGCGAAGGCGCCGATGCCCAGCGCGGGGGAGAGCTCGGTGCCGTCGGTGAGCGTCATGCGCTGCGTGGCGTTGTGGGTGTCGAAGCAGTACCAGGGGCGCCCGCGCCGACAGGCCCGGCACTGGCCGCAGACCGCACGCCAGTTGAGGATGACGAAGTCGCCCGGTGCCACCTCGGTCACGCCGGCGCCCACGGACTCCACCACGCCGGCGGCCTCATGGCCGAGCAGGAAGGGGAACTCGTCGTTGATGCCGCCCTCCCGGTAGTGCAGGTCGGTGTGGCACACCCCGCACGCCTGGATCTTCACCACGGCCTCGCCGGGACCGGGGTCCGGCACCACGATCGTCTCGACCCGGACGGGTTCGCCCTTGCCGCGGGCGATGACACCGCGTACTTCTTGCGCCATGGGGAACGGCCTGCCTTTCTCTACGGTGGAGTCGGGCTCCACTCTGCGCCGCGAGCCAGGCCGTGTCCAACATCCCAACCCGATCACATTCAGCTGACTCGCTGATCAATCGCTCGTGCGGCCACCGGACCGGCCGTCCGGTCCGCTCCCGCACGGTCCTCGGACCGGTCCCCGTCCAGTTCCTTGATCATCGACAGCAGGGCCCGGGCCGCCGCGGTCGGCTGACCCGCCGCCGGAACCGCGACCGCGACCTTCCACGACGTCGCACTCCGCAGCGGCACCGCGCTCAGGCCGCGCGCCTGCTCCTTGAACGTCACCGGACGCGGCACCACCGCCGCCCCCAGCCCCCGCGAGACCAGGTCGAGCAGCGTGTAGACGTCATTGACCTGGAGGGCCACCTTCCGGACCACCTCCGCGTCGGCGAACGCCAGATCCGCCGCCCGCCGCGCGCCCCAGTCCGGGTGGAGGTCCACGAAGACCTCGCCGGCCAGCCGCGCCGGCGACACCGGCCCGCTCGCCCCCGCCAGCGGATGGTCCGCCCGGCACAGCAGCATCAACGGTTCCTCCGCCACCCGGTACAGCCGCACCCCCTCGTGGGAGCCGTCGTGCACGACGAACGCGACGTCCAGCTCACCCCTGCGCACCTGCTCCAGGAGACGGCCGGAACCCGCCTGCTCCATATGGATCTCCACCTGCGGGTGCAACGCGTGGAAGGCGGCCAGCAGCGCGGCCGCGTCGACCGTGCCCATGCACTGCTCGGTGCCCACCGAGAGCTTCCCGCCCATCAGCCCCTGCACGGCCGCGACGGCCTCCCGGGCCGCCGCCGCGCAGGCCAGCGTGCGCCGCGCCTCCACCAGCAGCGCCCGCCCGGCGTCCGTGAGCCCGACCCGCCGCGTGGTGCGCACGAACAACTCCGCGCCCAGCTCCCGCTCCAGCGCCCGGACCGACGCCGACACCCCGGACTGTGCCACCCGCAGCCGCTCGGCGGCGTGCGTGAAGTGCTGCTCCTCGGCGACGGCCACAAAGTGTTCGAGGTGTCTGAGTTCCATGATTCAGCATGGCAGGTGCTGGATGGGCGTCCGCGTCCGGGTCCGCCGGCGTGCCGCGACGCGCGGGGCCCGGGCGCGGCCGGTGCCCGCGGGTCCGCGCCCTCGCATCCGCCCGTTCGCCACCCCTTCCACGACACCTCCACACCCTCTCCATGACCCCTTTCGCACCCGTCCCGGCAGCACTTCCCGGCCAACTCGCAACATCGCGGCAACACTGTCACCTGGCTCACACCAGCTCCGGAAGTCACTGAGCCCTCCCGGCACTTGGCCGGTCCTGTTCGGTGGGTGCAGCCAAGACGCGAGGTCTCTGTCTACTCTCCCTCGCCATGCGCAGAACAACACTGGGACGGCTCAGCCTGTCCGCGATACTCGCCTTCGTCGTCGCCCTCCTGGGCCTGGCCCAGCCGGCCTCCGCCGCCGACACCCCGCCCATGACCATCAGCGTCGACAAGCAGTCGGCGACCCCGGGCTCCACGGTCACCATCAAGCTGACGTTCACCAACGACCAGACCACGAACGCCCAGTTCGTGTACCAGTCGATCCAGCCGACGTGGAACACCACGTCGGACCCCGGCCTGAAGTACGCGTTCGCCACCTGCGCCGGTGACACGTCCTCCTGCACCGTGCCCAACCAGCAGAGCGGCGCGGTGAGCTACAACGTGCCCATCCTGCCCGGCGCGAGCCGCACCGCGACGCTGACCTACAAGATCGCCGCCGACTCGGCCTGCGGCCCTAGCAGGCGCATCGAGTTCTACACCTACCTCTACTACGAGTACCAGGGCGGCCAGGCCAAGAAGGACGGGCTCTACCCCGTGGGCGGCACCGACATCGCCTGCGCGACGTCCGGCACCCCCTCGGCGGCCACCGGTCGCTGAGCGCGCCGGCTGTCACGCACTCCCGCACCACGGCCTTGAGTCCGGCCCGGCCAGGAGACGTCCTGGCCGGGCCTGGGCGTGCCGCCGGGCCGTAGGCCCCACGGGTCCTTCACGCGGGGGCCGTGTTCAGCCGGCGGCGAGGTGCCTGGCGAAGAACGCCTCGATCCGCCGCCACGCGTCGGCGGCCGACGCCGGCTCCGGTCCGATGCCCATCACGAACCGCAGCAAAGGACGCATGGCGTGCGGCACGTTGTCGGTGTCGTTGGGGAACGAGTGCCCGGCGTCCGGGTAGAGCCGCACCTCGTGCTCCACCCCGGCCCGCTCCAGCGCAGCCTCCAGCTTCCCCGCGTTCGCGCGGAACGCGCGGCCCTTGGCGCCGTAGGTGGCGAGTACCGGGCAGGCGCCCTTCATCGCGGAGTCCAGGTCGTCCGGCAGCCGCCCGTAGTTGGCCGCCGCCGCGTCGTACCGCCCCCGCCCGGCCAGGACCAGCGCGAAGCCCCCGCCCATGCCGTGGAAGAGGTCGGGCATCAGCGCGAGACAACCCGCCTCGGCCATCCGCGCGTTGAGCCGACGTGCGCACCACCGCTGCGCGGTGGTGTCCTCAAACTCCCCCAGCTACCGCTGGGGGTGCCCCCAACAGGCTGAGAGCGGCTGAGCCCGGCGCAATCAAGCCCGTCCGGCGTTTGAGGACGCGCCCGCAGGGCGCTCGCCGCCGCAGGCGGCAAAGACGGCCCGCAGCCGAAGATCCGCAGGGCGCTCGCCGCCGCAGGTGGCAAGGACAGTCCGCGGCCGAAGACCCGCGCTCGCCGCCGCAGCCGGCAAAGACGGCCCGCGGCCGAAGATCCGCCGGACACCTCCATAGTCCCGCACGGGGCGGGTCATTGCGCCGGCCGGGTGAATGGCGGAGTGTGCAGCGCATCGATCCACGGTCGGTCGGGGAGGGTTGCCGCGTCGGGATCGGCCATGACGGGTCCCGGCCGGCGCGTCGATGTCGCGCCGTGGCAAGGAACGAAGGAATGGGCGATGGCAACAGGCAGGGTGAAGTGGTTCAACGCCGACAAGGGCTTCGGCTTCATTGAACAGGACGACGGCGGCCCGGACGTCTTCGTCCACTTCTCCGCCATCCAGAGCACCGGTTTCAAGGAACTCCAGGAGAACGACAAGGTCACGTACGACGTCGTCCAGGGCCCCAAGGGGCCACAGGCGGAGAACGTCGTCCCGGGCTAGGCAGGTGCGGGGCGGGCGGCGCTCGGCCGGGACCGGCCGAGCGCCGCCGCCATTCTCCCCACCGCCTCCGTGAGGATCTCCGGCGAGGTGGCGAAGTTCAGCCGCACATGCCCCGCCCCGCCCGTGCCGAAGGGCATCCCGCCGGTCAGTGCCACCCGCCCGCGTGCGAGGAAGACGGCCGCCGGATCGTCGCCCAGGCCCAGCGCCCGGCAGTCCAGCCACGCCAGGTACGTCCCCTCCGGCCACACCATGCGCACGCCGGGCACGTGCCGCTCCAGCAGATCGCCGAGCAGCCGCCGGTTGGCGTCCAGGCCCGCCAGCACGGTGTCCAGCCAGTCGCCGCCGTGCCGCAGGGCGGCGGTGTGGGCGACGACCCCCAGGTGGCTCGGGCCGTGGCTCACCACGTACGGCAGGCGCGCCAGGTCCCCGGCCGCCGCCGGACCGGCGACGGCCAACGCCGCCTTGACACCCGCCAGGTGCCACGCCTTGGACGCCGACATCACCGAGAAGGCGCCGTCCGTGCCGGGCACCGAGAGGAACGGCACGAACCGCGCGCCGGGCAGCACCAGCGGCGCGTGGATCTCGTCGGCCACGACCCGCACCCCGAACGCCTCCGCCAACCGCGCGACCTCGGTGAGCTCTTGGGCGGTGTGCACCGTCCCCGTCGGGTTGTGCGGGCTGCACAGCAGATACGCGGCCCGCCGCCCGCCCGCCACCGCGCGCCCGAACGCCTCCTCCAGGACGCCGGTGTCGATGCGGTGGCCGGCGCCCAGCGGAGCCTCCGCGACCCGCCGGTCCATGTGCTCCACAAACCCGTAGAACGGTGGATAGACAGGGGAGTTCACTACCACGGTGTCCCCCGGACCGGTGATCAGACGCAAAACTTCGACGATGCCCTGCATGACGTCCGGCACGATCGCCGTATGTTCCGGCACCACGCCGTACCCATCCCACCGTCGGCGGGCGAACGCGTCCAGCGCCTCGGCGTACGCCGTCCCCTCGGCATACCCGGTGTCTCCCAGGGCGATCGCCTCCGTCAGCGCCCGAGCCACGGGCCCGGCGAGCGGCACATCCATCTCGGCCACCCATAGCGGCAGCACGTCCGGCGGATAGGCGCGCCACTTCGCGCTCGTACGGAGCCGCAACTCCTCCTGGGAGAAACGACGCAGCGGATCGGTCTCATGAACACCCATGAGGCCCATTGTGCGCACCCACGTCACCACCGGCGCCGGCCGAGCGGAGGATCCCGCGAGGCCGCGGCGTCCAACAGCCTGGAGTGAGCCCGGGCCACCACCCGGGCAGCACCGGAACGAGAGGGAACATCATCACCGTGTTGAGGGAGCACCCGGCACAGCCGGTCAGCGAAACGATGGCCGAGGGCGAGATCGTCCTCCCCCTGCCTCCCGGCATGACCCACGCCTCCAGCGTCGTGGTGCACCGGACCACCATGCCGCCCGGAGCACGCACCGGATGGCACTACCACCCCGGCACCCTCGTCGGCGTCGTCACCGGGGGCACGCTCACCCACTACTGGGCGGACGGCCGCGTGAGCCGCCACCCCGCCGGGACCAGCTTCATCACCGGCGGGCCCGACCACCTGCACGACGGCCGCAACGAGGGCGAGGACCCGCTGGTCATGCTGCTGACCTACATCAACGGGCCGGACATGCGTTTGGCGGTCGACGTCCCGGCGGTTTGCTGCGACACGGCCCGGCCGTGTCGCAGGTGATCAGTCCGGGCTCTCCGGCCGCCGGCCCGCCGCCCAGCCGCGGTGGGCCGGCCGACGTCCCGCGGGCTGGGTCGGCTCCGGCCGTTCCGGCCCGCCCGGCACCTTCCGGCTCTCCGGGTGTCCCGGTGCGACCCGCAGCGGCTCGCCGTAGTGGTCGACCTCCAGGGCCTGGCCCTCCAGCAGGGTGTACGTCGCCCGGGCGTCGGCGATCTCCACGCGCAACAGCCGCCGCCGCACCTGCACCGTGAAGGCCAGCCGGCCGAACTGCTCGGGGAGCTTGGGAGCGAAGGAGACCACCCCGTCGCAGTTGCGCATCCCGCCGAACCCCGCGACGAGGGCGATCCACGTCCCGGCGAGGGAGGCGATGTGCAGGCCGTCGCGGGTGTTGCTCTCCAGGTCGGAGAGGTCCATCATCGCCGCCTCGCCGAGATAGTCGTACGCCAGCCGCAGATGCCCCACCTCGGCGGCCATCACGGCCTGCACACACGCCGACAAGGAGGAGTCCCGCACGGTCAGCGGTTCGTAGTAGGCGAAGTTGCGGGCCTTCTCCTCCTCGGTGAAGGCGTCACCGCGCAACATCATGGCGAGCACCAGATCCGCCTGCTTGACGACCTGCTTGCGGTAGATGTCGAAGTAGGGGAAGTGCATCATCAGCGGGTACTGGTCGGCGCGGGTGCCCGCGAAGTCCCACTGCTGATGACCCGTGAAGCCCGCCGACTGCTCGTGGACGCCGAGACCCTCGTTGTACGGCAGCGTCATCCGGGCCGCCGCGTCCCGCCACGCGGCGGTCTCCTCGTCGTCCACGCCCCATTCGGCCGCCAGGTCCGGATGGCGCTCGGCCGCGTCGGCGGCCGCCCGGAGATTCCGCTGTGCCATCAGATTGGTGTAGACGTTGTCGTCCGCGATGGCGCTGTACTCGTCCGGGCCCGTCACCCCGTCGATGTGGAACTGCCCCTGATGGTCGTGGTGGCCCAGCGAACGCCACAGCCGGGCGGTGTGGACCAGCAGCTCCAGGCCCACCTCGCACTCGAACACCTCGTCGTCCGTGGCGTCCAGATAGCGCACCACGGCATCCGCGATGTCCGCGTTGACGTGGAAGGCGGCGGTGCCCGCCGGCCAGTACGCCGAGCACTCGTCGCCGTCGAGGGTCCGCCACGGGAACGCCGCTCCCTGGAGCCCCAGCAGCCGCGCGCGGTTGAGTGCGGCGGGCAGGGTCGCGTGCCGCCACCGCAGCGGCTGCGCCGCCGCCGGCGGCGCCGTGCAGGTCAGCACCTGCAGAACGAACGTCTCGGTGTCCCAGAAGCTGTGCCCGTCGTAGCCGGGGCCCGTCAGCCCCTTCGCGGCGATCGCCCGGGACTCCGCCCGCGCCCCCGCCTGCAACACGTGGAACAGCGCGAACCGCACGGCCTGCTGGATCTCCGCGTCACCGTCGACCTCGACGTCGGCGCGGTTCCAGAACTCGTCGAGATACGACCGTTGCTCGGCGCACAGCCCCGTCCAGCCCGTGCTCATGGCCCCCGCCAGGGCCGCGTCCACCTGGTCGCGCATCGCCGGCAGCGAGCGCACCCCCGACCAGCCGTAGGCGACCATCTTCTCCAGCCGCAGGCACTCCCCGGGCCGCAGCACCGACGTCACCGTGAAGCGGCTCAGGTCGTCGCTGCTCTTGGCGTACGTCCGCGTCTCCTCCGGGCCGTCCACCCGGTGCACCGCGGCCGCCGCCACCCGCAGCCCGCTGCGCTGCGTACGGTGCACCAGCCGCAGCCGGGTGTCCTCCGCCTCGTGATCCTCCGGCACCAGCGGGGACTCCAGCACCGCGGCCACCCGCGGGTCGCCGCCGGCCGCGGGCAGCTGCTCGTTGGCCACCAGCTCCGACTGCAGGACGATCCGCACCTCGGCGTCCACCGGCTCCACCTCGTAGGCGATGCCCGCGACCGCCCGCTGGGTGAAGGAGACCAGCCGCGTCGAGCGCACCCGCACCGTACGGCCCGACGGCGACGTCCACTCCACCTCGCGCCTCAGCAGCCCCGAGCGGAAGTCCAGCACCCGCTCGTGGTGGAGCAGCCGCCCGTAGCGCAGGTCGAACGGCTCGTCGTCGATGAGCAGCCGGACCACCTTGCCGTTGGTGACGTCGATGACGGTCTGCCCCGACTCCGGATAGCCGTAGCCCGCCTCCGCGTACGGCAGCGGCCGCAGCTCGAACACCCCGTTGAGGTACGAGCCCGGCAGGCCATGCGGCTCGCCCTCGTCGAGATTGCCGCGCCAGCCGATGTGCCCGTTGGCCAGCGCGAAGACCGACTCGCTCTGCGGCAGCACATCGAGGTTGAGCGCCGTCTCGCGCAGACACCACGGTTCGACCGCGTACGCCGGATGGGTGATCACGGTGAGTCCCCCAGGAGTTCGTCCAGATCCCGCACGACGACATCCGCGCCGTGGCTGCGCAGCGCCGCCGCCTGGCCGACGCGGTCCACACCGACCACGAAGCCGAAGGCACCGGCGCGCCCGGCCTCCATGCCCGCCAGGGCGTCCTCGAAGACCGCCGACTGCCCGGGGGTCACGCCGAGATCCCGGGCGGCGGCGAGGAAGGTGTCCGGGTGCGGCTTGCCGGGCAGCGCGCGCTCGGCGGCGACCAGTCCGTCGATGCGGACCTCGAAGAGGTCGGCGATGCCCGCCGCGACGAGTACGTCGCGGCAGTTGGCGCTGGAGGAGACCACGGCGCGCCGCAGTCCGGCAGTGCGGACGGCCTGTGCGTAGCGGACCGACCCCTCGTACGCCTGCACGCCCATCTCCTTGATCTTCTCCAGCACGAGCGCGTTCTTCCGCGTCCCGAGACCGTGCACGGTGTCCCGCTCCGGCGGGTCGTCCGGCCGGCCCTCGGGGAGCCGGATGCCCCGCGAGGCGAGGAACGAACGCACGCCGTCGGCTCTGGGCAGCCCGTCCACGTACTCGTCGTAGTCCGCGACCGGGTCGAACGGACGGAAGCCCGCCCCCTTGCGGGACCGCAGGAAGGCGTCGAACATCTCCTTCCACGCGGCCGCGTGCACGGTCGCGGTGCGGGTGAGGACCCCGTCGAGGTCGAACAGACAGGCGCGGATGCCGGGGGGAAGTCCGAGGCTCGTCACCCGGCCATGATGCCCCGGGCGCCGCACGGGCGCGCGCCTGCCGGGGAAGATGGCCTACACGCTCGGGCAGTGCCGTGCGAGCCGCGCCCACGGGCACCGTAAAGTGATCAAATGACCCACGCCGTTGACGCCGTCGATGCCGCCGCGATCGCCCTGGGCGACCGTCTCTGGATCCCTGACGGCGAGGAGAAGACCCTCGGCCAGGCGTTCCTCGCCCGCCGTGACGCGCTGGATCCCCTGCTGCTGCCCGGCATGCCCGCGAGCCGCGACCCGCAGGGGTGGGTGACCCAGCACGTGCTCTGGCTGGAGGCCGTCGCGTCCCTCACCGCCCGCGTCCGCGACCAGTGGTACCCCCACCTGCCGACGAGCCATATGACGGCGCTGGTCTCCGCCTACGCCGACCAGGCCGCCGTCGCCGGCCCGCTCGCCGACCACCTGCGCGAGCGGTGGGCCGCCGAGCGGCCCGAGCCGCTCACCCAGGAGCAGGTCACCTGGTGGGAGGAGTGGCACCTGCCGGCCGCCCAGCGGGAACAGCTGGACGCCGTGACGCACCGTCTGGTCGTCATCGGGTCCGTGGTGGTCGCCGCGGTCACCGGGGCCTGGCACTCCGGCTGACCCGCCCGCCCGCGGGGGTGGTGTCCGGTCCTCGCCCCCGCGGGCCCGCGCCCCGGCGGTGTTCGCTGCGCGATGCGGGGAACCGTGGCAGCGTGGTGCCCAGGCAGCCGCGCACGAGGCGAAGGGACGGTCGGCGATGACCCGTACCGACATCATCACCGAGATGGAGACCGACCACCGGGTGATCGAGGCGCTGTTCACATGGATCCACCGCACCCCCCTCGAGGACACCGGCCGCGAGCGGCTCCTGGAGGAGGTGGCCGCCGAGCTCGCACGGCACATGGCGGCCGAGGAGCGCTACCTCTACCCGGCCGTCCGCGCGTACGTGGCCGACGGCGAGGAGGTCGTCACCAAGGAGACGGCCCGTCAGGAACGCCTGACGACGATGCTGCGGGGCCTGGAGTCCAGCACGGTGTACGAACCCGGGTTCGACGCCCGTGTCCGGGCCCTGGAGCGCGAGGTCTCCCAGCACGTGCGCCACGAGGAGCACGACCTGTTCCCGCTGCTGCGGCAGGGCTGTCCGCTGGACACCCTGCGCCGCCTCGGC
>NZ_JAGGOL010000103.1:35358-35605 GCF_018614525.1 Streptomyces sp. ISL-11
CGGACCCGGACCGTCCGGACGGCCGAGCTGCGTACCACGCCCGGATGGGCGTCGCGCGCGCCGCTGAGCCCGTAGAGCACGCCGCGCAGCTGGAGCACGCCGTGGCGCCGGGCCGGCACGCCGGCCTCGACCGTCGCCCCGGCGCCCGAAGCCGACCGCCCTGCCGCAGGCCAACGTCCGCCCCTGCCCCTATAACCATCCTCGAACCCCCCAAGCCAAGGCGAAACCCCTAATGCGGCCTCCTGCT
>NZ_JAGGOL010000104.1 GCF_018614525.1 Streptomyces sp. ISL-11
CCCGCCACCCCGCCCCCCGAGGGCCGGGCCGCGCCCACCTCGCCCCCGGCGCTCCTGCCCCCGCCCCCGCTGGCCCCGCCACCGGACACCGACCGGGACGACCGGCTCGCCGGGAACGCCGCAGGTGAGGGCCGTACGCACCCCGGCCGGGCCACCGATCCGGCACCCGCGCCCCGTTCGTCCTCCGACATGAATGCGAACGCGAACCCGGGCCCGTCCCCCGACACGCCGACCGACACGCCGACGGGCAGGCCGACCGACAAGCCGTCCCGGCCGGCGCCCGGCCATGACCGCCCCGGCGCCGGATCCGCACCGCGGGAACCCCACCCGCGCCCCCGTGACCAGGCCGGAGCCGGCCGTCCGCAGCACCGGCCCCCGCCGCCCGCCGGGGCCCGTGGCGGCCCTCCCACGGCCGACGGCGACCGCGTCATGCGCGTCCTGCCGCTGGGCACCGGAATGGCCCTCACCGGGCTCGGACTCGGCTACTTCGCCCTGCGTCTGCGGCGCGCGGGGTGAACAGGGGGCGCACGACACCGCACGTCGCACGGTGGATCAGACGTGTACGGGGGCATCACCAGGGGGAAATCACCTGTGCGAGAGAATGGCGGCATGGATATGCCGAGGAATGAACGGTCGCAGGAGAGCCCGCACGTCCTGGTCGTAGGCCCGGACGGCATGGCTCTCGGCAGCACCAACCCCGGCGTCGGGGACGGTGACGACGAGTCGCGCGAGGTCCCCGTGACGGAGATGGTCGAACAGCCCGCGAAGGTCATGCGCATCGGCAGCATGATCAAGCAGCTTCTGGAGGAAGTACGGGCCGCACCTCTGGACGAGGCGAGCCGGGCCCGGCTCAAGGAGATCCACCACAGCTCCGTCCGAGAGCTGGAGGACGGGCTCGCGCCCGAGCTGGTGGAGGAGTTGGAGAGGCTCTCCCTGCCCTTCACCGAGGACTCGATTCCCACCGAGGCGGAACTGCGCATCGCGCAGGCACAGTTGGTCGGCTGGCTGGAAGGGCTCTTCCACGGCATCCAGACCACGCTCTTCGCCCAGCAGATGGCGGCACGCGCCCAGTTGGAGCAGATGCGCAGGGCGCTTCCGCCCGGTGTCCTCGGCGACGACGACGGCGAAGGCGGCCAGCAGCACGGCGGAGCGCGCTCCGGACCGTATCTCTGACGGGCTCGTATCTCTGACGAGTTCGTATCTCCGACGGGCCCGTACCTCTGACGGGCCCGTATCTCCGACGGGTCCGGGGCCGGCAGCAGCGTCCCGTGAACGCATGTGCCCGGTACGTCCGCTCAGGACGTACCGGGCACATGCGCTGAAAGGCCGGGGAGGCTAGGACGCCGGGTCACCCGTCGACACCGTCAGGACGAACATGTCGCTCGGCGACTTCGGGTCGAAGGCGTCGCCCTCCTTGGGCGTCTGGCTCAGCACCGTGCCCTTGCCCCAGGTGTTCTCCGGCTGCACGTCGATCCGGTACTTCCAGCCGGCGGCCTGCAGGCACGCCTTGACCGAGTCGATGTAGAAGTAGCTGAAGTTGGGCGCCGACTTCTTCGACTTGTCGTTGTAGTACTCATAGGCCTTCGTGCACTTCTGCGCGTCGATGGCCTTCGACCTGTCGCCCTCTTTGTGCTTGCTCTGCGTGCCGCCGGTGGAACCGGTGGTGCCGGCCCCGGTGCCGCCCGTCGTGGTGCCGCCGCTCGTGCCGCCCGCCGGCGCGCCGGTCACGGGGGCCTGGGTGCCCTTGTCGCCGCCGGCCTCGTTGCCGCCCTTGTCGCCGCCGCTGAGCGCGATGGCCGCGATCACGCCGATCACCGCGAGCACCGCCACGACGCCCGAGCCGATGATGACCGGCTTGTTGCTCTTGCCGCCGCCGGACGGCATGCCCGGGGAGGTCGCCGGGACGTACGGGGGAGGCGTGGCCGGGCCGCCGCTCTGGAAGGGCTGTGCGGGCGTCTGGTAGCCCTGGGGCCCCGGCGGCGGGGTCGACGGCCCGTAACCGCCGTACGGGCCTCCAGCGGGCGGCTGGTAGGGCATCTGGACGCCCTGCGGGCCGGGCGCGGGGGCCTGCTGGTCGACGGGCGGGAAGACCGCCGAGCCGACGCCCGCCCCGCTGCGCGCCGGCGGACCGCCCGCGATGATGATCGGCGAGGCGGCGGACTGTGCCGTACCGGCCACCCGCGCGCACTCGTCGCGCATCGACTCGGCGCTCGGGAAGCGCTCGTTCGGGTTCTTCTTCAGGGCGCGGGCGACCAGCGCGTCGACCGCCGGCGGGATCGAGCGGTTGATCGAGGAGGGCGCGACCGGCTCCTCCTGGACGTGCGCGTACGCGATGGCCAGCGGGGAGTCGGCGTCGAAGGGCAGTCGTCCGGTCAGCAGCTCGAAGAGCATGATGCCGACCGAATACAGGTCCGAACGGGCGTCGACGCCGCGGCCCAGCGCCTGCTCCGGCGAGAGGTACTGCGGGGTGCCGACGACCATGCCGGTCTGCGTCATCGACGTGACGCCCGACTGCATGGCGCGGGCGATGCCGAAGTCCATGACCTTGACCACGCCGCGCTTGGTCATCATCACGTTGCCGGGCTTGATGTCGCGGTGGACCAGCCCCATCTCGTGGCTGACCTCCAGCGCGGCCAGCACGTCGGCGGTGATCTTCAGCGCCTTCTCGGTGGGCATCGCGCCGTACTGCCGGACGTCCGTGTCGAGCACGGAGCGCAGCGGCTGGCCCTCGACGTACTCCATGACGATGTACGGCATGGTCGACCCGTCGAGGTCGTCCTCGCCGGTGTCGAAGACCGAGACGATGTTCGTGTGTGTGAGCTTGGCGACGGCCTGCGCCTCGCGCCGGAACCGCTCGCGGAAGGACGCCTCGCGTCCCAGCTCGGTGTGGAGTGTCTTGATAGCGACCTGTCGGTCCAGGACGCTGTCGTACGCCAGGTGGACCGAGGCCATGCCGCCCTCGCCCAGCAGGTCGCGCAGCTGGTAGCGGCCGCCGCCGACAGACCGGCCCGTGTAGCGGCCTTGTGCGCCGTCCTGGCTCATCGTTCTACTTCCCCCTTGGGCGCACTGCCTGGCGTACCGGGGCCGGATCCGTTCCGGATCCGGCGATATATCTCGGCCAAGTCTGCCCCAGGGCACGGGCACGTCAAGCCGCGTGCCCGCTCCGTGACGGGATGCGCGACAAGCCGTCACGAGATTTGCCTTGCTCACGCCCGTCCGGGTTTGATAGCGCGTCCATCCCGGACCGGTGCGCCGCGCGGAGCCTGTAGCGTGCCTTAACGGAAGACCGTTTTCCCCGCAGCGCCTTTCCGCGCGAAGCGGCCAGACACGACGGCGAGGACTGATGGCACAGACGCAGAGCGCCCAGGGTCCGATGGACCCTGACGCCAACGGGGGCGGTATGCCCGATGTGCCTGAAATGTGGGGTAACGGCGGACTGGTCGGTGACGGCCGCTACCGCCTCACCCACCGCCTCGGCCGCGGTGGCATGGCGGAGGTGTTCGCCGCCGAGGACGTGCGCCTGGGCCGTACGGTCGCCGTCAAGCTGCTCCGCGCCGACCTCGCCGAGGACCCGGTCTCCAAGGCGCGCTTCACCCGCGAGGCACAGTCGGTGGCCGGCCTCAACCACCACGCGGTGGTCGCGGTCTACGACTCCGGCGAGGACACCGTCGGCCGTGGCGTCGTGCCGTACATCGTCATGGAGTTGGTTGAAGGCCGCACTATCCGCGACCTGTTGCTCAGCGCCGAGGCACCGGGCCCCGAGCAGGCCCTGATCATCGTCTCGGGCGTCCTGGAAGCGCTGGCCTACAGCCACCAGCACGGCATCGTGCACCGCGACATCAAGCCCGCGAACGTCATCATCACCAACGCCGGCGCCGTCAAGGTCATGGACTTCGGCATCGCCCGCGCCCTGCACGGCGCGGCGTCCACCATGACCCAGACCGGCATGGTCATGGGCACCCCGCAGTACCTCTCCCCCGAGCAGGCCCTCGGCAAGACGGTCGACGCGCGCTCGGACCTCTACGCCACCGGCTGCCTGCTCTACGAACTTCTCGCACTGCGGCCCCCGTTCACCGGCGAGACCCCGCTCTCGGTGGTCTACCAGCACGTCCAGGACACTCCCGTCGCGCCGTCGCAGGTCCTCGGCAGCGTGCCGCCGGAGCTCGACGGGCTGGTCATGCGCTCCCTCGCCAAGGACCCGGACGACCGGTTCCAGAGCGCGGAGGAGATGCGCGGGCTGGTGCAGTACGCGCTCCAGATGCTCAACGAGGGCGGCGCCCACACCGGCGGCTGGGACACCGGCCCGGTCGCGCACGCCACCGCGGCCACCCAGGCGCTCGGCATGGGCGCCATGGGCGGCACCACCGCCATGCCGCACTCGGTGCACGGCGACACCTCGCAGCAGCCGCTCATCCCGTCGCGCGGCGGTGACGACAGTGGCTACAACGGCAACGGCGGCCGGGGCCGCGGCAACGGCGGCAGCAAGGGCAGGATGCTGCTGGTCGCGGTGCTCGCGGTGATCGCGATCGCGGCGGGCGTCGTGTACGCGCTGGAGGCGAGCAAGACGGACGGGGGCGCGCAGCAGAACCAGAAGAAGCCCACCAAGTCCTCTTCGTCGCCCACCCCCTCCACCACCCCGAGCCCCGGCAAGCACAGCCCCTCCCCGCACAACGGCGGTGGCACCACGGGCAACCAGGGGCAGTGGACCGACCCCTCCACCGGTGACGAGGACACGTCGGACGAGCCGAGCAGGCGCCATTCGCAGGAGCCGAGCAGCGGGACGTCCAGCGAGCCGTCCGGCCACTCCTCGGCGTCCTCCGACACCACGGGCGGCGGCGCGACGGGCGGCGACAACAAGCCGGCCACGCCGAGCACGGACCCCGGCGGGACGACCGGCAACGCCACCGGCGGCGGCACGACCGTCGGCAGCGCCGCCCAGGGCACCACCGCCGGCAGCGCCGCCCAGGGAGCCACCGGCACCACCAACTGACCGGGCCGCGCGGTCGCCCTCCGGCGGATCTTTGCCCACGGGCCGACTTTGCCGCCTGCGGCGGCGAGCGCCCTGCGGGCGCGTCCTCAATCGCCGGACAGGCTTGATCTCCGCGCGTCAGTCCGTGAACGCCGCGCGTACGTCCTCGTACGCGCGCGTCCACCACACCGACAGCGCCGCCGACGCCGGGAAGCCGGGGTCGGCGCGGTGGTCGCCCAGCTGGTAGCGCCAGCGCAGCATCCAGAAGTCGTTGAGCCGCTCCCACCACACCCGGTGCACCGCCGCCGCGAGTTCGGCCGTGCCCGCGCCGCACGCGGAGCGGTAGGCACGCGCGTACGGGCGGACCTTCGCGAGGTCCAGCGTGCCGTCGTCCCGCAGGAAGAAGATCACCGCGGCCCGTACGGCCTCCTCGGCGCGGGGCTGGACGCCCAGGCGGTCCCAGTCGACGATCGCGGCGGGCTCGCCGCCGCGGTAGAGCAGGTTGAGCGGGTGGAAGTCGCCGTGCACCCAGCCCCGGGTGGGCACGGCGGCCGGGCGGAGGTGGGCGTTGCGCTCCAGGAGGGCCCGGCGTTCGACGAGCCGGTGCTCGGCCAGCTCGTCGAAGGAGTCGCGCGGGCGGCGGCGTACGAGCGCGAGAAGGTCCTCGATGAGGGCGTACGTGTCCTGGGGATCCGCCGAGGCGTCATCGCCCGGCCCCGCCCCTCCCAGGCCCTCAGAGGGGCCCTCAGGGCCTTCCTGGAGGCCGTCGGGGAATTCGTCGGAGCAGACCTTCTCCAAGCCCATGTGCATGTGGCCCAGCAACTTGCCGAGCCGGTCGGACTCCGCGTGGGTCAGTTCGCGGCCGCGGCGGTGCCGCCCGTCGACCCAGGGGTGGAGGGCGTAGCAGCGGCCGTCGAGGACGGTGACGGTGGAGTCCTCGCGGTCGGCGAGGGGCGGTGCGACGGGGACGTCGTGGGCGGCCAGGCGCAGGATGACGTCGTGCTGGCGGGCGATGGCGGCGTGGTCGCCGTCGAGGTGGTGCTTGAGGAAGAAGTGGCCGCGCGTGGTGACGAGGCGGTAGCCGCGGTTGAGGAGGCCCTCGGGGAGCGCCACGCAGGAGACCGGGTCGCCGGCCCGTCCGTAGCGGCGCAGAAGGGCGTGCAGCGTCTCGCCGTCGGGCCCCGGGAGGCCGCCGTCCCCCTGAAGTCCCCCGGTGGGAGAGGCGACGAGAGGGGGGACAAGTGAGCGCGGCACGCTCCAAATGTTAGATCAGCCTGAGTGCGCGACCTGTCGCGCGGGGACGCCTTCGAGGTGGTGAAGGGTGATGAACTGCGGTTCGATGCACAGGTATTCGGGTTCGAAGGGTGCGGCGTCCGCGGTGCGCGGGGGCCGGCCGAAGCGGTCGAGTTCGGCGGGACCGGGGGTGAAGAGCCGGGCGGTGCCGACGAATTGCACGGTCCAGACGTCCTCGTCGCCCTCGCGGCGGTCGCTGAGGTTGTCGGCTCCGTACGCGACGACGTTGCCGTCGCACGCCTGTGCGTAGCCGAAGCCGCCGTGCAGCCGCAGCAGGACCTGCCGGCCGGCCACGATGTGGCGGGCGACGGTGACGAAGGGCAGCGCGCGCATGCTGACCGAGACCCTGCCGTAGGGGGTACGGCCGAGCAGTTCGAGCGCACGGTACTGATCGGGACCGGCGCCGGGGCCGGCGCCTCGGCCGATGGCGCGATCGGTACCGCGGCCGGCGCCGCGATCAGGGGTGTGACCGGCGTCGTGACCGTCGGGGGGCCCGGTGGGCGCGGAGAACATGGTCACCACTGTGCCCTCTCGTCACAGGGGCCTATAGGGGCACCCGCCCCTTTGCTCCGGGACGTTGGTCCCGAATCGGCCGTTCCTGTTCGATTCGGGACGCCGGGCATCGCCGGTCAGCGCTTCTCGGCCTGCAGGCGGGCCACGTAGGCGGCCGCCTGGGAGCGGCGCTCCATGCCGAGCTTGGAGAGCAGGCTGGAGACGTAGTTCTTGATGGTCTTCTCGGCGAGGTGCAGCCGCTCGCCGATGGCCCGGTTGGTCATGCCCTCGCCGATCAGGTCCAGGATGCGCCGCTCCTGGTCGGTCAGGGTCGCGAGCCGGCCGTCGCCCTTGCGGTCCTTGCCGTCGCGCAGCCGCTCCAGCACGCGCGCGGTGGCCACGGGGTCCAGCAGGGATTTCCCGGCCGCCACGTCCCGTACCGCCGAGAGCAGCTCATTGCCACGGATCGCTTTCAGAACGTAACCGGAAGCGCCCGCCATGATCGCGTCGAAGAGTGCCTCGTCATCGGCGAAGGAGGTGAGCATCAGGCATTTGATGTTCTCGTCCTGAGAACGGATTTCCCGGCAGACTTCCACCCCGCTGCCATCCGGAAGGCGTACGTCCAGAACAGCGACGTCCGGCCGGGTCGCCGGAATGCGCACCAAGGCGTCAGCGGCCGTTCCGGCCTCCCCGACCACCTCGATGTCGGCCTCCACGGAGAGCATCTCGTGCACGCCACGCCTGACGACCTCATGGTCGTCGAGCAGAAATACCGTGATTTTTCGTTGTTCGGGCACAGAGCCAGTCTCACACACCAACTCTTCCCCTGCTCTTGTCCTCCGGGATAACGTGCGGTCGTTCCGGCAGCCCGCAGGGCTGTGCTCACAAGGACGTGACCAGGAGCGTTGCCCCGCTTTCTCGATTTACTTGGAAATCCAAGCAAAATTGCAGGTCAGGCGGGGTTTCGCAGGAATGCGGCCTTCTGGGTAACGTGCTTATTGCAGGCCATTGCCGGGGCACCTGTCACGCCCGGTTCCGGCCTCGGCACACCCACCCCGTGTGCCGTCGGGGATCGAGCGAGCCTTCCCCTGTCTCACGGCGGGGGGACCCCCTCTGGCCGCCGGCGACCCCGGGGGCCGGACAGACGGAGGAGCACACGTGACTGTGGACAGCACTGCCGCGCGCAAGCCGCGCCGTGGCAGCAGCAAGCGGGCCGGGGCCAAGACGGCCGCCGCCGGGTCGGACGGACCCGAGCTCGTACAGCTGTTGACCCCGGAGGGCGAGCGGGTCGAGCACCCCGACTACTCCATCGACCTGTCGTCCGAAGAACTGCGTGGCCTGTACCGCGACATGGTGCTGACCCGCCGGTTCGACGCCGAGGCGACGACCCTCCAGCGCCAGGGCGAGCTGGGCCTGTGGGCCTCGCTGCTCGGCCAGGAGGCCGCCCAGATCGGCTCCGGCCGGGCCACCCGCCACGACGACTACGTCTTCCCGACCTACCGCGAGCACGGCGTCGCCTGGTGCCGCGGGGTCGACCCGACCAACCTGCTCGGCATGTTCCGCGGCGTGAACCACGGCGGCTGGGACCCCAACGAGAACAACTTCCACCTCTACACGATCGTCATCGGCTCGCAGGCGCTGCACGCGACCGGTTACGCCATGGGAGTGGCCAAGGACGGCGCCGACTCCGCCGTGATCGCCTACTTCGGCGACGGCGCGTCCAGCCAGGGCGACGTGGCCGAGGCGTTCACCTTCTCGGCCGTCTACAACGCCCCCGTCGTGTTCTTCTGCCAGAACAACCAGTGGGCCATCTCCGAGCCCACCGAGCGCCAGACCCGCGTGCCGCTCTACCAGCGCGCCCAGGGCTACGGCTTCCCCGGCGTCCGCGTCGACGGCAACGACGTCCTCGCCGTCCTCGCCGTCACCCGCGCCGCGCTGGAGCGCGCCCGCACCGGCCAGGGCCCGATGCTCATCGAGGCGTTCACCTACCGCATGGGCGCCCACACCACCTCCGACGACCCGACGAAGTACCGCCGGGACGAGGAGCGCGAGCTGTGGGAGGCCAAGGACCCGATCCTGCGCCTGCGCACCCACCTGGAGCGCGAGGGCCACGCCGACGAGGCGTTCTTCGCCGCGCTGGAGACCGAGTCCGACGCGCTCGCCAAGCGGGTGCGCGACGCCGTCCGCACCATGCCGGACCCCGAGGACATGGCGATCTTCGAGAACATCTACGCCGACGGCCACGCCCTCGTGGACGAGGAGCGCGCCCAGTTCGCCGCGTACCAGGCGTCCTTCGCAGAGGAGAGCAAGTGATGGCTGCCGAGAAGCTCTCCATCGTCAAGGCGATCAACGCCTCGCTGCGCACCGCGCTGGAGAACGACCCCAAGGTCCTGATCATGGGTGAGGACGTCGGCAAGCTCGGCGGCGTCTTCCGGGTCACCGACGGCCTGCAGAAGGACTTCGGCGAGGACCGGGTCATCGACACCCCGCTCGCCGAGTCCGGCATCGTCGGCACCGCGATCGGCCTCGCCCTGCGGGGCTACCGGCCGGTAGTGGAGATCCAGTTCGACGGTTTCGTCTTCCCGGCGTACGACCAGATCGTCACCCAGCTCGCCAAGATGCACGCCCGCGCGCTCGGCAAGATCAAGCTGCCGGTCGTCATCCGCATCCCCTACGGCGGTGCCATCGGCGCCGTCGAGCACCACAGCGAGTCGCCCGAGGCGCTGTTCGCGCACGTGCCCGGCCTGAAGGTGGTCTCCCCGTCGAACGCCTCCGACGCCTACTGGATGCTCCAGCAGGCCATCGAGAGCGACGACCCGGTCATCTACTTCGAGCCCAAGCGCCGTTACCACGACAAGTCCGAGCTCGACCGGGACGCCATCCCCGCGCCGCTGCACGCCGCGGTCGTCGCCCGCCCGGGCACGGACCTGAGCCTGGTCGCCTACGGGCCGATGGTGAAGACCTGTCTGGAGGCCGCCGCGGCGGCCGAGGAGGAGGGCAAGTCGCTGGAGGTGCTGGACCTGCGGTCCATGTCGCCCGTCGACTTCGACGCCATCCAGGCG
Organism: Streptomyces sp. ISL-11; assembly: GCF_018614525.1. Taxonomy (GTDB): domain Bacteria; phylum Actinomycetota; class Actinomycetes; order Streptomycetales; family Streptomycetaceae; genus Streptomyces. The sequence goes on from NZ_JAGGOL010000104.1 coordinate 9,817, forward strand.
TCCGTGGAGCGCACGCGCCGGCTGGTCGTCGTCCACGAGGCCCCGGTCTTCCTGGGCACGGGCGCCGAGATCGCCGCCCGCATCACCGAGCGCTGCTTCTACCACCTGGAGGCCCCGGTCCTGCGGGTCGGCGGCTACCACGCGCCGTACCCGCCGTCCCGGCTGGAGGACGAGTACCTCCCGGGTCTGGACCGGGTGCTCGACGCCGTCGACCGCGCGCTGGCGTACTGAGGGGGACAGGAGAGCCGTGACGATGACTGCTAGCACTGCCAACGACCAGCGCTTCCGCGAGTTCAAGATGCCCGACGTGGGCGAGGGACTCACCGAGGCCGAGATTCTCAAGTGGTACGTCGCCGTGGGCGACACCGTCTCCGACGGGCAGGTGGTCTGCGAGGTGGAGACCGCCAAGGCCGCCGTGGAACTGCCCATCCCGTTCGACGGCGTGGTGCACGAACTGCGCTTCGCCGAGGGCACGACCGTGGACGTGGGCACGGCGATCATCTCCGTGGACACGAACCCGGGGGCGGGCCCCGCCGAGGCGGCTCCCGCCGCCGCGCCGCAGGCCGCCGCCGCTCCCGCCGCCGC
>NZ_JAGGOL010000105.1 GCF_018614525.1 Streptomyces sp. ISL-11
GCGCGGCGCTCGGCATCGCGCTGCGCCGGCTGCGCCGGACCACCGCCTCGTAGCATCGTCACCCCCCTCCCTTCCGCCGGATCCCTACCGGTCGATCTCCTCGAACAGCGCCTCCCACCGGTCCAGTACGACCGGCAGCCGCAGCGGCGCGACGTGCTCGCGCGCGGCCCGTCCGTAGCGCTCGCGCAGCCCGGCGTCCGTCATCAGCTCCCGCAGGGCCGCCGTGAACGCCCCGGTGTCGCCGGGCGGTACGAGCGTGCCGGTGCGGCCGTGGCCGACCAGCTCGCGGACGCCGCCCGAGAGGTCGAAGCCCACGCACGGCACCCCGGCCGCCGACGCCTCGGCCAGGGCCATCGGCCGGCCCTCGCGTTCACTGGTGAGGGCGACGACGGACAGCTCGCGATAGGCGGCGGCCATCTCCCGCACGCTGCCGCGGAACCGGACGCGGCCGGCGATGCCCAGGCGCCCGGCCCTGGCCCGCAGCTCCGCCTCCAGGGGGCCCTCGCCGAACAGGTGGAGCTCCCAGCCCCCCTGGCCGGCGGAGGCCGCCGCGAAGGCGTCGAGGAGGCGGTCCAGTCGCTTGACCGCCTCCAGCCGTCCGACGGCGCCGACGCGCCAGGTGTCGAGCGGGGCGGGCGGGCCGGGCTCGAACGGCAGCGGGTTGGGCATCACGGTCGCGTTCGGCAGCCGCCGGCGGCGGAACTCCGCCGCGTCCGGCTCGCTCAGGAACACCGACTTCTCCAGCTCCGGGTAGTGGCGCAGGATCAGCCGGAGGTTCTCGGAGCGGGACGCCTGGAGGAACGACTCGTGGTACTGCCCGATGCCCTTCAGGTGCGGCCACCGCACGGCCCGCAGCCAGACCGCGGCCCACGGCGAGCCGATGAGGAGGCAGCCGTCCGGCACGGCGGCGAACCGCTCCTCCAGCACGCGCCGGGCGCGGTCCCGCTCCCGCCGTTCGGCGCGTGCCGCGCGCAGGCGGGAGGGGCTCAGCCGCTCGGCGAGGGAGCGGGCCCGCCAGGGCGGCCGGGGCGGTGAGGCGTAGAGGGTGGTGTGCCGGTAGGCGGGGTCGGCGACGTAGGTGTGGGGTTCGGGGCTGGGCCGGATGCCGATCAGGTCGACGCGGTGGCCGCGCTCGGCGAAGCCCTGCGCGAGGGTGTGCAGGACGCGCTGCGAGCCGCCCATGGAGTCCACGTCGATGCCGACGAGGAACAGATCGCGCGGTGTCACCGGTCCCTCCCCTCGAAGAAGAGGTCGACCACGGCCTTGCTCGCGCGCCCGGTCTCGTAAGGGTTGAACCGGGCCTGGAACCGCCCGTACGCCCCGGCCCACTCCTCCCGCACCGCCGTCAGGTCGGCGAGCGCCGCCGCCAGTTCGTCCACGGTGGTGAGCATGGGGCCGGGCGCGATGTCGGGGAGCTCGTAGTAGGTGCCGCGCGCGGTGGAGCGGTAGTGCTCGTAGTCGTCGGTGTAGAGCAGGATGGGGCGGCCGGTGTTGGCGTAGTCGAACATCACCGAGGAGTAGTCCGTCAGGAGCGCGTCGGAGGCGAGCAGCAGGTCGTTCAGCTCGGGGAACTCCCGGCCGTCGCGGACCGCGTGGCCCAGCTCGCGGGGCACGTCGAACCGCTCGTAGTAGTGCGGGCGGACGATGACCGTCCACTCCTCGCCGGTGCGCCGGACCAGCTCCGCGAGGTCCACGCGCACCGACTCCCCCGTGCCGCGCGCGCCGTCGCGGAACGTCGGCGCGTACAGCAGCACCTTGCGGCCGGCGGGGATCTGGAGGGCCTCGCGGACGGCGGCGGCGCGGTCGCGCTGCTCGGGGTCGTTCCAGCGGACGAGCGCGTCGTTGCGGGGCAGGCCGGTGCGCAGCAGCGGGCCGGTGTAGCCGTTGGCGCGCACGAAGGTCCGCTCGAATTCGGGGCTGGGGGCGATGAGGGCGTCCCAGCGGGCGACCATCTCGCGGTGCTGCCGCTGCCGTTCGGGACCGGCGAGGCGCAGCTCGGGGACGTCGAAGCCCATGTGCTTGAGCGCCTGCCCGTGCCAGGTCTGCAGATAGCGGGTCCCGGGCCGCTTGCCGTAGGGCTGCGGGAAGCCGTGGGAGTCGACCCAGTAGCGGGCACGGGCGACCGTGCGGACGTACTCCCAGCTGCCGCGTCTGACGAGCTGCACCCCCTCGGGATAGGAGGCGCGGTTGCCGGAGTACGACCAGACGGCGCGCAGCGGGAGGGAGCGACGCTGGAGCTCCTCGTGGAGGGCGCGGGGGCTGTCGGCGTAGCCGCGGCCCTCCAGTGCCTCGAAGACGACGAGTCCGTCGTCGATGGGGAGCTTCTGGAGCTCGTGGTAGGTCAGGGCCTTGGCGCGGGGCCCGGTGACGCGGCGGGTGAGGCGCTGGATCCGGCGCCGGGCGGGCTTCAGGCGGGGGGCGACGGCCTCGGCGCGGCCGAGCGCGCCCGCGCGCTCCCAGGTGAGTTCGAGCCGGCCGGCGCCGTGGCCCTCGCAGCCGATGCGCAGGGTGTGCCCGGTGAGGGGTCCGTGCTGCGGGAGCCGGGTGGTCAGCGGGGTGAGGCCGGCCGGGGCGAGGAGGGGGTCGGTGCGGGTGACGCCCCTGCGGGAGAGGGCGATCACCGGGTGGCGCCTGCCGCGGAAGCCCTTGACCTCCAGGGGGATCAGGCGCGGGTCGAGGTCGATCTCGGCGGTGCGGTGGCCCGGGGCGCCGTCGGGGCCGGTCCGGGGCGGGTCGTAGCGGAACGGCACGGTGAGCGGGTCCGCCGTGGTGGCGATGCGCAGTTCGGCGCCGAGGGGGCCGGGGTCGGAGAGCAGCAGCGCGGGGTCGTAGGTGTGCACCCGGACGCGCAGGGCCTCGCCGGCGGGGTCGAGGCGTGCCACCTCGTGGCGCAGGGGGCCGGTGGCGAAGGGCTGTTCGTCCAGGCGCCAGGCGGTGATGTCCAGTCCGGCCGCGGCCGCGGGGTCCGTGGGGGGCGTCCGTCCCCAGTACACGCGCCCGGCCTCCCGGGTGATGTGGCGGGGGGCGAGGTGGGGGCGGTCGAGGGTGCGGGCGCACTCGGCGGCCTCCTCGAACCGGCCGGCGCCCAGCAGGTACTGGCAGATCTGCTGCTCGCGGGGGACGGCGGCGAGCGCCCGGGGGGCGAGGGTGCGCAGGTAGGGCGTGACCGCGGCGGCGAACTCCGCGATCCATCCGCGGTCGCGGAAGGGCAGGTCGCCGAGGTAGAGGCGCAGGTCGTGGCGGAGGAACTTCTCGTCCTTGGCCGGGCGGAGGTCGGCGTTGCCGCTCTCCTCCAGGAAGGCGTCGATGAGCCGGGCCGCGGTGACGCGGTCCTCGACGTTGGGGATGCGATGGCGGCTGGAGGAGATGGACAGGTGGGCGGGGTCGGCGGCGAGCCACCAGGTGTAGACGGGCCAGGGGACGACGGCGAAGCGGTGCGCGAGGGTGAGGGCTCGGGCGGTGAAGAGCTGGTCCTCGTAGTGCATGTCCTCGGGGAAGCGCAGCCGGTGCCGGGCGAGGAAGTCGGCGCGGTAGAGCTTGTTGGTGGAGAGGTGGTCGAGGAAGTACTCGGGGGCGGCGCGGAGGCCGTCGACGACGCGGACGTCGGTGAAGAGCTCGGGATACCACAGGCCGGTGGTGCCGCTCTCCTCGAAGTGCCGGGTCACCTCGCCGGTGACCAGGTCGGCGCCGGTCTCCTCGGCGGTGAGCAGCAGGGATTTGCAGGCGTGGTAGGGCAGTTCGTCGTCGCTGTCGAGGAACATCACGTAGGGCGCGACGGCCGCGTCGATGCCGGCGTTGCGCGGGGCCCCGCATCCGCCGCTGTTGACGGGCAGGCGCAGGCAGCGCACCCGGGGGTCGGCCTCGGTCAGCGCGCGGGCGGCGGCGAGGGTGCCGTCGGTGGAGCAGTCGTCGACGATGATCACTTCGAGGCCGTGCAGCGACTGCCCGAGCACCGACCGCACGGCGCGCGGCAGCCGCTCGGCGTCGTTGTAGGCGATCACGACGACGCTGACGTCCGGGCCGGGGCGGCGACGGCCGGGGAGGGGCTGCGCGATGGTCACACGTCACCTCGTTTCGGAGCGATCGGATCGATCGGCGCGACCGGGGCAATCCGAGCGATCAGGGTGATTCACCGGATCACGGCCACTACGAAGAGAGTAGACGCGACCACTGACAGTCACCTCTCCCGCCGCCCGCGACCGCGTCCGCCATGCCTGCGCGGCCAGCACCGCCGCCACCCCGGTGATCATGACGATGTCCTTGAAGGCGTGCCGCTGGGCCCCCTCCAGATACGGCCAGCGCACCCCTATGAGCTGCGGCAGCAGCGCCAGCCAGAACCACACCGACCGCGCCGCGCTCCCCCGCTCCACCACCGACGCCACGAGCGCGGGCAGCACCACCAGCATGTAGTGCAGAAATGACGGCCGGGAGACGAGGAACGCGGCGAGCATCAGCAGCGACGCGCACTCCACGAGCCGCATCCGCTCCGGCCCGCCCGCCCGCCACCGCAGCCGGGCGAGCGCGAGCACACCCACCGCCGCCGCTGCCGCGAGCGCGAGGGCCGCCAAATGGGGCACGCCCAGCCGGGGCAGCACGGTCGTCCAGGAGGCGTCGAACGGCCGGGCGTAGTCGTCCTGACCGTGCAGCAGGAACGGCAGCGTCCGGGTGAAGAACAGCCCCGGCCGGGGCATGGCCAGCGCGGCCAGCACGGACACCACCACCGGGATGCCCACGGCCCAGGCCAGCGCCCGCCACCGCCGGGCCAGGACGAACAGCACGTACAGCGGTACGAGCATCGGCTTCAGCGCGACCGCCACCCCGATCACGCACGCGGCCGCGCACCAGCGCTCGCGCAGGATCAGCAGCAGCGCGACGGGAAAGGCGACGGCCGAGACGACCGTCCAGTTGCCGAGGTGGACCAGGCCGTGGAAGGGCAGGAACACCCCGAGCCCGGCGGTCACGGCCGCCGCGAGCCTGCTGTCCGCCCGGATGCCGAAGATCCGCAGGGACAGCGCCACGCCCACCAGGACCAGCAGGGCGGTGACGACCGGCACCGCGTGGAAGAGCACCCGGTCGTCGACGACCGTCTGGGGCAGCGCCGCGAACACCGCGCCCGGCAGATAGAGGAACCGTTTGTCCGCGTACGGCGAGCCGCCGTCGAGCAGCGCCCTGGCCGCGCGCACCACGACCGCGTTGTCCATGCCCGCCCGCGGATTGGCCATGACCCGTGCCACGTCCAGCCCGCACACCGCCAGGGCCGCGAGCAGCGCGGGCCACGGGGCGCGCCCGCGCAGCCACCGGCCGACCCCGGCGGGCGCGCCCGCCGCGTTCCCGGCACCGTCGGGGGCGTTCACCGCACCACGACCTCGGACAACACGAACCCGGCGGGGCCGCGCACGGCCTTCCTCAGCGCCGGGTCGCCCTGCGGCAGCCCCGCGCGGCCGCCCTTGTGCAGCACCCATCGCACGCCGTACTCCTTGAGGATGCCGAGCCGTTCGGCCCGGGAGGCGGCCGGGGCGAAGTAGCGGCGGGTCGCCTCCCACCGGCGCCCCTCGTCGCGAAGGAAGACATCGGGGTAGGCCGGCGCCACGGTGTACGGCCCGTAGGCCGGGATCATCCGCAGCGCGTAGTAGTTGTCGGTCATCACCGTCGCCCCCTTGGGCACCTCGCGGGCCACCCAGCGGAAGGACGGCCACGGCGCGATCCTGTGGACGTGCCGCAGGACCGGCGGCACGGCGGCCGGGCGCAGGACGTACGTGAGCACTCCCGCCTGCGTCCAGGCGCCGATGCCCAGGACGAGGGCCGTCAGCGGTACGAGCAGGTCGCGCGGCCGCCGGCCGGCCACCTCGATCGCGAGGGCGAGCTGGGCCGGGATCAGTGCGGCGGGCAGGATCCGCCCCCACGCCTGGTGGCCGGTGAGCCCGCCCAGCGCGAAGACGGCGGCGCCCAGCACGAAGAAGAGCGCCAGCGGGTCGCGGCGGTCGCGCCACCAGCGCACGGCGAGCGCCCCGACGCCGAGGAGCACCAGGCAGAACTTCGTCCCCAGGTGGTCGTAGAGCGGCCGGTGGATGGCGTCCAGCCCGTCGGCCCCGAGCAGCGAGAAGAAGGGGTAGTACGGCCAGCAGGCGAGCACCGCCAGGGCCGGCACGGCCACTGCGGCCATGCGCACCCACGCCGCGCCCGTCGGCCACGGCCGGGCGCCCAGCAGCAGGGCGGCCGCCCCGAGCACGGCCACCGCGCCCGTGAACGGATGGGCGAGCACCACGACCGCCGGCAGCAGCCCGAGCCCGAGGTGTCCGGGCAGCCCCCAGCCGTGGGCGAGGGCCCCGCGCAGCAGCGCCCACAGGTGGAAGGCGAGGGCGAGCGCGAAGGTGCTCGGATAGGCGAGCGTCAGCGCCAGCGAGGTCAGGCCCGGGAACCCGCTCCAGGCGAACAGCCGCACGCCGTAGAGCAGCAGGAGGCACAGCAGCGCCATCGGGACGGCGCTCCTGGCCCGGGTGAAGGTGCGCACGAAGGCGCTCACCCCGGTGACCAGCAGGACGAGGTCGACGACGGCGGCCGCCCGCAGCACCGAGAACGTGTCCCAGCCGGTCGCCGCGCCGAGCAGCGCCAGCAGGACCGTCCACGGGGAGACGTACGGGCTGGGGGTGTCCGCGTCCACCAGCGGGTTGCCCGGGTGGAGGAGGTCGGTGCGCAGCCGTTCCAGGACGGCGGCGTGCATGCCCAGGTCGCCGGCCCACGGCAGTCGGACCGCCATGAGCAGCAGCAGGACGACCAGCAGCAGGGCGGCGCCTGCGGCCGCCCCGCGCGGGGCGGCCGGCCGCGGTCGCGTGACCCCGTGTGCCACCGGGGTCACGCGGTCAGCGGGCGCGGTCGCCGGCAGCACGGGCGGCCCTCGCGCGCAGTCTCCACGGCATGGCCACGGATTCCAGCTGGACGGACAGGTTCATCTTCGACTCGCCGGCGGTCCGGTCCTCGAAGTGGATCGGCACCTCCACGACGGTGTGGCCGGCGCGCAGCGCCCGGTACTTCATCTCGACCTGGAAGCTGTAGCCCGCGCTGTCGACGGTGTCGAGGTCGATGGCGCGCAGCGCGCCGGCGCTCCAGAGGTTGAAGCCGCCGGTGATGTCGCGGACGCGGGTGCCCAGGATCGTGCTGGCGTAGGCGTTGGCCCAGCGCGAGAGCAGCTTGCGGTGGGCGGCCCAGGCGGCGGAGAGGGAGCCACCGGGCACGTACCGGCTGCCGACGACGACGTCCGCGCCGGTGGCGAGGGCGACGCCGAGCAACTCGGGGACCTTGCCCACCGGATGGCTGCCGTCGGCGTCCATCTGGAGGACGTAGACGGCGCCTTCGTCGACGGCGCGGGCCATCCCGGCGGCGTAGGCGCGGCCGAGGCCGTCCTTGGCGGTGCGGTGCAGGACGGCCATGCGGGCGCGGTCCGGGGCGTTGAACCGCTCGGTGAGATCCTCGGCGATCTTGCCGGTGCCGTCGGGGCTGTTGTCGTCGACGACCAGCAGCCGCAGCCCCTCCAGCGGCAGCGACATGAGCGCCTCGGCCATCGCGGGGAGGTTGTCCGCCTCGTTGTACGTGGGCATCACCACGGTCGTCGCGGTCCGGCCCCACTCCGGCGGGAGCGGGGCGACGGCGGGGGTGCGGTTTGCGCTCATGTGCCTGTCCTTGTCGTGGGGCCGGCCGGTGCGGGGTCAGACGGCGGAGAAGCGGATGGCGGCGTCGGGGATGGCCGTGCCGCACCAGACGCGGGCGCCGTCGCGGAGTTCGTTGTCCGCGCCGATCACGGCGTGGTCGCCGATCACGGCGCCGTCCAGGACGGTCCGCGGACCCACCCGGGCGCGGTGGCCGATCATGCTCGCCCGTACCCGCGCGCCCTCCTCGACCCGCGCGCCGTCCAGGACGACGGAGCCCTCGACGTCGGCACCCGCCGCGACGTACGCCCCGGCGCCGACGACCGTGCCGCCGCCCACCCGGGCACCGGCCTCGACATGGGCGCCGGGCAGCAGCAGGAACTCGCCCGGCTCGCCGGGGACGGCCGGGGAGCGCACGACGCCCCGTACGAGGTCGGCCGACGCCTGGACGAAGGAGGCGGGGCGGCCGAGGTCGAGCCAGTACGAGGCGTCGACGACGCCGTGCAGCAGCGCGCCGGAGGCCAGCAGCGCCGGGAAGGTCTCGCGCTCCACGGACACCGGGCGTCCGGTGGGGATGGTGTCGATGACGTCGCGCCGGAAGACGTACGCGCCGGCGTTGATCTGGTCGGTGACGATCTCCTCGGGGCGCTGCGGCTTCTCGGTGAAGGCCAGGACGCGCCCGTCGGGCCCGGTGGGCACCAGGCCGAAGGCGCGGGGGTCGGCGACCCGGGTCAGGTGCAGGGTGACGTCGGCCCGGGCCCGCTCGTGGCGGCGCAGCAGGTCCCGGATGTCGAGGCCGGTGAGGATGTCGCCGTTGAAGACGAGCACGGGGTCACGGGGGCCGCCCGAGAGGGCCTCGGCGGCGGCGCGGATGGCACCGCCGGTGCCGAGCGGTGCGTCCTCGGTGACGTAGGTCAGGCGCAGCCCGTGGGCGGAGCCGTCGCCGAAGTAGGGCTCGAAGACCTCGGCGAGATAGGAGGTTGCCAGGACGACGTGGTGCACCCCGGCGGCCGCGGCGCGGGCCAGCTGGTGGGCGAGGAAGGGCACACCGGCGGCGGGGACCATCGGCTTCGGCGTGTTGAGGGTGAGCGGCTGGAGCCGCGTTCCCTTGCCGCCGACGAGCAGTACCGCCTCTGTCATGCCACTGTCCTCGCCGTCGTCATCGCACTGTGTCAGTTTTTGCGGCAATTTACACTACAATCTGTTGTCTGCTGCAAAATGTCTGCTTTGCGTGGCGCGCGTAGTGGGAGAGGCCCTTGCGACCCTTGCGACCGAGGACACCCCGGACACCGGGCGAACCCGGGCCGCCGACGGCGTCCCGCCCGGCGGGCCTGCTGGCGCTCGGACGGGAATTCGCGAAGTTCGGCACCGTCGGCGGGCTGGGCATCTTCGTCAACCTCGCGGTCTTCAACCTCTGCCGGACGACCACGGAGCTCCAGGTCGTGCGATGCAGCGTGATCGCGACCCTGGTCGCCATCGCCTTCAACTACCTGGGCCTGCGCTACTTCGCCTACCGGGACCGCGACAAGAGCCACCGCAGCAGGGAGATCGCCCTCTTCGCCGCGTTCAGCGCCGTCGGCCTGGTCATCGAGAACGGCGTCCTCTACGTCGCCACCTACGCCTTCGGCTGGGACACACCGTTCCAGAACAACCTCTTCAAGTTCCTGGGCATCGGCGCCGCCACGCTGTTCCGCTTCTGGTCCTACCGCGCCTGGGTGTTCCGGGCACTGCCGCACCACGCGCGGCATACGGGCCACGACGATCCCTCGCGTCACGGTGAGCCCTCGAACAACAAGAGCAACCCTGCCGCGTACCACCCCGAGACCACCGCACCTCCACCGTAGAGACACACCCGCACCCCCAGCGGAGCACGCGCGAGCGGCCGGGCCACCAACAGCAGCGGAACCGGCAGGAAAGGCAGCATGAAGCGCGGCTTGGACAGCGGCGAACCCGGCGTGCCCACCATCAGCACCCACGCCCCGGCGACCAGCACCACCAGCGGCCACGGCACGCTCCGGTCCAGCGCCAGCGCCAGGACGGCCACGGCCGTCAGCAGGATCAGCGCGAGCAGGACGAGGTTGCGCACGTCCGTGACCCGGCCCTCGCGCCCGTAGAGCAGGATGTCCTTCAGGACGTGCGCGGTGCCGCGGCCGAAGTCGAAGGACTGTCCCCAGGCCCGCTCGGCCTCGAACCAGCCGTCCACGCGGCCCACCTTGCCGCCCAGGAAGAGCCAGCTGCCCAGCAGCCCCAGCGGCGCGACCGCCATCGCCACCCACGGCCGCCAGCCGTCCCGGTGCCGCAGCGCCGCCCAGCCGGCCGCCAGGACGACCGTGCCGATCAGCACCGTCGCCGTCGGCCGCACCGTGCCCGCCAGGACGCACAGCCCCGCGGCCCCCAGCCAGCGACGCGCCAGCAGGGCCACCATCGCCCAGACGAGGGCCGCGCTGAACACCGCCTCGGAGTACGGCACCCACAGCGCGAAGGCGTACGGCGAACACGCCCACAGCGCCACACACGCGTACCCGGCGCCCGGGCGCCCGCCGACGGCGCGTACGAGCACGTACACCCCGGAGGCGGCCACCGCGCCGGCACAGAAGGAGACCACCACCCCGGCATACGCCACGGGGAGTGCGGTCAGCAGATGCACGCCCCGGATGAGGGCGGGGACGAGCGGGAAGAAGGCCAGCCGGCTGAAGGCGGGTTCGCCGTCGTCGCGGTAGAGGATCTCCCGCGGATAGCCGCGCGAGGCGATGTGCAGGTAGTTGCCACTGTCCCAGCGGCGCAGCAGCTCCTCCGTGCCGCGCCCGAGGTGATGGCTGATCAGCAGCAGGACGGCGAAGCCGAGCGCGGCCACCGCGAGGTGGAGGGCGGCCGCGAGGGCCGCCTCCCGGCGGAGGGAGGCGGGGGCGGTCTCCTGGCGCACCGGGGCGGGGGTCACCCGTGAGAGGACCTTCATCCGTCTCTCTTAACACGGCACAACCCGATAAAAGGGGCGGCCCCGGGGATTTCGCCCCGGGGCCGCCTTTGGTTCACTCCGCCGTCAGCTGTGCGTCCGCAGCAGCGTCCGCATCGTCCTCATCGCGACGGAGAGATTCGCCAGGTCGAACGCGTCCGAGCCGCGGATCTCGTCCAGCGTGGTGCGCGCACGGACCAGGATCGCCGCGTTCTTCTCCTCCCACGCCCGGAACCGCTCCTCCGGCGTCGCCGCGCCGTTGCCGACGGACAGGATGTCCGCGGTCAGCGCCGCGTGGGCCGCGTAGAGGTCCTCACGGATGGAGGCGCGGGCCATGGACTGCCAGCGGTCGGAGCGCGGCAGCTCGATGATCCGGTCCATCAGCTGGGTGATGTGCAGGCGGTCACCGAGGTCGTAGTAGACCTCGGCCACGTCCAGCGGCTCCTTGCCGGTGCGGTCGGCGACGGCGACGATGTCCAGCGCCGGGAAGGCGGAGGAGAAGCCCGCCACCCGCACGGCCAGGTCGTCCGGCACGCCGGCCTCGACGAGCTCGTCGTGGATGGACTGCCACCACTCGCTGTCGGCGCCCTTGAGCAGCTTCGGCAGCTGGAACCAGACCGCCGCCACGCCGTCCCGGAAGAACTCGATGGTCTCGGCGAGCTGGAGCGGCTGCGGCCGGTTGTTGAGCAGCCAGCGCGTGCCGCGCTCGACCAGCCGGCGCCCGTGCAGCCGGATGCGGGTCTGCACATCGGCGTCGACCCGGTTGTCCAGCGCCTCGACGGCGTCCCAGACCTTGCCCAGGCCGAAGATCTCCCGGGCCGCGGTCTGCGCCCGGACGATCTCCTCCAGCGACGCGCCGGTCTCCTCCCGCAGCCGGTGCAGGAAGGTCGAGCCGCCGCTGTTGACCGTGTCGTTGACCAGGACGGTGGTGATGATCTCCCGGCGCAGCGGGTGCGTGTCGACGTGCTCGCCGTACGACTCGCGCAGCTGCCGCGGGAAGTAGGCGAAGAGCAGCCGCTCCAGGTACGCGTCGTCCGGCAGCTCGGTGCCGAGCAGCTCCTCGGCCGTGGTGATCTTGATGTAGGCGAGCAGGACCGCGAGCTCGGGCTGGGTCAGGCCGCGCCCGGCGGAGAGCCGCTCGCGGATCTGCCGGTCGGTGGGCAGGAACTCCAGAGACCGGTCCAGGTGCCCGTCGCGGGTCAGCCGGCGCATGATCCGCTGGTGGGCGTGGAGCAGGCTGGGCGCCTGGGCGACGGCGTTGGCCAGTGCCACGTTCTGCGCGTAGTTGTTGCGCAGCACCAGCTCGCCGACCTCGTCGGTCATCTCGGCGAGCAGCTTGTTGCGCTGCTTGACGGTCATATCACCGTCGGTGACGAGACTGTTGAGCAGGATCTTGATGTTCACCTCGTGGTCGGAGGTGTCCACGCCGGCGCTGTTGTCGATGGCGTCCGTGTTGATCCGCCCGCCGGTGGACTCCGGGCCCCCGGACAGCGCGAACTCGATCCGACCCAGCTGCGTCAGACCCAGGTTGCCGCCCTCGCCGACGACCTGGACCCGCAGGTCCTGGCCGTCGACGCGGATCGCGTCGTTCGCCTTGTCGCCGACGTCGGCGTGCGACTCGGTGGACGCCTTGGCGTACGTGCCGATGCCGCCGTTCCACAGCAGGTCGACCGGCGAGCGCAGGATCGCCTTCATCAGCTCGGCGGGGGTCATCTTGGTGACGCCCGCCTCGATGCCGAGGGCTTCCCGCACGTGCGCGTTGATGGGGATCGACTTGGCGGTGCGGGGGTGGATGCCACCACCCGCGGAGAGCAGCTTGGTGTCGTAGTCGGCCCAGGAGGAGCGGGGCAGCTCGAAGAGCCGGCGGCGCTCCGCGTAGGAGACGGCCGCGTCCGGGGACGGGTCGAGGAAGATGTGCCGGTGGTCGAAGGCGGCGACCAGGCGGATGTGCTCGGAGAGCAGCATGCCGTTGCCGAAGACGTCACCGGACATGTCGCCGACGCCGACGACCGTGAAGTCCTGCGTCTGGGTGTCGTGGCCCAGCTCGCGGAAGTGGCGCTCGACCGACTCCCAGGCACCGCGGGCGGTGATGCCCATGCCCTTGTGGTCGTAGCCGGCCGAGCCGCCGGAGGCGAAGGCGTCGCCGAGCCAGAAGCCGTAGGACTGGGCGACCTCGTTGGCGATGTCGGAGAAGGTCGCGGTGCCCTTGTCGGCGGCGACGACGAGGTAGGTGTCGTCCTCGTCGTGGCGCACGACGTCCTTCGGCGGCACGACCTCGCCGCCGACCAGGTTGTCGGTGATGTCGAGCAGACCGGAGATGAAGGTCTTGTACGAGGCGATGCCCTCGGCCAGCCACGCGTCGCGGTCCACGGCCGGGTCCGGCAGCCGCTTGCCGACGAAGCCGCCCTTGGCGCCGACCGGCACGATGACGGTGTTCTTCACCATCTGCGCCTTGACCAGGCCCAGGACCTCGGTACGGAAGTCCTCACGCCGGTCCGACCAGCGCAGACCGCCGCGCGCGACCTTGCCGAAGCGCAGGTGCACACCCTCGACGCGCGGGGAGTAGACCCAGATCTCGAACGCGGGGCGCGGAGCTGGCAGGTCGGGGATGGCCTGCGGGTCCAGCTTGATCGACAGGTAGGCGTGCGGGGTGCCGTCCGCCGTCCTCTGGCTTCCCCCTTCGCTTCCCGCGCTGACGCGCTGGAAGTGATTGGTCCGCAGCGTGGCCTTGATGACCGTGAGGAAGGCCCGCAGGATGCGGTCCTCGTCCAGGCTCGCGACCTGGTCGAGGGCGCCGTCCAGCTCCTCCAGCAGCCCGTCGGTCAGCTCGCGGCCGGCGCGCTGGAGCGCCGGCGACATCCGGGCCTCGAAGAGGTTGATCAGCAGGCGGGTGGTGTGGACGTTGCTGCTGAGGGTGTCCTCCATGTACGCCTGGCTGAACGGGGAGCCCGCCTGCCGCAAGTACTTGGCGTAGGCCCGCAGCACCATTGCCTGGCGCCAGTCCAGTCCGGCGCGCAGGACGAGCTTGTTGAAGTTGTCGTTCTCCGCGGCACCGGTCCACACCGCCGCGAAGGCGTCCTGGAAGCGACCGCGCGCGTCGTCGCCGCCCTCGATCCGCTCGGGCATCCGCAGACCGAAGTCGTAGATCCACGCGGTCGTCCGGTCCGAGCAGCGCAGCTCGTACGGGCGCTCGTCGACGACCTCGACGCCGAGCCGGTGCAGGACCGGCAGGACGGCGGAGAGGGAGACGGGCTCACCCGTGCGGTAGATCTTGAAGCGGCGCTCGTCGGGGCCCGCGCCGACCGGCTCGTAGAGGCTGAGCTCGAAGTCGTGGCCACCGCCGGCCTTGGTCAGCTTCTCCAGGTGACCGAGGTCGGAGACGGCGCCGCGGGGGCTGTGGTCGGCCTTGTAGCCCTCGGGGAACGCCTGGCCGTAGGTGCGCAGCAGCTCGGCGGCGCGCTCCTCGCCGGCCTCGGCGGTCAGCGTCTCGGCGAAGCCGTCGGCCCAGGAGCGGGCGGCCTCCACCAGGCGGGCCTCGATGCGCTCGACATCGGCGTCGGTGAGGTGGGACAGGGTGGAGCCGGCGGGCACGCGCACGACGAAGTGCAGCCGGGACAGGACCGACTCGGTGTTCCAGGCGGTGAAGTCGACGCTGGTGCCGCCGAGCTCCTCCTTGAGGATGTCGATCAGCCGCAGCCGCACGCCCGTGGTGTAGCGGTCGCGCGGGAGGTAGACCAGGGCGGAGTAGTAGCGCCCGTAGGTCTCCTGGCGCAGGAAGAGCCGCAGCCGGCGGCGCTCCTGGAGGTAGAGCACGCTGGTGACGATGGCCCGCAGCTGGTCGGCCGGGGTCTGGAACAGCTCGTCGCGCGGGTAGGTCTCCAGGATCTGGAGGAGGTCACGGCCGTCGTGGCTGTGCGGCGTGAAGCCGGCGTCCTCCAGGACCTGGGCGACCTTGCGGCGGACGACGGGCACGCGGCGCACGGACTCGGTGTACGCGGCGGAGGAGAACAGGCCCAGGAAGCGGCGCTCACCGATGACGTTGCCGTCGGCGTCGAACTTCTTCACCCCGACGTAGTCGAGGTAGGAGGGGCGGTGCACGGTGGCGCGGCTGTTGGCCTTGGTGAGGACGAGCAGCTTGTGCTCGCGGGCCTTGGCGCGGGCGTCGGCGGGGAGCCGGTTGAAGGACGCCGAGACGGGGCCGGCGTGGTGGCCCTCGTCGTGGTGCGTGGGGTCGGAGCGCAGGATGCCGAGGCCGGTGCCGGGGACGGCGCTGAGGACGTCCTCCCCGTCATCGTCGGTGGAGACCTTCGTCAGCTCGTACTCGCGGTAGCCCAGGAAGGTGAAGTGATCGGCGGCCAGCCAGCGCAGCAGCTCGCCGGCCTCGCCGGTCTCCGCCTCGGAGACGTCACCGGGCAGGGGCTCCCCGGGCAGGCCGTCGGCGATGCGCAGCGCGGCGTCGCGCATCTTCGACCAGTCCTCGACGGCCTCACGGACGTCGGAGAGCACGCGCAGCAGGTCGGCGGTGATCTGCTTGAGGTCGTCGCGGTCGGTCTCGCGGTCGATCTCGACGTGGATCCAGGACTCGGTGACGGCGTCGTGCGGCAGCACGGCGTCCTTGCCCGCGCCGTGGGCGTCGCAGTGGGAGCCGAGGACCTCCAGCAGGCGGCCGGTGACATCACGGCGCACGACGACCTGCGGGTGGATCACGACATGGATGCCGCGGCCCTGGCGGGAGAGCTCATTGGTGACGGAGTCGACCAGGAAGGGCATGTCGTCGGTGACGACCTCGACCACGGAGTGGCTGCACGTCCAGCCGTTCTCCTCGACGGTCGGGGTGTGCACGCGGACGTTCGCGGTGCCCTGCGGCCGGTTCTCGGCGAGCCGGTAGTGCGAGAGCGCGGCGCCGAAGACGTCGACCGGATCCCGGCCGCTGAGGTCCTCGGGGGCGGTGTGCAGGTAATAGCGCTGGAGGAACGCGTTCAGGGTCTCCGGGTCGAGGGTGCCCTCACCCTTGGGCCCAGTCGGTTGTTGCCCCCCGGCCGGGCTGTTCTCAGCGACGCGAGCCGCCCGTTCGAGCAACTCGGCCTTGGCTTCGTCCAGCTTGGTCTGCATGTCCTCTGGCTCCTGTCGCGCGCCGTTGCGTGACATAGGTGGTGGAGGCATCACGCCGCGACACGGGGTCTCCGGTCGTCTTCGACGGTATGCCGGAATGAGGGGGGACCGGGGCGCTCTTGACGAAGTTCGTCCGAGGTGCCCGGCCCGGGGAATCAGCGGCGGCCCGGGTGCGGTGGCACTCCGGGCGCAGGGCAGGAGCGCCGTCGCCCCTGCTGGATATCGCGCTGATCACCTGGTAAGGCTATCGCTCTTCACCCGGGAACCGTCATGAGCTGTTTGTGTACAAAACCTGGGGCCGAACTTTGACGGTATGGACAGCGACGCGGTGGCCGAAAACCGTCACCCCGCGAGTCTGCCCCGCCCCGCGAGCCTCTCCGCCTCCAGAACCGCCTCCGCCAGGCTGTCCACCACCGGCACCCCGGCGGGGACGAGACTGGCCCGGCTGTGCGACCCGCCCGTGTACAGCACCGCGTGGGCGCCCACGTGGGCCGCCGCCACGGCGTCGTCCAGGGCGTCGCCGATGACGATCGTGTGCCGGGCCGGTATGCCGTCGAGCCCGGCGAGGTGGCGGACCATGTGCTCGGCCTTGCTGCCGCCGGAGGGGCCCGTCCGGCCGTCGACCCGTATGAACCTGCGCTCGATGCCGAAGCCGCGCACCAGCGGCAGCAGCTCGTCGTGCCCGTACATCGACATGATCGACTGGGTGCCGCCGGCGCCCTGCCAGCGCGCCAGCAGGTCCTCGGCGCCGTCCGCGAGAGCGCACCGCACGCGGTGGTCCTGATAGTGCCGGTGGAAGACCACGTCCATGTGGTCCCACTCGGCCTCGCTGGGCAGGCGGCCCATCAGCCGTTCGTAGAACCTCGGGATCGGCACACAGTACAGCTCGCGGTACCGCTCCAGCGTGATCGGATCCAGGCCGAGCTCCGCGAAGGCGGCGTTGGTCGCGGCGATGACCGCGTCGATGTCGTGGAACAGCGTGCCGTTCCAGTCCCAGACGATGTGTGCCCCGTGCTTCCCCATGAACCAGACCGTACCCATCGGGTCCGACAACGCGCCTCAGGGGCGCGCCCCGGCTGTCCGCCGGCCGCCGGAGCAGGCCGGGGATCCCTCAGAGAAGGCCGGGGATCTCCTGGACGCCGAACCACATCAGCTCGTGGTCCTCCGCGTCGTCCACGGTGGACCGCGCGTCGTCGTCGCCCCCGTCCGCGGCGTCCAGCGCGGCCGCCGCGGCGACGATGCCGGGCTCGGCGTCGCCGGAGTCGAGGTGCACGGCCGCGGCCTTGGCCAGCGGCACCGCCGCGGGGAGGCGCACCGCGCCGATCGCGTCCTGCTCCGGGGCGCGACCGGGGTCGGCGGCCACGGCGCCGTCGGCGACGTCCAGCGCGACGACCACCCGCCGGCGGGCGGCGTCCGGGTCGGCGGCCAGCAGGCGCAGGGAACGGGCGGCGGCGCGGCCCAGGGCCGCGTACTCCAGCTCCTCGACGTCCTCGCTGGCGTACCACTCGCGCAGCTCGGGGGTGACGGCGTAGGCGTCCAGCGGCGCCGGGCCCAGCTGCCCGGTCCTGTGCGCCTCGGCTAGACCGGAGAGGGTCAGGGGGACGTAGACGCGCATGACAGCCGCTTTCCTGAGGGTCCGAAGGACATACCAACCGTGCCTGTCAGCATACGGGCGCGAGTCCCCCTTCGAAGTGCCGGGAGCCCTCTCCGGGGCGTGCCCGCCCAGCCCGCCCGATCGCCGTTTCCGCAGGCCGGGAGCATGATCTTTAGCGGGTGTCGCCCGGATAGGTGAACGTGGCCGGCCCGGTGGGCCCCGCCCGTCCGTCCTTGTCGGCCCCCGGATGCGCCGATAGAAGATCACCCACCAAGCTACCGCCCGGTATCGCGCCGGGCCGGCGACCACGGGGGCGATCACGCATGCACAGGACCACCGGCTCCAGCAGGCCCGGCAGCGGCAGGCCCCGCCCGGGCGGGCCCGGCGGGGCCGGGACCGCGCCGCCGCGGCGCACCGACAGCCGGCGGCCCCGGCCGGACCTCGCGGCACGGCTGCGGCAGCGCCAGGGGCAGCCGCGCTACTGGTTCGCCGACCGGCTGCTGCTCACCCTCAGCGGCCAGCGGCCCGTGCACTGGATGCTCGGGCACACGCTGGGCTCCGCGTACGACCGGCTCGCCGCCCTGGCGCCCCGGGCACCGCTGCGGCCGGCGCCACCGGGACGGTCCCCCTTCGTCCGCGAGTGCGGGGAGTTCTCGCCCCGCCCGGGTGTGATCGAGGCGTTCGCCCGCATCGACTCCGGCGGCCGGCTGCACGCGCTCGCCTTCCGTCTGGAGCGCGGCACGGACCTGCGCTGGCGGTGCTCGGCCGTCGAGCTGGCCGGGGTGCGCGCCTGAGGACGGGAACGGGGCGTGGGCGGGACTCCTCGCAAGGTGTCCCGCCCACGCCCCGGGCCGTCCGGATACGTCTTCCGGCCTACTTCTTGCGGCGGCGGCCGCCGCTGTTCTTCTGGGCCTTGCGGCGCTCGGCGCGGGTCATGCCGTCCGCCGGGGAGCGGGTCGGTCCGTCACCGTTGGCCCAGTCGCCCTCGACGACACCGCCCTCGCCGTCCACCGTCGGCGCCGAGAAGTGCAGCCGGTCGGGGCGCTGCGGGGCGTCCAGGCCCTTGGCGCGGATCTCGGGACGGGCACCGGCGGGCACCACGTCCTGGACCTCCTTCTCCAGGGACGGGCTCTCCGCCTGGACGGGGACCTCCTCCAGCTGCTGGTCGACCTGGACCTCCAGGTTGAACAGATAGCCGACGGACTCCTCCTTGATGCCCTCCATCATGGCCTGGAACATGTCGAAGCCCTCGCGCTGGTACTCCACCAGGGGGTCCTTCTGGGCCATCGCGCGCAGGCCGATGCCCTCCTGGAGGTAGTCCATCTCGTAGAGGTGCTCACGCCACTTGCGGTCCAGGACCGACAGCACGACGCGGCGCTCCAGCTCGCGCATGATGTCCGAGCCCAGCTGCTCCTCGCGGGCCGCGTACTGCTCGTGGATGTCGTCCTTGACGGACTCGGCGATGAACTCGGCGGTGATGCCCGCGCGGTCGCCGGCCGCCTCCTCCAGCTCCTCGATGGTGACCTTCACCGGGTAGAGCTGCTTGAACGCGCTCCACAGCCGCTCCAGGTCCCACTCCTCGGCGAAGCCCTCGACGGTCTCCTGGCGGATGTAGTCGTCGATGGTGTCGTCCATGAAGTGCGTGACCTGGTCCTGGAGGTTCTCGCCCTCCAGGACGCGGCGGCGCTCGCCGTAGATGACCTCGCGCTGGCGGTTGAGCACCTCGTCGTACTTCAGGACGTTCTTGCGCGTCTCGAAGTTCTGCTGCTCGACCTGGGACTGGGCGGAGGCGATGGCGCGGGTGACCATCTTGTTCTCGATCGGCACGTCGTCGGGGACGTTGGCCATGGCCATGACGCGCTCGACCATCTGGGCCTTGAACAGGCGCATCAGGTCGTCGCCCAGCGACAGGTAGAAGCGGGACTCGCCCGGGTCGCCCTGTCGGCCGGAGCGGCCGCGCAGCTGGTTGTCGATGCGGCGCGACTCGTGGCGCTCGGTGCCGAGGACGTAGAGGCCGCCGAGCGACTTGACCTCCTCGAACTCCGCCTTGACCGCGGCCTCGGCACGCTCCAGGGCGCCGGGCAGCGCTGCCGCCCACTCCTCGACGTGCTCCACCGGGTCCAGGCCCCGCTGGCGCAGCTCGGCCTCGGCGAGGTCGTCGGGGTTGCCGCCGAGCTTGATGTCCGTACCACGGCCGGCCATGTTGGTCGCGACGGTCACGGCGCCCTTGCGGCCGGCCTGGGCGACGATCGACGCCTCACGGTCGTGCTGCTTGGCGTTGAGCACCTCGTGCTGGATGCCGCGCTTGGCGAGCTGCTGCGAGAGGTACTCCGACTTCTCGACGGAGGTGGTGCCGACCAGGATCGGCTGGCCCTTCTCGTGCTTCTCCGAGATGTCGTCGACGACCGCGTCGAACTTGGCGACCTCGGTGCGGTAGATGAGGTCGGACTGGTCCTTGCGGACCATCGGCCGGTTGGTCGGGATGGGCACGACGCCGAGCTTGTAGATCTGGTGGAACTCGGCGGCCTCGGTCATCGCCGTACCGGTCATGCCGGAGAGCTTGGAGTAGAGGCGGAAGAAGTTCTGCAGGGTGATCGTGGCGAGGGTCTGGTTCTCGTCCTTGATGTCCACCCCTTCCTTCGCCTCGATCGCCTGGTGCATGCCCTCGTTGTAGCGGCGGCCGGCGAGGATACGGCCGGTGTGCTCGTCGACGATCATGACCTCGCCGTCGATGACGACGTAGTCCTTGTCCTTCTTGAACAGTTCCTTCGCCTTGATGGCGTTGTTCAGATAACCGACGAGCGGGGTGTTGACCGACTCGTAGAGGTTGTCGATGCCCAGCCAGTCCTCGACCTTGGCGACACCGGCCTCGTGGATGGCGACGGTGCGCTTCTTCTCGTCGACCTCGTAGTCGCCGGTCTCCTCGACGCCCTTCTGCGGGTTGGCCGGCTCGCCCTTCTTCAGCCGGGTGACCAGCTTGGCGAAGTCGCCGTACCACTTGGTGGCCTGGTCGGCCGGGCCTGAGATGATCAGCGGCGTACGGGCCTCGTCCACCAGGATCGAGTCGACCTCGTCGACCACGGCGAAGTTGTGGCCGCGCTGCACCAGCTCGTCCTGCGACCACGCCATGTTGTCGCGCAGGTAGTCGAAGCCGAACTCGTTGTTCGTGCCGTACGTGATGTCGCAGCCGTACATCTCGCGGCGCTGCGCCGGGGTCATGTTGGCGAGGATGCAGCCGACCGACAGACCGAGGAACTTGTGGACCCGGCCCATCATCTCGGAGTCGCGCTCGGCCAGGTAGTCGTTGACCGTGATCAGGTGGACGCCCTTGCCCGAGAGGGCGTTCAGGTACGCCGGGAGCGTGCCGACGAGGGTCTTGCCCTCACCGGTCTTCATCTCCGCGACGTAGCCCAGGTGCAGCGCGGCGCCGCCCATCATTTGGACGTCGTAGTGGCGCTGGCCGAGGACGCGCTTGGCCGCCTCACGGACGGTGGCGAACGCCTCGGGGAGCAGGTCGTCCAGGCTCTCACCGTCGGTGAACCGCTGCTTGTACTCGTCGGTCAGAGCCCGCAGCTCGGCGTCGGAGAGGGTGAGGAAGTCCTCTTCGATGGAATTGACCTGGTCCGCGATGCGGTGCAGCTTGCGCAGGATCTTGCCTTCTCCTGCACGCATGATCTTGCCGAAGACGGACACGTAGGCTGACTCCTTGCCGGTCGGGCCTGGCACTGGTGTTACCCCCCACCGCCGGGCAGGGGGAGGGTGCGCGGGCACGACGGGACAGTCCCCGCCGCAACGGCCATCGTAAGCGAGGACCCCACCGCGCCGGGAGGTCCGTCATCGCCTGGTCCAGGTGTCACCCGCACGGGGAACGAACGGCGTGCCCGGAAGGTGCCGGGCGGGCGAAATCCGGGCGACGGCCCGCAAACCCGTCCCTACACTCCGTTCATGGAACCGATACAGCTGATCACCGAGCGTCTGCTGCTGCGTCCGTTCACGCCCGCCGACGCCCCCGCCGTGCTCGCCGCGTGCCAGGACCCGGAGATCCAGCGCTGGACCACCGTGCCCTCGCCCTACACGGCCGACGACGCCCGCGCCTTCATCGAGGACGTCAGCCCCGCCGGGTGGCGCGACGGCACCTCGTACGGCTTCGGCCTCTTCTCCCGCGACGACGGCCGGCTCGTGGGGGCCATGGGCCTGGAGCGGCTGGCGCAGCTGCGCGCTCCCGAGCGCCAGGCCGAGCTCGGTTTCTGGACGGCCAAGGAGGCGCGGGGGCGCGGGTACACCGTGGAGGCCGGGCGCGCGGTGGTCCGCTGGGCGTTCGAGGAGCTGGGCGCGGAGCGCCTGGAGTGGGTCGCGGAGGCGGGCAACGAGGGGTCGCGCGCCGTGGCCCTGAAGCTGGGGTTCCGGATGGAGGGCACCCAGCGCTCCAAGCTCGTCCACGCGGGCACCCGCCGCGACGCCTGGGCCGGCGCGCTGCTGCCCTCGGACCTCGGACTGCCCCAGCGGACCGCCCACCTGCCGTTTCCCGGCCGCGGCTGACGGCGCCGGGACGCGGTCGGGACGTTGTCGGTGGTCGGCTCTAGGGTGGCGTCATGGTCTCCACGATGACAACTGCCGCCCGTGGCAAGGGCCGTGCGCCCGAGGCCCGGCTCTCCTCCGACGAGGCGCGGCGCCTGGCGCTGCGCGCCCAGGGCCTGCTCGGCGCCCCGGACCGGCGGGCCGGGGTGCGCGGGACGCTGCGGCGGCTGGGGGCGGTCCAGCTGGACACCATCTCGGTGCTGGCCCGTTCGCACGAGCTGGTGCCGTACGCCCGGCTGGGCGCGGTCGGCCGCACGGCGGTGGAATCGGCGTACTGGACGCCGCGCCCGGCGGGAGCGCCCATCACACACCCCCACAGCTTCGAGTACTGGTCGCACGCCGCCTGCATCCTGCCCATCGAGGAGTGGCCGCTCTTCGCGTTCCGGCGACGGGCCTTCCAGGCGCGCGGGCACCGCTGGCACGTGATGAAGGACGGCGAGCGCTCCTGCGCCGAGGTCCGTGACCGGCTCAAGGCGGAGGGCCCGCTGACGGCCACGGAGTTGGGCGGCGCCAAGAACGGCGGCGAGTGGTACGACTGGTCCGAGACGAAGATCGCGGTGGAGTGGCTGCTCGACACGGGCGAGGTCGTCTGCACCGAGCGGCGCGGCTGGCGGCGGGTGTACGACCTGGCCGAGCGGGCCGTGCCGGAGGCGCTCTTCCACGACGACCTCGACGACGCCGAGTGCATACGGCGACTGGTCGCGCAGGCGGGTGCGGCGATGGGAGTCGCCACCCGGGCCGATCTCGCGGACTACCACCGGCTGAAGGCGGAGCAGGTGGACGCCGTCATCGAGGGCACGGGCCTGGTGCCGGTCGAGGTGGCGGGCTGGTCCAGGCCGGCCTGGGCGGACCCGGCGGCGCTGGCCGAGCCGACGCGGGGCCGGCACCGCACGACGCTGCTGTCGCCCTTCGACTCGCTGATCTGGGACCGGCCACGCACGGAGCGGATCTTCGGCTTCACCCACCGGCTGGAGGCGTACACCCCGAAGGCCAAGCGGATCCACGGATACTTCGCGATGCCGCTGCTGACGGGCGGCCGGCTGGCGGGCCGGGTCGACCCGGGCCGCGAGGGCGGCACGCTGGTGGCCCGGCAGGTCTCGCTCGACGGAGGCAAGTCCGTGGAACCGATGGCCCGGGCGCTGCGGGAGGCGGCCGAGTGGGTGGGCTGCGACTCCGTACGGATCGAGCGCTGCGACGACGCGCAGCTGGCCGCCGCCCTGGCCGTGGCCCTGACGGACTGAAGCGGCAGCGGGCGGCATCCGAGGACACCGGCGGCGGTGGGCGGGTCTCTTGTGGGGACCCGCCTCAGGCGGACCCGCTCACCGGATCTCCAGGATCTTCTCCCGCATCGCGTAGACCACGGCCTCCATCCGGGAGTGCAGCTGAAGCTTCTCCAGGATGTTGCGGACGTGGTTCTTCACGGTGTTCTCGGAGATGAACAACTCCTTGGCGATGTCGCGGTTGTTCATACCGGTGGCGACGAGCTTGAGCACTTCCAGCTCGCGGTCGGTCAGCCGCGGCGCCGGGACGAGCCGGCGCTCGTCGGTGCGCTGGATCATCGACTTGAACTCGGTCAGCAGCTTGGACGCCATCGACGGGCTGATCTGCGACTGGCCGTCGGCGACCGCCCGGATCGCGGTCGCGACCTCGTCGGTGGAGATCTCCTTGAGGAGATAGCCGGTCGCCCCCGCCTTGATGGCGTCGTAGAGGTCGGCCTCCTCATCACTGATCGTCAGCATGATGATCTTCGCACTGGGGGCCACCTCCTTGATGGAGGTGCACGCCTCGATGCCGCCGCGCCTGGGCATCCGCACATCCATCAGCACGATGTCGGGCAGCAGGTCGGCGGCCTTGTCCACGGCCTCCGCGCCGTCCCCGGCCTCGCCCACGACCTGGATGTCCTCCTCCTGGGCCAGGACGATCTCCAGCCCCCGGCGGAAGAGCGCGTGGTCGTCCACCACCAGGACCCGGATGGGCTCCTCGCGCGCGCTGCCCCGGTGCTCGCCGGCGCATTCGTCGTCGTCCTCGCCGGGCACCAGTACGGGCCCGAACCTGTCCGCCATCGTTCCTCCCCCTGAAGGCCCCTGAAGGCCCAGAGCCCCTCGCGGTGGTTGCACAGAGTTACGTACGCCCCAACCGGTTTTCGCGGACCGGTCGTTGGCCGCCCGGCCATGATTTCACGGCGGGCGGCCGGGCGGTGCTTCCACGGTCGCACGGCGGTGCCCCGGGAGCGTCGGGACGCTCCGGGGGCACCGTTCAGGGTGGGGACGGACTCACGCCGCGGGGGGCCGTGAGCCGGTGGGGTCAGCCGCCGAGCGCTCCGCCGGCGCCGCCGGGCTCCGCCTCGAAGAGGGGGTCGGCATTGAGGCGGATGACGCCGTAGTCGTAGGCGTGCCGGCGGTAGACGACACTGGGCAGCTTGGTCTCGGTGTCGACGAACAGATAGAAGTCGTGGCCGACCAACTCCATCTCGTACAGCGCCTGGTCGAGCGCCATGGGGGCGGCGGTGTGGGTCTTCTCGCGGACCACCAAGGGGCCTTCGCCCCGGATCTCCAGCGATCCCATATGGGTGACCGGGACTCCGTCCACCGCCTGCTCCGCGACGAGTTCACCGCTGTCGGTGAGTTCGGCGGTGCCGTTCACGGCCGCCCCGACATCGCTCGCGGGAATGCGTCCGTTGCCCCTGCGGGTGTGACGCTTGTCGTTCTGCTTGCGCAGCCGCGCCTCCAGCTTGCCGGCGGCCAGGTCCAGCGCGGCGTACGGGTCGGCGGCCGCGGCCTCCGCCCGGATCACCGGGCCGCGGGACCGCACGGTGATCTCCACTCGGTCGGAGCGGTCTGCCTGCCTGGGGTTGGGCTCTTTGGACACCTCGACGTCGAGGCTGATCACCTTGCCGTCGAGCTTCTGGATCTTGTCCAGCTTCAGCTTCTCGGCCACGTGCTTGCGAAAGCGCTCGGGCACCTCGGTCTTGCGGCCTTTGACGACGATGTCCACGCAGAACTCCGTTCCCGGATCGCCCCGCCGAAGGTGCGAGGCGCATCCCTCTTGCATCAAGCCCCGGGGATACCCGGAGCCACCGACTAGGCGGTTTCACCTCCTCCTCCCCCATCGACAAGATCTACACCCCATCGACTTCAAGCTTCCGCGAATGCGCGCGAAACGCGCCAATCGGAGATATGAGGCATAGCGCTTGCCATTCCTCACAACCGAACATATCTCGCTCGGACGCCTGTCGGTAGCCCCTACTGGGACGTACCTCCATTCAGGTGTTCTCCTGCCGTTTCCATGAGTAACGAAGAGCGTTCACGGTCGGTTCCGGTTGTTGTCGAAGGCGCGCTCCGGGGCGGCCACCACCGCGGCGCCCAGCACCCGCGCGCCCGCTCCGCGGAGCGCCCGGGCGGCCTCCGCCAGCGACGCCCCGGTCGTCATGAGGTCGTCCACCAGCACCACCGGGCCTTCCATGGTCAGCAACCGCTCGCGGCGTTCTGCTCTCCCGGCTACCCCCAGTGCCCCCGCGACATTCGCCCTCCGCTCCCGCGCGCCGAGGCCGGACTGGTCGGCGATCGCCCTGCGCTGCCGCAGTACGGCCACCACGCGTGCGGGCGTGCCCGTCCCGCGCAGCGCCCCCGCGGCGGCCAGCGCGACGCGCCGGCCCGGATCGTGCCCCCGTGC
>NZ_JAGGOL010000106.1 GCF_018614525.1 Streptomyces sp. ISL-11
GTCCTCGGCGCCCTGCCGCTGCCCGACGGGCTCCGCGACGCCCCGCGCACCCCCGCCCCGCGGCCCGTGCCGGAGGAGCGGCTCCTGGTGGACTGGACGCTGTGCCGGGGGCATGGGCTGTGCGCGGACCTGCTGCCCGGCCTGCTGCGGCTGGGCCCCGACGGCTATCCGGAGCGGGCGGCCATCGCGGTGCCCGCCCGGATGCGGCAGCGGGCGCTGCGCGCGGTGCGGCGCTGCCCCGCCCTGGCCCTGCGCGTCGAAGCCATCAACTGAACGTTTCTTAGCGACCTGTGACAACTTCCCGGTTCCGCTGAGTGCTCGCGGAACCCCTCCCGTATCCCCACGCGACGGCGGAACCACCGCCGTGCACCACCCGAGGAGCGAACATGGACAAGCGGCGACAGGCATCCCTCGCGGGAGCGGCACTCACGGTCATGGCCCTGACGGCGGCGTGCGGCGGCGGTACGTCCGCGAAGGGCGGCACGGGCGACGACGCCCGGCCCGCCGCGAACAGCTCCCAGGCCGGCAAGGGCTACGGGTACGGCTCCGACGACTACGGCGCCGAACCGGCCGGCGGGAAGGCGGCGGCCAAGGGCGAGGCGGGCGGCAAGCTGGCCGTCCGGGACGCCTCGGGCCTGGGCAAGGTCGTCACCGACGAGAAGGGCTTCACCCTCTACCGCTTCGACAAGGACTCCGCGAAACCGCCCACGTCCCGCTGCGACGGCGACTGCGCCAAGGCCTGGCCGCCCGTCCCCGCCGGCTCCTCCACGGCCACCGCCGGGATCGAGTCCTCCGCGCTCGGCGAGGTCATGCGCGCCGACGGCACCCGGCAGCTGACCCTGGCCGGCTGGCCCGTCTACCGCTACGCCAAGGACACCGCGCCCGGCGAGACCAAGGGCCAGGGTGTCGGCGGCACCTGGAACGCGCTCGCCCCCGACGGCAAGAAGGCGGGCGCGGATGCCGGCGGGAGCAAGGAGCAGCCGGCCAAGGAGCAGCCCGCGCCCGCCGGGGTGACCGTGTCCGACAACCCCAAGCTGGGAAAGATCCTCGTGGACGGGCAGGGCCGGACGCTGTACCGCTTCAACAAGGACAGCGCCTGGCCCATGAAGTTCGCCTGCACCGGAAGCTGCCTGGACACCTGGAAGCCCGCCAAGCCCGTGGACAAGGCCGCGATCCGGGACGTGCCCGAGAAGCTGGTCACCACGGTGACCCGCCCCGACGGCACCCGCCAGCTCGCGATCGACTGCTGGCCGGTGTACTGGTTCACCGGCGACACCAAGGCCGGGGACGTCAACGGCCAGGGCAAGCAGGACCTGTGGTTCGCCGTGGACGACAAGGGCGAGAAGAACACCACCGTCCCGGCACAGGGCTGAGCCCGGCGTCAGCGGAGCCCGACCGCGCGCAGGGCCCGCTGCTGCTCCGGCGCCGGGTCGAGCGGGAAGTAGAGGTAGCAGACGCCTCCCGTACCGCTCCTGACCTGCCCCTGGGCGTTGTAGCGCTTGGTGCGGAGCCAGATGTTCTCGAACTGCCGCCGCCGGTAGACGCGTCGGACCTCCGGGTCCGACGGGCTCGCCGGGTCGTTGGCCACGACGTCGCCGTCGCGGGTGAAGCCGGCCAGGCACATCAGGTGCCCGGCCGTGCCGTAGCCCGCGCCGTCGAGCTCGGAGGCGAGGAAGGACTGGGAGGTGATGACGGGGATGCGCGCGCGGATCAGCCGTTCCGCGTCGGAGAGCGAGCCCAGCCGGGTGACGACGGCCTGGAGATCGCGGTAGGTGGCGGCGTAGGCGGCGTTGAAGGGCCAGTTGCCACAGCCCTTGTACTGGTGGTCGTAGGTGGCGCGGGCCGCGTGGCAGACCTGCGGGTCGGCGTAGTCGGGGTTCACCCAGGCGAGGTCCTCGGCGCAGGGCTTCCGGCCCCAGTACTCGATGACCATCTCCGAGGACGTCGGGCTGCACCACGCCTCGCCGCCGTTGTCGTACTCCGGGTACTGCCCCTTGTGGATCTCCTGGGAGTAGCGCGGCACCATCAGCTCGCGCCCGGCGGCCTCCCCCGGCTCCGAGGCGGGCACGGTGAACCGGTCGGGGATGTCCGAGCCCATGACGCCGAGCCGCCACACGGTGGGCGTCAGGCCGCTGCCCGGTCTGCGGAAGAGCGTCAGGCGCAGCTCGTACGAGGCGAGGCGGAGCCCGGTCGCCGGGTTGTCGACGACGACGGTGTCGGTGGAGACGCTGCTCCTGCCGTCGCCCTGCCCGTCGACGGAGGTGCGCCGGATGTCGCCGTCCGCGTCGCCGGCGGTCCAGCGGCCGAGCACGTACCAGGGGGTCCGCCCCCGGTCGGAGTACGTGGCGCGCAGCTCGGTCTGGATCCAGGTGCCGGCGGGGGCGTGGGCGTTCCAGGAGGCGATGACCTCGCTCGCGGCGGCGGCCGGCCGGTGGACGGGGGCGGTCCAGGTGGCGTACTCCCAGGTGGTCGTGGTGCGGGTGTGCGGGTCGGTGTAGTCGAGGGTGCCGACGGGGCGGTCGATGACCAGACCGGGGCGCCGGCCGGTCCGGACGTCCGTGCCGTGGGAGGCGCCCCGGCGCCAGTCGGGGGCGGTGGTCCAGGCCCGGTTGTCGATGGCGGAGGCGTGCCGGGCGGGTCCGGAGGCGGAGGCGGGGCCGGCGGTGAACGAGGTGGCCGCCGCGACCCCGAGGGCGGCGGCGAGCACGGTGCGGCGGGGCGTGGGTCTGCTGGACATGACGGTCCCCCAGTCGTGGACGGGTGTGCGAGCCAGTGATTCCCCGTCCGACCCGTCCCCAATACCCGTCCGCCCCGGGAGCCGCCATAGGGTGGACCGGTGAACGGTCCCCTCCCCTCTTCCCCGCCTCCCCCGCCCGACCCGCTGCCGGCCCTCGCCCGGCGGCTGCGGGCGCTGCCGCCCTCCCTCGGGCCGGTGCGGCTCGTGGCCGTGGACGGGCACGCGGGTTCGGGGAAGACGACGTTCGGCGGCCGGCTGGCGGCGGAGCTGGGGGGAGCGCCCGTACTGCGCCTGGACGACCTCGCGACGCACGAGGAGCTGTTCGGCTGGACCGGGCGGCTGGCCGAAGCCGTCCTGGCCCCTCTCGCGCGCGGTGAGAGCGCGCGCTACCTCGCGTACGACTGGGTGGCGCGGCGGTTCGCGGAGGAGCGGGAACTGGCCCCGGCGCCGGTGGTGCTGGTGGAGGGGGTCGGCGCGGGGCGCCGGGCGCTGCGACCTCATCTGGCGTGCCTGATGTGGATGGAGTTGCCGTATGAACACTCCTGGGAAAGGGGTCAACTCCGCGACGGCCCAGGGCTGGCCGAATTCTGGGACGGCTGGAAGCGGGCGGAGCGCGAACATTTCGCGGCCGACCCGTCGCGCCCGTACGCCGAACTGCTGATTCTTCAGGGCGAAGAGGGCTACGAGGTGCTCCCGGGGCCCTCGGAGATCCTTTGAACCACCGCCGCCCTCACGCTCGGTGATCGATCACCGCCCGTGTGCTGTCCGTCGCCATCCGATCCCGCCGACTGCGCCAACTCGGCTTGACCGAGGGGGCGTACAGGACTTACGTTCTCATTGTGCGGCCGGTTGAAGCCGCCTGCGGACGCGAAGCCCCCGGTTGTTCCCCCGTGATCGGGGGCTTCGTACCACCCGCGAATCTCCCCTTTGGGCCCTTTGCTCCATGGCGACCCTCACACTGGGTGACCATCTTCCGGATCGCCCCTCCGGCCCCCGGGGATCGCCTTTCCGCCGCGAACAGCGCTTGCGGCACCCTTCGGCCGACGCCAACCGCGCAGGTACGATGCGAGGCGGTGCACCTATCGGCGGGTGCACTGGCACACTGGTCAACTCCCGTCCACAGCACAGCGTTTCGGAACAGGCGCAGCCAGGCACACGCCCGGCAGCACGCTACGGGGGCACGGTTTGTGGGGGACGTGATGGATCTCGGCATGCAGGGCCCGCCCGCCCCGGCCGATCTCGCCTGGCTGCGGGCCGTGGACGCCTACACCATGGGCGCCTACGCGCAGGCCGAGGAGGAGTTCCGGACGGCGGTCCGCGTCGACCCGGGGATGGCGGACGCCTGGCTCGGCCTGCACGCGCTGCGCGCCGACACCACCACCGCACTGCTGCGCATGTACCGCCACCGGGACCGCTTCGGCGAGCAGCGGACCCGCCACCGGCGCACCCTGAACTCCTGGTACTGGCTGGGCTGGTGGGTGCAGCCCGTCCTGGAGAGCGGCCGCGACCTGCTGCTCGCGCACGCCTCACACTGGCTCGACGGCCGTCACGTACCCGACCTGGACCGGGCGCTGGCCGGCTGCCCGCCCGTGGAGACCGACCCCCAGGCGCGCTTCCTGCACGCCTGCCGCGCCTATCTGGTCAAGGACTGGGAGCAGCTCGTCCGGCACACCGAGCCGCTCCTGGACGACCCGCTGCTGGGCATCGAGGCCGGGCTGTTCGGCGGCATGGCCCGGGTGCGGCTGGAGATGTACGGCCAGGCCGAGCCGCTGCTGTCGGCCGCCCTGATGCGCTGCCGCAGCGAGCAGCCGCAGCGCAAGGAGCTGCGCTACTGGCTGGCGCGCGCCCATGAGGGCACCGGGCGCAGCGCCGCCGCCCTGCCCCTCTACCGCGCCGTGCACCGCGTGGACCCGTCCTTCATGGACACCTCGGCCCGGCTCACCGCCATCGCGGACGGGGACGGCCTCGACGACCACCTGGACCTGACGCCGGTGCCGCTGGGCGGGCCGGATCCGGCACCCGCCACCGACCCGGCGGGCGAGACCGGCCCGGCCGCCCCGGACCCGCTCGACGGCCGCGACCTGCTGACCGGTACGGACCCGGAGCCCTCCGGCCCGCCCCAGGCCGACGCCGACACCGACGACGTCCGCCGGAAGGTCCGCGTCCCCGCGCAGCCCGCGGCCCAGCCGGCGCCCGGCCCCTCCGACCCCGTCCTGCTGGCCAAGGCCCTCTCCGAGCTGGAGCGGATGGTCGGGCTGGACCCGGTCAAGCGGCAGGTGCGGGCGCTGTCGGCGCAGCTGCACATGGCCCGCCTGCGGGCCGGCCAGGGCCTGCCCGTCCAGCCTCCCAAGCGCCACTTCGTCTTCTCCGGCCCCTCCGGTACCGGCAAGACCACGGTCGCCCGGATCCTCGGCCGGGTCTTCTACGCCCTCGGGCTCCTCGGCGGCGACCATCTGGTCGAGGCCCAGCGCGCCGACCTGGTCGGGGAGTTCCTCGGCCAGACGGCCGTCAAGGCCAATGAGCTGATCGACTCCGCGCTCGGCGGGGTGCTCTTCGTCGACGAGGCGTACAGCCTGTCCAACTCCGGCTACACCAAGGGCGACGCCTACGGCGACGAGGCCCTGCAGGTGCTGCTCAAACGCGCCGAGGACAACCGCGACCGCCTGGTGGTGATCCTCGCCGGCTACCCCGAGGGCATGGACCGCCTCCTCGCCACCAACCCCGGTCTGGGCTCCCGCTTCACCACCCGCGTCGACTTCCCCAGCTACCGCCCCCGCGAACTCACCAGCATCGGCGAGGTGCTGGCCGCCGAGAACGGCGACCGCTGGGACGAGGAGGCGCTGGAGGAGCTGCGCAGCGTCAGCGCGCACGTGGTCGAACAGGGCTGGATCGACGAGCTGGGCAACGGCCGTTTCCTGCGCACGCTGTACGAGAAGAGCTGCGCGTACCGGGACCTGCGCCTGTCGGGCTGTCCGGCGATCCCGTCCCGCGACGACCTCGCGACGCTGCGGCTGCCGGATCTGATGCAGGCGTACGGGGAAGTCCTCTCGGGCCCCGGCTGGGGCTCCCCCCGCCGGGGCGGCTCCCGGGACCCGCAGGACCCGGCGTGAGGCCGGGCGGGAGGGCCCTTCGGTGACGCGGCAGCCCTGTCGCCGGGGCGCCCCCCGCCCGGGAACCTAGGACGATATCGCCCACTTCAGCTGGGCCGGTGCCGACGCGGGGCTTCCGGTGTACTTGGAGGTGTAGGCGGGTGCCTTGCCGTAGTCGTCGCCACCGCTGCCGAGGTACCAGCCGTTCCCTTCGTTCTTGATGAGCTTGGTGGCGGCGTCGTAGGACCACTTCAACTGCGGAGGAGCGGCTGCCGGGTCCCCGGTGTACTGGGTGGTGTACGCGGGTGCCTTGTCGGAGGAGGAGTCGCCGCCGCTGCCGAGGTACCAGCCCTTCGCCTCGTTCTTGATGAGTTTGGAGGCGGGGTCGTAGGACCACTTCAGGTTGCCGGGTGCCGAGGCGGGCTCTCCCGTGTACTTGGCGGTGTAGGTGGGGGCCTTGGCGGCGGAGGCGTCACCGCCGCTGTCGAGATACCACCCTGCCCCCTCGTTCTTGATCGGCGCCGGAGAGGGGGAAGCGGTGTGGCCCACGCCGGGGACCAGAGCGATGAGTGCGGCGCCGGCGACGAGAATCGCGGACCTCCGGGCGAGCGGGGGCACGGGCATGGTCTTCCTGCCGTTTCTGCGCGTGGTCTTGAGAGGGCGAACGGTTCGCCCCAGGACCGCGCTGTCCGCGACCAGCATGGGTCGGCACCCGTTCCGCACCCACCGGAACCGTTCCCCACCACCGGTTCATGCATGGGCATACGGCTTTGCCGGGTACGTGTCGCCGGCGCCGCGCGTTCGGGAGCGCCCGGCGTACGGCGGGCGGCGCGGCCGGAAGTATCGTCCCGAAGGCGGACGCACACGAGAGAGGATGTCCAGTGACCTCGACCCCAGCAGCCGGAGGCTCGGTGAACGGCTCCACGAAGAGTTCCATGAACAGGCAGGCCGGCCCGGAACGGCCCTACGACGTCGTGCTCTTCGGGGCGACGGGGTTCGTCGGGGAACTCACGGCCGAGTACCTGCTGGCGCACGCGCCGCGAGGATGCCGGTGGGCGCTCGCCGGGCGCAGCCGGGAGAAGCTGGAGCTGTTGCGGGACCGGCTGGCGGCGCTCGACCCCGTGCGCGCCGCCGAGCCGGCCCTGGTGACCGCGGACGCGGGCGACCGGGCCGCGATGCGCGCCCTGGCCGAGTCCACGCACGTCGTCGCCTCGACCGTCGGCCCGTACATCCGGTACGGCGCGGAGCTGGTGGCCGCGTGCGCGGAAGCGGGCACCGATTACACGGACCTCACCGGCGAGCCGGAGTTCGTGGACCTCATGTACGTGCGCCATGACGCGCGGGCACGCGAGACCGGCGCGCGGATCGTGCACGCCTGCGGCTTCGACTCGGTGCCGCACGACCTCCTCGCGTACTTCACCGTCCAGCAGCTCCCGGAGGGCGTGCCCCTGACGGTCGACGGCTTCGTGCGCGCCTCGGGGATGATCTCCGGCGGCACACTGGCCTCGGCCTTGACGATCGCTGCGCGACAGCCTCAGGCGAAGGCCGCGGCCCGGGAGCGGAGCCGGTACGAGCCGCGGCCGGCCCGGCGCCGGGTCCGGGCCCCGCTGGGAGCGCCGCGGTTCAGCAAGGAGACGGGGGCGTGGGCGCTCCCCCTGCCCACGCTCGACCCTCAGGTCGTACGCCGTTCGGCCACCGCGCTGGAGCGGTACGGCCCCGATTTCCGCTACCGCCACTACGCGTCCGTGAAGTCGCTGCCCATGGCCCTGGCCGGGCCGGTCGGCGCGGCCGCGCTGCTGGCCGCCGCGCAGGTGTCCCCCGTCCGGTCCTGGCTGATGCACCGCTACGAACCGGGGAGGGGGCCGGGTCCGGAGCGGCGGGCACGCGCCCGGTTCCAGGTGCGTGGCGTGGGCGAAGGGGGCGGCCGGCGGGTGTTCACCGAGGTCTCGGGCGGCGATCCGGGGTACGGGGAGACGGCGAAGATGCTGGCCGAGGCATCGCTGTGTCTCGCCCTGGACGACCTGCCGGTGACCTCGGGACAGGTCACGACGGCCACGGCCATGGGTGACGCGCTGATCGGGCGGCTGCGGGCCGCCGGTATGCCGTTCCGTGTCCGCCACGTCGGCTGACGGTCCGCCGACCCTCCGGAGCCCGACGTTCCGCTAGGACGTGCGCCGGCCCGCCGGCGGCCGTCGGGCCGCGGGCGGGATCAGCACTGGGGCCGCCGGCCGTGGTTGGCCGCCTTGCGGCGGCGGGCCTTCTTCTTGCGGCGTCGCTTCGAGGACATGGCGTCTCCCTTCCCGTGACTCTCGTAGATTTCACCCAATTTATACCGCTCTGACGCGATGTGCTGGGTGAGGCACTACGACCCGCCGTCCGGACCACGGCGATCCGCCCGCCCGGGAAAGCCCCGGCCTACCCCGCCATCGCCTCCTCCCGGGGTGCCCGTGGATCAGCCACCCGCACGGGCACCCGGTGCGCGGGATCCCGCACCTCGCCCACCAGCTTCTCCAGGACGTCCTCCAGGGCGACCAGCCCGAGCACCCGCCCGGACCCGTCCGCCACCGCCGCCAGGTGCGCGGCGGCCCGCCGCATCACCGTCAGCGCGTCGTCCAGCGGCAGCTCCGCCCGCAGGGTCTCGACCCGCCGCCACACGTGCTGCGGCACGGCCCGTTCCCGGTCCTCCAGGTCCAGCACGTCCTTCACGTGCAGGTAGCCCATGACAACGCCGCCGGGCCCGGTCACCGGGAAGCGGGAGTAGCCGGTGCGCACCGTCAGCTCCTCGATCTGCCGCGGGGTGACGGAGGGGTCGACGGTCACCAGCGTGTCCGGATCGAGCAGGACGTCCGTGACCGGGCGGCTGCCCAGTCCCAGCGCGTCCTCCAGACGCTCCTGTTCCGCGCGTTCGAGCAGGCCCGCCTGCCGGGAGTCCGCCACCAGACGGTTGAGCTGCTCGCTGGTGAAGACCGCCTCGATCTCGTCCTTGGGGTCGACCCGGAACAGCCGCAGCACGCCGTGCGCGCAGGCGCCCAGCAGCGCGGTGACCGGCCGGCACAGCCGGGCGAAGCCGACGAGCCCCGGTCCCAGCCACAGCGCCGCCCGGTCGGGCGCCGACATGGCCAGGTTCTTGGGCACCATCTCGCCGATGACCAGGTGCAGGAAGACCACGAGGGCCAGGGCGATCACATAGCCCAGCGGGTGGATCAGCCCCTCGGGCAGGCCCGCCAGGTGGAAGAGCGGCTCCAGCAGCCGGGCCACCGTCGGCTCGGCGACCGCACCGAGCGTCAGGGAGCAGACGGTGATGCCGAACTGGGCCGCCGCCATCATCTGCGGCAGATTCTCCAGCCCGGTCAGGACGGTGCGGGCCCGGGCCGAGCCCTCCGCGGCCTTCGGTTCGATCTGACTGCGGCGCACGGACACCAGTGCGAACTCGGCGCCGACGAAGAAGCCGTTGGCGAGCACCAGCAGCAGGGCGAAGAGGAGTTGCAGCACGCTCATCGCTGCTCCCCCTTGCCCGCGCCCGTACGGGCGAACCGCACCCGTTCGGCGCGGTGGTGGCCCACCCGGCGCACCGTCAGCCGCCAGCCGGGCAGCTCGGCGCTGTCGCCGGGCACGGGGATGCGGCCGAGCAGGTCGGCGACCAGGCCGGCCACGGTCTCGTACGGGCCGTCCGGCGCCCGCAGACCTATGCGGCCCAGCGCGTCGACGCGGCAGCCGCCGTCGGCCTCCCACGCGGACCGGCCGTCCTCGCAGGCGACGGGGGCCAGTTCGGGCCGGTCGGCGTCCTCGCCGTCGTGCTCGTCGCGGACCTCGCCGACGAGTTCCTCGACGATGTCCTCCAGGGTCACCACGCCGGCCGTGCCGCCGTACTCGTCGACGACGACGGCTATGGGCTGCTCGCTGCGCAGCTGCTCCAGCAGCGGCTGCACGGGCAGCGTCTCGGGAACGAGCATGGGGGCCACGGCGATCCGTCCGACGGTCGTGCGCAGCCGGTCGGGGCCGGGGACGGCCAGGGCGTCCTTGAGGTGGACCATGCCGACGATCTCGTCCAGCCGCTCGTGATAGACGGGAAAGCGGGAGAGACCGGTGGCACGGGTGAGGTTCAGGACGTCCTCGGCGGTCGCGGACGTCTGGAGGGCGCTGACCTTCACCCGGGGCGTCATCACGTGCTGGGCGGTGAGCCCGCCGAGCGAGAGGGTGCGGACGAACAGGTCGGCCGTGTCCTGCTCCAGGGCGCCGGCGCGGGCGGAGTGACGGGCGAGGGAGACGAGTTCGCCGGGGGTGCGGGCGGAGGCCAGCTCCTCGGCGGGTTCGACGCCCAGGGCCCGTACGAGCCGGTTGGCGACGGTGTTCAGCAGGGTGATCACGGGCCGGAAGAAGTGCGCGAAGGCGTGCTGCGGGCCGGCGACGAACCGCGCGACCTGAAGGGGCCGGGAGACCGCCCAGTTCTTGGGGACGAGTTCCCCGATCACCATCTGGACGGCGGAGGCGACCAGCATGCCGGTCACGACGGCGGCGCCGGGCGCGGCGCCCGCGGGCAGCCCGGTGGCGGCCAGCGGCCCGGTGAGCAGATGGCCCAGGGCGGGCTCGGCGAGCATGCCGACCACCAGGGAGGTGATGGTGATGCCCAGTTGGGTGCCCGAGAGCTGGAAGGAGAGCTCCCGCAGGGAGGCGACGACGGTGCGGGCCCGGCGGTCGCCGTCGGCCGCGGCCCGTTCGGCCTCCGGCCTCTCGACGGTCACCAGGCCGAACTCGGCGGCGACGAAGAAACCGTTGGCGAGGATCAGGAGCAGGGCTGCCGCGAGCAGCAGCAACGACACGGTGACACTCATGCCGCCGCCTCGCGAGGGGCGGCGGCGCGGGTACTACAGGACGATCCGTCCATTGCCGGAGGGAGTCACTCCTCGGTTCGCAGGTGCCCCGCGGCGCCTCGCGGGGTCCGCGGGCACGTCGGTGCGGGGCGGGGCACGGCGTGTGCCCGTGGCACCAGAGTAATCAAGGAGGTGCGTCCGGGAGGGGCCGGGCGCCCTCAGGTCGCGAAACGTCCCGTGCCGCGTGCCTCGACGAGGGCGCGCAGCGCGCGGGCGTCGGCGACGGCCTGCTGCTTGGCGACACCGGGCTGGATGCCCATGGCGGGCAGGCTGGTGCCGTCGGACAGGTCGAGGTGGACCCAGGCGTCGCCGGCGCGCAGGTTGACCCGGACGATCTCCGCCCACTCCAGCCGCCGGCTCGTCGCCAGGTTCACGACGGTCACGCCGTCCTCGGTGGCGACGACCTTGGGACGGCCGAGCGTGGCGAGGGCGGCGAAGAACAGCAGCCCCGTGCCGATGAACGTGGCCCGGTCCCCCGCCGTCAGCGTCCCCAGCGTCAGGGACACCACCGTCAGCACCGCGAACAGGGCGGCGCCGAGGGTGAGCAGCACGATGCGGGTGCGGGTCGGCCGGAAGGTGACCGGCAGCTGGGGCGGGGCGGCCGGGGGCACGGAGGTCACGTCGTACGTTCTTTCGGTCCGTCAGAGGCGGCAGGCGTGGATGCCCGTGGTGAGGATGGCGCGGGCGCCCATCTCGTAGAGCTCGTCCATGATCCGCTGGGCGTCCTTGGAGGGGACCATCGAGCGGACGGCGACCCAGCCCTCGTGGTGCAGCGGGGAGACGGTGGGCGACTCCAGGCCGGGGGTGAGGGCGACGGCGCGCTCGACGTGCTCGACCCGGATGTCGTAGTCCATCATCACGTAGCGGCGGGCGACGAGGACGCCCTGCATCCGGCGGAGGAACTGCTGGACCTTGGGGTCGTCGAGGGGCGCGCCGGAGCGGCGGATGACGACGGCCTCGGACTCCAGGATCGGCTCGCCGATGATCTCCAGGCCGGCGTTGCGCAGGGTGGTGCCGGTCTCGACGACATCCGCGATGATCTCGGCGACGCCGAGCTGGATGGCGGTCTCGACGGCCCCGTCGAGGTGCACGACGGCGGCGTCGACGCCGTTGTCCGCGAGGTGCTTGGTGACCAGGCCGGAGAACGAGGTGGCGATGGTCATGCCGCCGAACTCGCTGACGTCCTTGGCGGTGCCCGGCCGGGTGGCGTAGCGGAAGGTCGACCCGGCGAAGCCGAGCTGCATGATCTCCTCGGCCCGGGAGCCGGAGTCGAGCAGCAGGTCGCGGCCGGTGATGCCGATGTCGAGCCGGCCGGAGCCCACGTAGACGGCGATGTCACGGGGGCGCAGGAAGAAGAACTCGACGTCGTTGGCGGAGTCGACCAGGACCAGTTCCCTGCGGTCCTTGCGCTGGCGGTAGCCGGCCTCATGGAGCATCGCCGACGCAGGCTCGGAGAGAGAACCCTTGTTGGGAACGGCGATGCGCAGCATGAGGTCGGTTTCCTTTGTGCGTGAGTGTCGTATGTGCCGGAAATTGCTACTGCTGGTTACAGGTGGGAGTAGACGTCGTCGAGGGAGATCCCCCGGGCGACCATCATCACCTGAACGTGGTAGAGGAGCTGGGAGATCTCCTCGGCCGTGGCGTCGGCGCCCTCGTACTCGGCGGCCATCCACACCTCGGCGGCCTCTTCGACCACCTTCTTGCCGATGGCATGGACGCCCTTGCCCACCAGCTCGGCGGTGCGGGAGGTGGCGGGGTCGCCGGTGGCCTTCTGCTGGAGCTCGGTGAACAGCTCCTCGAACGTCTTCTTGGACATGGTGGTCCTACCCTACGGGGTCCGCTCCGGCTGTCAGTGCCAGGGCTCGGACACGGAGCGGAGGATCATGGCCGTGGCGACGGCGGCGGTGACCGCCTCGTGGCCCTTGTCCTCGCTCGAACCCTCCAGGCCGGCGCGGTCCAGGGCCTGCTCGT
Source organism: Streptomyces sp. ISL-11 (assembly GCF_018614525.1). Lineage (GTDB taxonomy): Bacteria > Actinomycetota > Actinomycetes > Streptomycetales > Streptomycetaceae > Streptomyces. The sequence continues at coordinate 12,669 of NZ_JAGGOL010000106.1, forward strand.
CGTTGTCACACGTAAGGACGCCGAAGCCCACGGGCACGCCGGTGTCGACGGACACCTGGGTGAGTCCCTGGGTCACGCCCTGGCACACATAGTCGAAGTGGGGTGTGCCGCCGCGGATGACGACGCCGAGGGCGACGATCGCGTCGTAGCCCCGCCCGGCGAGCACCTTGGCCACGACGGGCAGCTCCCAGCTGCCCGGCACGCGCAGCACGGTCGGCTCGTCGATGCCGATGTCGTGCAGGGCGCGCAGGGCGCCGTCGACGAGGCCGTCCATCACCTTCTCGTGCCACTGCGCGGCGATCACGGCCACACGCAGGTCATGACAGTTCCGCACACTCAGCTCGGGGGCGCCCTTGCCGCTCACGTTTCTCCTCGGGTGGTGTCAGGTGTCTTCGGTTTCGAGTGCTTACTGATTGCCGCAGGCCGACGCCGGGTCGGCGTCGAGCCACGGCAGGTCGTGGCCCATCCGGTCCCGCTTGGTGCGCAGGTAACGGAGGTTGTGCTCGCCGGCCTGTACGGGCATGGGCTCGCGGCCGGTGACCTTCAGGCCGTACCGGGTGAGGGCGGCCGTCTTGTCGGGGTTGTTGGTCATCAGCCGCAGCGAGCGCACGCCGAGGTCGGCGAGGATCTGCGCGCCGGCGGCGTAGTCGCGGCCGTCGGCGGGCAGGCCGAGTTCGAGGTTGGCGTCGAGGGTGTCGCGACCGTCCTCCTGGAGCTCGTAGGCGCGCAGCTTGGGCAGCAGGCCGATGCCGCGGCCCTCGTGGCCCCGGAGGTAGAGGACGACACCGCGACCCTCCCCCGTGACCCGCTCCAGCGACGCCTGCAGCTGGGGGCCGCAGTCGCAGCGCAGCGAGGCGAAGACGTCGCCGGTCAGGCACTCGGAGTGGACGCGCACCAGGACGTCCTCGCCGTCGCCGAGGTCGCCGGAGACCAGGGCGATGTGCTCGACGCCGTCGACGGTCGAGCGGTAGCCGTAGGCGCGGAACTCGCCGAAGGCGGTGGGCAGCCGGGTCTCGGCCTCGCGGCGGACGGTCGGCTCGGCCGAGCGGCGGTAGGCGATCAGGTCCTCGATGGAGATGATCGCGAGCCCGTGCTTGCGGGCGAAGGGGACCAGCTCGGGCAGCCGCAGCATCGCCCCGTCCTCGCCCGCGATCTCCACGATCGCGGCGGCGGGCCGCAGGCCGGCGAGGCGGGCGAGGTCGACGCCGGCCTCGGTGTGGCCGTTGCGCACGAGCACGCCGCCGGGCTTGGCGCGCAGCGGGAAGACGTGGCCGGGGCGGACGAAGTCGCCGGGGGCGGTGGTGGGGTCGGCGAGCAGCCGGATGGTGGTGGCGCGGTCGGCGGCGGAGATGCCGGTGTCGGTGCCGTGCTCGCGGGTGGCGTCGACGGACACGGTGAACGCGGTGCGCATCGACTCGGTGTTGTGCTCGACCATCTGCGGCAGGTCGAGCCGGGCGATGTCCGGCTCCTCCAGGGGCACGCAGATCAGGCCGCGGCACTCGCTCATCATGAAGGCCACCACCTCGGTGGAGATCTTCTCGGCGGCCACGACGAGGTCGCCCTCGTTCTCCCGGTTCTCGTCGTCCACGACGACGACGGGGCGGCCGGCCGCGATGTCGGCGATGGCGCGCTCGACCGGGTCGAGGGTCAGGTCCTCGGTCTCGTACCAGCTGGGCAGGGCAGTCATGCCGCGATTCCTTCCAGTGCGGGCTGCTGTGCGCTCGCCACCGAGCGGGAGCGCAGCCACCAGTCGCGCAGGCCCCACAGGACGAGGGCGAGGTAGATGACGTAGACGAGGCCGGAGAAGGCGAGGCCGCTGGTGAAGGCGAGGGGCACGCCGACGACGTCGACGAGCAGCCAGGCGAACCAGAACTCGATGAGGCCGCGGGCCTGGGCGACCATCGCGGCGAGCGTGCCGACGAAGATGTAGGCGTCCGGCCAGGGGTTCCAGGACAGCTGCGGCACGGCCGTGAACAGGGCGCCGACCGCGAGGGTGCCGACCGCCGTGCCGGCCAGGAGGACGACGCGCTCGCGCCAGGTGGCGAAGCGGACGGCTATGGAGCCGTCCTGGGCGCTTCGCCTGCCGCGCTGCCACTGCCGCCAGCCCCACATCGAGACGCCGATGACCAGGAGCTGCTTGCCCACGCCGCCGCTGAGGTGGGCGGAGGCGTAGGCGGCGACGAGGATCAGGCCGGAGAGGAACTGGGCGGGCCAGGTGGCGATGGAGCGGCGCCAGCCGAGGGCGAGGGCGGCCAGGCCGATGGTGTTGCCGATCATGTCGGACCAGATGACGTGCTGGCCGAAGGCGGCGAACGCCTCGCTGTTGAGCCAGGTCAGCGCGCTCATGCGACCGTCTCCCCGGCGGTGGGGCGGATCGCGCCGTCGGCCAGCAGCCGCTCGACGTACTTGGCGAGGACGTCCACTTCCAGGTTGACCGGGTCGCCGGGCCGCTTGATGCCCAGGGTGGTCAGGGCGAGCGTGGTGGGGATGAGGCTGACGGTGAAGAAGTCCTGGCCCGCCTCGACGACGGTGAGGCTGATGCCGTCGACGGTGATGGAGCCCTTGTCGACGACGTAGCGGCGCAGTCCGGCCGGCAGGGCGATCTTCACGATCTCCCAGTGCTCGCCGGGGATCCGCTCGACGACGGTGCCGGTGCCGTCGACGTGCCCCTGGACGATGTGGCCGCCGAGGCGTCCGCCGAGCGCCATGGGGCGTTCGAGGTTGACGCGGGAGCCCGGGACGAGCGCGCCGAGGCTGGAGCGCTTGAGGGACTCGGCCATCACATCGGCGGTGAACTCGCCGTCGGCGGTCTCCACGACCGTGAGGCAGACGCCGTTGACGGCGATCGAGTCGCCGTGCTTGGCGCCTTCGGTGACGAGAGGGCCGCGGAGGCGGAACAGGGAGGAGTCGCCGAGGTGGTCGACGGCGACGACCTCACCCAGTTCTTCGACGATGCCGGTGAACACTGTCAGTTCTCCTCAGGAGCGGTGGAGGAAGCGGTGGGAGTGGCGGTGAGGCGCAGGTCGGGGCCGAGCCGGGCGACGTCGGTCACGTCCAGGCGCAGGGCCCGCGCGATGGTGCCGATGCCGGCGTCGCCGAGGGCGGTCGGCCCGGCGCCCAGGAGGGCGGGGGCGAGATAGCCGACGACCCGGTCGACGGCGCCGGCCGCGACGAAGGAGCCGGCGAGGGTGGGTCCGCCCTCCAGCAGGACGGAGCGGATCCCTCTCCCGTGCAGCTCGGTGAGCAGGGCGTGCACGTCGAGACCGGACCCGTCGTACGGCAGGCGCGCGATGTCGGTGCCGGGCAGGTGGCGGGTGTCGGCGTCCGGTCCGACGGCGATCAGCGTCGGTGCGGCGTCGTCCAGGACGCGGGCGCCGGGCTTGATCGTGGCGTGGGTGTCGACGACGACGCGCAGCGGCTGGGTGACGTCGTCGATGCCTCGGACGGCCAGGTGCGGGTCGTCGGCGCGCAGGGTGCCGGAGCCGACGACGACGGCGTCGGCCTCGGCGCGCAGCCGGTGGACGTCGGCGCGGGAGGCCGCGGAGGTGATCCAGCGGCTGGTGCCGTCGGCGGCGGCGCTGCGCCCGTCGAGGGTGGCGGCGTACTTCCACAGGACGAAGGGGCGGCGGCGCAGGACGGAGGTGAGCCAGGCGGCGTTGCCGGCGGCGGCCTCGTCGGCGAGCAGCCCGCCCTCGACGTCCACCCCGGCGGCGGCGAGGGTGGCCGCGCCACCGGTTGCGGCGGGGGTGGGGTCGGCGACGGCGTAGACGACGCGGCGGATGCCGGCGGCGATCAGGGCCTGTGCGCAGGGGCCCGTGCGGCCGGTGTGGTTGCAGGGTTCGAGAGTGACGACGGCGGTGCCACCGCGGGCGTCGTGGCCGACGTCCGCGGCGGCGTTCAGGGCCTCGACCTCGGCGTGCGGGCCGCCGGCGCGCCGGTGCCATCCCTCGCCGATCACGCGGCCGCCGGCGTCGAGGACGACGCAGCCGACGACGGGGTTGGGGCTGGTGGAGCCGAGGGCGCGGGCGGCGAGCGCGATGGCGCGTCGCATCGCTTCTGCTTCGAGGGTGCCCTCTCGGGTGGCCACCGGGTCCTCCTGCCTCTTCGGGCACGGACTCCGGGGCTGTCGTACGGGACGACGAAGAGCGGGTACGCCACGACAGGGAACACCGGTGACCGGAAAGAAGGCTCACCCCCGAAGGGACGGGCCACCGGCGACGGTGTGCCGTCGCATGCCCGCCGCGCACTGCCTCCCATCCGGACTTTAACCGTCGGTCCAGGAATTTCACCTGGTCAACCGGCCGCTGGCTGCGGACGGGTCGCGGACTGTAACCGCCGGTTCGGACTTTCACCGACCCCGGAGTGCGCTGCGTAAATAGTTCTCAGTTCATGCTACATGGCGTCTGACCTGCGGGTTCCTTGAACTCTGCCGATCCGACGCCTCCGAGCGTACGCCGAGGGGCGGCGCGGTGTCCACGGCGATGTGACGGAGTACGCCCCTGCCGTGGACGGGCGTGCGGGCGTTTCCGGAGCCCGCCTCCTCACTTGGTCCGGACTATTGACGCACTGGTCTAGTCCTCTTAACCTCTGCCACACCTCCGAGGAGTACGGCCCGCGGTACGCGCGAACCCGGGCCACGGCACCACGCACCCCCCAACCGCTCGACGAGCCCCCCACCTGGAGGAACCCCATCGTGTTGCCCACCCACAGACCCCGCGCGCGGCGCGGGACCGTCCTCGCCGCCGCGGGGACCGCGCTGGCGGGACTGCTCTTCGGCACGCTCTCCGCCACCGTCTCGGCGACCGTCTCGCACGCCGAGGACCAGTTCGCCTGCCGCCCCGACGGCCTCTACTCCACACCGGGCGTCGACGTCCCGTACTGCTCGGTCTACGACTCCGCCGGCCGCGAGAAGATGGGCGCCGACCACCAGCGCCGCGTCATCGGCTACTTCACGGGCTGGCGCACCGGCAAGGACGGCACCCCCGCCTACCTCGCCTCCGACATCCCGTGGGAGAAGGTCACCCACCTCAATTACGCCTTCGCGCACGTAGGCCCCGACGACAGGATCTCGGTCGGCGCGGACGGCCCGGACAACCCCGCCACCGGAATGACCTGGCCCGGCGTCGCCGGCGCCGAGATGGACCCCGCGCTCCCCTACAAGGGCCACTTCAACCTGCTCACCAAGTACAAGAAGCAGCACCCGCAGGTGAAGACGCTCATCTCCGTGGGCGGCTGGGCGGAGACCGGCGGATACATCGACGAGAACGGCAAGCGCGTCGACTCCGGCGGCTTCTACCGGACGGCGACGAACGCCGACGGTTCGGTCAATCAGGCCGGCATCGACACGTTCGCGGAATCGGCCGTCGCCTTCGTCAAGAAATACGGCTTCAACGGCGTCGACATCGACTACGAATACCCCACGTCGATGAAGGACGCCGGACACCCCGAGGACTGGGCCCTGGCCAACGCCCGGCGCGGCGGTCTGAACAAGGGCTACGCGGCCCTGATGAAGACCCTGCGCGAAAAGCTGGACCGGGCCGGCGCCGGGGACGGCAGGCATTACCTCCTCTCCGTCGCCGCGCCCTCGTCGGCGTACCTGCTGCGCGGCATGGAGACGTACCAGGCGACGAAGTACCTGGACTACGTCAACGTCATGTCCTACGACCTGCACGGCGCCTGGAACGAGTTCGTCGGGCCCAACGCCGCGCTGTACGACGACGGCAAGGACGCCGAACTCGCCAAGTGGGGCGTCTACACCACGGCACAGTACGGCGGCATCGGCTACCTCAACGGCGACTGGGCGTACCACTACTTCCGCGGCGCCCTGCCGGCCGGGCGGATCAATCTCGGCCTGCCGTACTACAGCCGCGGCTGGAAGAACGTCAGCGGCGGGACCGACGGCCTGTGGGGCACCGCGAAGGCGGCCTCCTGTCCGGCCGGCTCCGGCCTGACCACGTGCGGTGACGGCGCGGTCGGCATCGACAACCTCTGGCACGACAAGGACGGCAACGGCAAGGAATCCCCGGCCGGCTCCAATCCGATGTGGCACGCGAAGAACCTGGAGAAGGGCGTCGTCGGGGACTACGCCGGACGGTACGGCTTCCCGGAGAACACCAAGCTGACCGGCACCTACACGCGCCACTACGACTCCACCCTCACCGCGCCCTGGCTGTGGAACGCCGAGAAGAAGGTCTTCCTCTCCACCGAGGACGAGCAGTCGGTGAAGGCCAAGGCGCAGTACGTCGTCGACAAGGGACTCGGCGGCACCATGGTCTGGGAGCTCGCGGGCGACTACGGCTGGAACGCGGGCAAGGGCCAGTACGAGCCCGGCACCACCCTGACCACCGCGATGTACGACGCCTTCAAGTCGGCACCCGCCTACGGTGCCCGGCGGGCGACCACCGAACTGCCTGCACAGGCACTCGACGTGGACGTCGCCCTCACCGATTTCCCACTCGGCGACAGCAATTACCCCATCAACCCGAAGCTCCGCATCACCAACAGGTCGAGAACCACCATTCCCGGCGGCGCGGAATTCCAGTTCGACTACGGCAATTCCGCACCCGGCAACGCCAAGGACCAGTCGGGCTGGGGCCTGAAGGTCATCCGCTCCGACCACACCGCCGGCAACAACATCGGCGGCCTCAAGGGCGACTACCACCGCGTCTCCGTGAAGCTGCCGGCCTCACAGCCGCTTCAGCCCGGCGCCTCGGCGGCCATCGACTACGTCTACTACCTGCCGACGTCGACACCGTCGAACTGGAGCGTCGGCTTCGGCGGGAAGACGTACGCCCTCAGCGCCGACCTGGCCCGCGGCACGACCGTGGTCGACCCGGGCGGCACGACGCCGACCCCGACCCCGACCTCGACGCCGACCTCGACGCCGACGGGCACCCCGACCGGCACTCCCACCGGCGGCTCCTGCACGGCCCCGGCGTGGGACAAGGCGGGCGTCTACAACGGCGGCGCCACCGTCTCCTGGAAGTCCCACTCCTGGAAGGCCAAGTGGTGGACGCGAAGCGACGAGCCCGGCACCACGGGCGAGTGGGGGGTGTGGCAGGACCTCGGCACCTGCTGAGCGCGCACACGGGGTCCGCGGCGGGGTCGACCCGTCCGGACCCCGTCCGGGAGGATGGCCGCCCATGACGACCAGCGACGCGCCCGCGGACCGTCGCCCGCGCCGCGCCCGGGCCGCCCTGGCCGCCGCCTTCGCCGTGCACGGCGCGGTCACCGGCGGCTTCGCGACCCGCATCCCCTGGATCAGCGGCCACCTGGGCATCGGCCCCGGGCAGCTCGGCATCGCGCTCGCCTTCCCGGCGATCGGCGCCGCGTGCGCGATGCCCCTCGCGGGCCGGGTCGGCCACCGCTACGGCTCCCGGGCCGCGCTGCGCGGGCTGCTCGCCCTGTACTGCCTCTCCGTCGCGCTGCCCGCTCTCTCGCCCGGCCTCGTCGCCCTGTGCGGCGTGCTGTTCGTCTACGGCGCGACCGCCGGCATGGCGGACGTCACCATGAACGCGCTCGGCGTGGAGACCGAGGAGCGCCTGGGCCGGTCGGTCATGTCCGGGCTGCACGGGATGTGGAGCGTGGGCACGCTCGCGGGCTCGGCGGCGGGCACGGTCGCCGCCCACACCGGGCTCGACGCCCGCCCGCACCTGGGCGGCGCGGCCGCCGTGCTCACGGTGCTCGGGTGGCTCGCCTGCCACTGGGTCCTCGACCTGCGCACAGCGCCCGAGGAGCACCCGCCGCCACGATTCGCGCTGCCGCCGCGCGCGGCGCTCGTCATCGGCGCGGTCGGCTTCTGCGCGGTCTTCGCCGAGGCCGCGAGCCTGGACTGGTCCGCCGTCCACCTCCGCGACGTCCTCGGCTCCGGTCCCGGCGTCGCGGCCGCCGCGACCACCGCGTTCTCGTGCGCCATGGCGGCGGCCCGGTTCGGGGGCGACCCGGCGATCGAGCGGTTCGGGCCCGTACGGACCGTACGGGCGGGCGGCGCGGTGGCGGCCGCCGGCGGACTGCTGGTCGTCCTCCCGACCGGCCCGCCGCAGGCCATCGCGGGCTTCGCCCTCCTGGGCGCGGGCATCGCCGTCGTCGTCCCGCTGGCCTTCGCGGCGGCCGGGCGCAGCGGCCCGGAGCCCAGCCAGGCCATCGCCGGCGTCGCGACGATCACCTACACCTCCGGGCTCGTGGCCCCGGCCGCCATCGGCCGGATCGCGGACGCCAGTTCGCTCGTGGTGTCCTTCGGCGTGGTCACGGCGCTGACCGTGGGGCTGGTGGCGGGGGCAGGGATCCTGCGCGCTCCGGCGGCGGCGAGGGAGTGAGACTCGGGGACGGCAGGATGGGCCGCACGGCGGACCCTCGGGGGTCCTCCGTACGGCCCGTATCACCTGATGGTGGGATGCCGGTTAGAGGATGCCGAGCAGACCGCCGAGGCCGTGCCCGCCCCAGCCGCCGCCCCAGCCGCCGTGGTGGTGGCCGCAGCCGCCGTGGTGGCCGCCCCAGCCGCCACCCCAGCCGCCGCCGTGGCCGCCCCAGTCGTCGTCACAGTCGTCGTGGTGACGGTTGCCCCAGCCACCGCCCCAACCGCCGCCGCCCCAGTGGCCGCCGCAGTCGTCGTCACAGTCGTCGTGGTGGCGGTTGCCCCAGCCGCCGCCCCAGCCGTCGTGGTGACCGCCGCCCCAGCGGCCGTCGCAGTCGTCGTCGTCACCATGACGGTGGTCACGGCCGTGGTGGTGGTCGCCGTGGTGGTGGCCATCACGGTCGTGGTCGTGGTCCCACGCCTGGACGGCGGGGCTGGCCGGGGTGGCCGAGGCCACGCCGGACATCGGGATGATGGCGGCCGCGGCGATGACAGCGGCGGCCGCGGTGCGGCCGACGAGCTTGCGCATAAGTGTCTCCTGGTTGCAGGAATTCGGACACGGGGACGCATACCGCGCAGCACTCCCGAACTTGCCGAAGCCCACGGTCATACAGTCTTACGGGCCACCGATTGGGCCGATTGCAGCACGGGGCGGGGGCCGGGGCAGGGCGGTCAGAGGCCTCCGCCGCACGGGCTCAGCACCCGGCATGTGGTCACCACATTCGGAGCGTCCATCACCTCAGGAGGCCATCACTGACTTCCGGGCTGAAGGAGAAGGCTTTGACCACCTGGCGACGGGCACAGACGAGCACAACACGCACGTTCGATGACGTGCGCATCATTCCCCCGCTCCATCTCCATGCGCTTTCGCCCACACCCGCCGCTGCCAGACGCAAGAGGCGCGGCCCGCCGCAGGCGCAGCCCGCCGAGGCCGTTGCTCCCCTACACAAAAGCTGCGAGGTCCTGCCGTACACCTCCGACAGAACCTCGCAAATATCACTTCAAGCTGCGAATTCGCTTAAAATTTCGCGGCCCGGCCAGACCATCAGAGAGCCGGGGAAGCCTCCAGGACAACCTGTACCTTGGACGGAAATTGAGGATCATCCACCATTACCGAACAGAGCAGAGAGCCACGCCTCCCCTGAAACTGCATTCGAACGTGCTCGTTTGGGTCATGGATGGCTAGCCACCCGGACAGGCAGGGGAGTTCATCCTCGAAGAGCTTCGCGGGCAGCACGGCAGGCGGGGTGGTTTTCCATACATCGCATTCAACTGGTCCGTCAACGCCAGCGCGGACGCCAAAGATGATCGAACTACCCTCTCGATGCCAATTATTTGATAGCGGATCCCAGTCCGTGACGTCATCTTCACTGCCCACATCCCGCAGGATCAGGCATCCATATTCAATTTTCGCCCGAAATGAACGACTGGACTGGCCACCATCAGGACGCCCCCTTCCGCGCCGCCTCGTCGTAACCCGTCGTGCCGCCGTCCAGCAGCGAAGGCTCGCGGCGGCTCGCTGCCCGGGACAGCCAACGCAAGGCGTGGTAGCCGGTGAGCACGATCAGCGTGCCGAGGGCGATGCCGCTCAGTTCGAAGTTGTCGCTGACCTTCAGGGAGACGCCGCCGATGCCGATGACGACGCCCGCGGCGACCGGGACCAGGTTGAGGGGCTGCGCGAAGTCGACCTTGTTCCGGACCCAGATCTGGGCGCCGAGCAGGCCGATCATGCCGTACAGGATGACGGTGATGCCTCCGAGGACGCCCCCGGGAATGGCGGCGACGACCGCGCCGAACTTCGGGCAGAGGCCGAAGAGGAGCGCGAAGCAGGCCGCGGCCCAGTAGGCGGCCGTGGAGTAGACGCGGGTCGCCGCCATCACCCCGATGTTCTCGGCGTACGTCGTGGTGGCGGGGCCGCCCACCGCCGTGGAGAGCATGGTCGCGCTGCCGTCCGCGATGATGGCGATGCCCATCTTGTCGTCGAGCGGGTCACCGGTCATCTCGCCGACGGCCTTGACGTGACCGGCGTTCTCGGCGATGAGGGCCACGAGTACGGGGAGCGCGACGAGGATCGCCGAGAGGGAGAAGTTCGGCGCGTGGAAGGTCGGCGCGCCGATCCAGTCGGCATGGGCGACGCCGGAGAAGTCGATGCGCCAGTGGTCCGTCACCTTGCCGGAGCCGTCGGCCGAGTGGATCTTTCCGGCGGTGCGGTCGAGGACCCAGGACAGCGCGTAGCCGAAGACGAGGCCGAGGAAGATCGCGATGCGGGACCAGAAGCCTCGCAGCACGACCAGCGCGAGCCCCGTGAAGAGCATCGTGGCGAGGGCGGCCCACTGGTCCTGCGGCCAGTACACCTTCGCGGTGACCGGTGCCAGGTTGAAGCCGATCAGCATGACCACGGCGCCGGTGACCACCGGTGGCAGCACCGCGTGGATCACGCGTGCCCCCAGAGCCTGGATGACCACGCCGCAGGCCGCGAGCGCGGCACCCACCACGAGCATGGCACCGGTCAGGGTGCCGGCGTCACCGCCCTGGCTCCCGATGACCGCCGAGACCCCGACGAAGGAGAGCGAGGAGCCGAGGTAGCTGGGCACGCGCCCGCGCGTCATCAGCAGGAACAGCACCGTCGACACGCCTGATGCCATCAGCGCCAGGTTCGGGTCCAGCCCCATGAGGATCGGGGCGACGAAACACGCGCCGATCATCGAGACGACATGCTGGGCGCCGAGCCCGGCCGTACGTCCCCACGACAGCCGCTCGCCGGGCTTGACCACCTCCCCGGGCCTCAGATGCTTGCCATCGCCATGCAGCTTCCATCCGAAGCCCGCCATGATCAATCTCCATTCGCAGGGCCCCCGCGCACCGCGGAGGCCAAGGGGATTCATAGTCGATGGCCGCGCGAGCACCAAACGGACCGGGCAGCCGCGGCGAGCCCTCCGCGCACGGCACCGGCCGCACCGGCCGCATCACCCGCGGCCGTTCATCCGTTCAGGTCATCTGCCGCACCCGATCCCCTACTCTGCGTATATGCATGTCACTCTGTGTGCATGACGATGACATGGGCGCTGCCCGCGGCACCGACGGGCATCGAGGACGTCCTGGCGCGGATGCGAAGGCTGGACGAGGCGCTGCCGCCGCGCGACGGGGTGGCGGTGTTCAACCGGGTCTATCTGACGGTCACGGAGGAGATCGCGCGGCAAGTGGCGGTCGGCGGGTTCGGGGCGGGGAGCGCGGCGGCCGAGCTGGACGTACGGTTCGCCGGGCGGTATCTGACCGCCGTCGACCGGGCGGCGGTGGGGCGGCGGCCGCCCGCGTGCTGGCGGCCGCTGTTCCAGCAGCGGGGCCATCCCGCGGTGCAGCCCCTGCAGTTCGCGCTGGCGGGGATCAACGCCCACATCGGGCACGACCTCGCGCTCGCGCTCACCGACACGTGCCGGGCCCGCGGGGTCGAACCGGAGGCGCTGCAGGCCGATTTCGACCGGGTCGGCGGGCTGCTGGCCACCATGGAGGAGCGGATCCGCGAGGGGCTGATGCCCGGCCCGGACCTGCTGGACGTCGCCGATCCGCTGACCCACCTGGTGGGGTCGTGGAGCCTGGACGCGGCACGCGGCGCGGCCTGGGCGTCGTTCCGGACGCTGTGGGCGGTGCGCGGGCTGCCGGACGTGGCGGGCGAGCTCACCGACCGGCTCGACTCGGGGGTCGGGATGGTCGGCCGGTGTCTGCTGACACCTCTGGGGTGAGGGCCCCCGGAAGGTTCCGGGGACCCTCGAAGGACCGTCAGTCCTCCGGCAGTTCCACCGGCGCGATCTCGTCGTAGACGTCGCCCGGACCGGGGTTGGTGGCGTCCGTGGTGCCGCCGAACTGGTGCATCACGCCCCACACCGCGTTGAGGGCGGTCTGCACGGCGCCCTCGGCCCAGCCCGCCGTCCAGGAGATGTCGTCGCCCGCGAGGAACAGGCCGCGCTTGTCCTCCGGCAGCCGCTCCTGCATGAAGTGGGTGAACAGGCGCCGCTGGTAGCGGTAGTGACCGGGCAGGTTGGCCTTGAAGGCGCCCATGAAGTAGGGCTCGTTCTCCCAGGAGACCGTGACCGGGTTGCCGATGATGTGGCGGCGGATGTCGACCTTGGGGTAGATCTCGCCGAGCGACTTGAGCATGACCTCCATGCGCTCGTTCGCCGACAGCGGCAGCCACTTGAGGCTGTCGTCGCACCAGGTGTACGAGAGGCAGATGACGGCCGGCTTGTCGGGGCCGTCGTCCAGCAGGTAGGTGCCGCGGGTCATGCGGTCCGTGAGCGTCATCGACATCACGTCACGCCCGGTCTCCTCGTCGGTGTCCAGCCAGAACGGCCGGTCGACGGGGACGAACAGCTTGGACGACTCCATGTAGTGGGTGCGCTCCATCGCCGTCCAGTGGTCGATGGGGAAGAGCGAGTCGTCGCACTCGATCTTCGACAGCAGCATCCACGACTGAGCGGTGAAGATCGCCGCCTTGTACGTGCGGATGTCGCCGCTCGCGTCGGTGACCGTGATGCCGTTGCCCGCCGTGCGGTGCAGCCGGGTCACGGCCGGGCGCGGGTCGCCGCCGTGCAGCGAGGCCAGCGAGGTGCCCGGCGCCCAGTGCACGAGCTTCGCGGGCTCGCGGTCCCACAGCCGCAGCGGGAGCTGCTGGCTGCCGCCGACGATGCCGCGGTGGTGGTCGTCCGCCTCGGTGTAGACGACGCGCAGGATCTCCAGGATGGAGTTGGGGAAGTCGGTGTCCCAGCCGCCGGTGCCGAAGCCGACCTGGCCGAAGATCTCACGGTGGCGGAAGGACTTGAAGGCGGTCGACTCGCACAGGAAGCCGTAGAAGGTCTGGTTGTCGAGCTTCTCGACGAGCTTCGCCCAGATCTCCCGGACGCGCGGCACGTCGCGCTCGCGCAGGGCGCGGTTCATGTCGGAGAAGTCGGCGCCCTCCTCCAGGCAGGCGTTCCACGCCTCGGCGACCTCGCGGTAGACCGCGGGCAGGTCGTCGATGGTCTTGGCGTAGTGCGACTCGCCCTTGAGGTCGACGACGGTCGAGGGCGTGTCGGGGGCCAGCGGGTTGGGGAACGGCTTGGTCTCCAGGCCCACCAGGTCGATGTAGTACTGCAGCGCGGTGGAGCTCGGGGGGAAGCGCATCGCGCCCATCTCGGCAGTGAGCGAGGGGTCGCAGCCCTCGAACCCGACGGTGCGCAGCCGGCCGCCGATCTTGTCGGCCTCGTACACGACGGGCTTGAGGCCCATCTTCATCAGCTCGTACGCGGCGATGATGCCCGACAGGCCGCCACCGATGACCGCGACCTCGGTGCCGTGCTCGGTGGCCGGTATCTGGCCGAGGCCCGCCGGGTTGGCGAGGAAGTCGTCGTACGGGAAGGGGAAGTCCGGGCCGAACATCGTGATCGGCGGCAGGGCCGGCTCCGACTGCTCGTCGTGGGCGGCGGTGGGCACCATGGACGTCATCGGCTGAACTCTCCTGCGGGAAGGGGGTGACGGCTCGGGGGGGGAGGCCGCGGGGGCTGCGTCTCGGTGGGGGTCAGGTGAGCGAGGTGTACAGCTCCGGCCGGCGGTCGCTCAGATAGGTGTTCTCGGCGCGGGACGCCTTCAGCAGCGCCGGGTCGACGTCGGCGACGATCAGGTCCTCGCCCAGGCCCGCACGCGCCCGTACGGTCCCGTCGGGGGCGGCGAGACAGCTGAGCCCGGCGAAGGTGAAGTCGCCCTCGGTGCCGCAGCGGTTGGCGTAGGCGATGTAGAGCTGGCTCTCCCAGGCCCGGGCCGGGATGATCGTCTGCGGGACGATCTCGTACGGGCGCATCAGCGCGGTGGGCGCGAGCAGCAGCTCGGTGCCGGCCAGCGCGTGGGCGCGCACCGGCTCGGGGAACTCGACGTCGTAGCAGATCAGCAGGCCGAGGCGGACCCCGTCGAGGTCGGCCTGGACGACGGGGTCGGTGCCGGGCCGGAAGTACGTGGTCTCGAAGTCGCCGAAGAGGTGGGTCTTGCGGTAGTTCGCCAGGCTCGTGCCGTACGGCCCGATGAGCTGGAGCGCGTTGAAGATCACGTCGGCGTCGGCGCGCTCGGGGTAACCGTAGCCGATGGCCAGGCCGTGCGCGGCGGCGATGCGGGCGACGGCCCGGGCGCCGGGGCCGTCGGCGGGCTCGGCGAGGTCGCGGACGGCCGCGCCGAGGGCGTAGCCGGTGAGGAACAGCTCGTTGGCCAGCAGCAGCCGGGCGCCCGCGGCGGCGGCCCGGCGGGCCGCGGCGTCGAGGGAGGCGAGGCTGTCGGCGGTGGAGGCGGGGACGCCGGAGGGGCCCTGGTACAGCGCGATACGCAGCGGCGTCATGCTGCCTCTTTCACCTGTCGAGCTCTACGGTCGAGCGCGCGTTCGTTACGACGCATTGACGGTACGGTCCGGTAACTCCAGCAGACAAGGCGCGTCCGTTGCGTACCGCCGGGCGATACGTTGCGCCTTTGGGCACCTTCACGGCGATTCGTTGCGCGGTGTGACCTGCCGGACGGCCGCGGGGGTGTCCTTCCCCGGTCGAGGGGCCCTCCCCCGTGCGGCGGAGGGTGATCGCCCCGCGGCAGGACGACCGGCGGCGGCCGCGCGCGGGAAGCTGATCGCGGGCCGGGACACCGTCCGGCCGATTCCGCTCCGTACGCCGAAAGGGCAGCCGTCATGCTTCGTCACCGCCCCTCCCTCACCCGCACCCGGATCCGTCTCGCCGCGGTCGGCGGTGCGGCGCTGCTGGCCGCCTCGGCCGCCGGGACCGCCCTCGCCTCCGACTCCGGGGGCGGCGCCGCGGCATCGGCGAAGGAGCCGCGCCTGACCGGTTCCGCGAAGATGTACCGGCCCGCCGGCGACAAGGTCCACTTCACCTTCGACGCGCATGGGCTGCTGGAGAAGGCGAGCGGCACCTTCCGCTTCAGCCATGTCTTCACCAACGGCAGGCACAAGTTCGCCGAGGGCCGGATCGACTGCCTGATCTCGGGCGGCAAGGTGGCAACGGCCACCGGCATCGTCGAGAAGACGGACCTGGAGGGCCTCAAGGGCAAGCGGGTCGGCTTCACCGTGGACGATCACGGCAAGCGGGGCGACCGCCTGGGGTACAGCTGGGTGACCACGAACGACCCCAGCAAGATGAAGGACCTGCCCCCGTGCATGAGCTCCGCGCCGATCGAGAAGCTGGAGAAGGGCGACTTCACCGTGGCTCCGTGGGAGCCGCTGGGCTAGGCCCGCACACGACGTCCCGGACGAGGTCCCGCAGCCAGCGGTGACCGCTGTCCGCCTCGTGGCGCGGGTGCCAGGCCATGCGGATGGACAACGGCGGCAGGTCCAGGGGGATCTCGAAGGTGCGCAGGCCCAGGGCGGCCGCGGCGGGGCCGCCGATCCGCTCGGACATGGTCCCGACGGCGTCGGTGCCGCTGAGCGCGTACAGGGCGGCGGCGAAGGTCGGGACGGCGGCGATGACACGGCGGCGCAGGCCCTGGGCGGCGAGCGCCTCGTCGACGGGGCCGGCGAGCCGGCCGCGCCGTGAGTCGGCGATGTGGTGCGCGGCGGCGTAACGGCGTGGGGTGACGGGGCCGTCGAGCAGGGGGTGCCCGGGGCGGGCGACGCCGACGACGCGGTCCTCCAGGAGCGGCTCGACGCGGATCTCGGGCTCGTCGCGGTCGATGACGCCGAGTTCCAGGTCGATGGTCCCGTCGCGCAGCGGTGCCATCCGGTCCGGGCCCTCGGCCGGGAAGCGCAGGGTGACACCGGGGGCCTGCCGGGCGGCCCGGCCGAGCAGTGCGGCCCCGAAGGCCATGATGTGGCTGTCGTGGGCGCTGAGGGTGAAGGTGCGGCGCAGCGTGGCGGGGTCGGCGGGCGCCCCGGCGACGAAGAGGGCGCGGGCGTCGTCGAGGACCCGGCGCACATCCGCGCGCAGGGCCTGGGCGCGCGGGGTGGGGACCATGCGGCGTCCGGCGCGTACGAGCACGGGGTCGCCCAGGGCGCGCCGGATGCGGCCGAGGGTGCGGCTCATGGCGGGCCCGGAGAGCCCGAGCCGGTCGGCGGCCGCGGTGACGCTCTCCTCGGCGAGCAGCGCGTCGAGGGCGATGAGCAGGTTCAGGTCGAGGCGGCTCGGGGCGTCGCGGTTCCCGGGGCTCTCACCGGGGGCTATGAGCATGGCGCCAGTATCGCGGCCGCGCCGGGCGCGCCCCCGGTGGAGGCCGTCAGGACGGGGCGCCGGAGCTGAAGCGGCGCAGCAGCGGGGAGAGCACGAGCACGGACTTGGTCCGCTCGACGAACGGCTCCCCCGCGATGCGCTCCAGCACGCGCTCGAAGTGGCGCATGTCGGAGGCGAAGACCTGGACGATGGCGTCCGCCTCGCCGGTGACGGTCGAGGCGGACGCCACCTCCGGGTAGCGCGACAGGCCGCGGTGGATCGCCTCGGGCGAGGTGTTCCGGCGGCAGTACATCTCGATGAACCCCTCGGTCTCCCAGCCGAGCGCCGCCGGGTCCACCCGGACGGTGAACCCGGTGATGGCCCCCTCGGCCCGCAGCCTGTCCACGCGGCGCTTCACGGCGGGCGCGGACAGGCCGACCTCGGTGCCGATGTCGGCGTAGGAGCGGCGGGCGTCCTCGGCGAGGGCATGCACGATGCGCTGGTCGAGATCGTTCATCTGTCGCACTGCGGGTGGATCACTTCTCTAGAGGTACCTGTGCTTCCTGGGCGAGCCGCGAGCGGCTCTTCCCGTACATGAAGTAGATCACAAGTCCCACGATCATCCAGCCGCCGAAGTACATCCACGTGCTGCCGGGCAGGCTGAACATCATGTAGACGCACAGGCCGAAGCCGATGGCCGGGAAGGCCGGCGCGAGCGGCACCCGGTGGGAGCCGAGCGGGATCCGTACCCCGGACAGCGGCGTCCGGAAGGTGCGCTTCATGTCGGGGCGGGTGAAGAACAGCACGATGACGGCGATGTTGACCAGCGCGAAGGCGAAGAGGGTGCCGATGCTGGTGGCGTCGGCGAGCTCGCCCAGGGGCACGGCGGCGGCGAGGACGCCGCAGAACAGCGAGACGATCACCGTGTTGGCGCGCGGCACGCCGGACTTCTCGTGGACCTTGGCGAACGTCTTGGGGACGAGCCCGTCGCGGGACATCGCGAAGAGGATGCGGGTCTGTCCGTAGAGGACGGTCAGGACGACGCTGGCGATGGCGATGACCGCGCCGGCGGCCAGGAGCACGGCCCAGAAGCTCTGGCCGGTGACGTCTTCCATGATCCCGGCGAGGGCGGCCTCGGAGCCCTCGAAGTCGCCCCACGGCATGGCGCCGACCGCGACCGCCGCGACCAGGACGTAGAGCGCGGTGACGATGAGCAGCGACAGCATGATCGCCCTGGGCAGGTCCTTCTTCGGGTCCTTGGCCTCCTCGCCCGCCGTGGAGGCGGCGTCGAAGCCGATGTAGGAGAAGAAGAGGCTGGCGCCGGCGGCGCTGACGCCACCGAGGCCCAGCGGCATGAACGGCGCGTAGTTGCCGGCGCGGATGCCGGTGAAGGCGACGGCGCAGAAGAGCAGCAGGGCCACGATCTTCACGCCGACCATGATGGTGTTGACGCGGGCGCTCTCCTTGGCACCGCCGAGCAGGAAGGCCATGCACAGCAGGACGACGAGCAGCGCGGGCAGGTTGAAGATGCCGCCGTCGGTGCCGGGCGGGTTGGCCAGCGCGGCGGGGATGGTCACGCCGATCGTGCCGTCGAGCAGTTCGTTGAGGTATTGGCCCCAGCCGACGGCGACCGCCGCGACGGAGACGCCGTACTCCAGGATCAGGCACCAGCCGCAGACCCAGGCGACGATCTCGCCGAGGGTCGCGTAGGCGTAGGAGTACGAGGAGCCGGAGACCGGGATGCTGCCGGCCAGCTCGGCGTAGGAGAGGGCCGAGAAGAGTGCGGTGATGCCGGCGATGACGAAGGAGATGATCACGGCCGGACC
Organism: Streptomyces sp. ISL-11; assembly: GCF_018614525.1. Taxonomy (GTDB): domain Bacteria; phylum Actinomycetota; class Actinomycetes; order Streptomycetales; family Streptomycetaceae; genus Streptomyces. Next base: position 31,007 of record NZ_JAGGOL010000106.1, read on the forward strand.
GGCCTTCGGCACCGCACCGCCGAGCACGACGAAGATGCCGGTGCCGAGGGTGGCGCCGATGCTGATCATCGTGAGCTGCCACATGCCGAGCGAGCGGCGCAGCGAGCCGCCCTCGCCCTGGCCGCCCTCGGCGACCAGACGCTCGACAGGCTTGCGCCGCATGAGGCCCGCCGCGTAGCGGACGGCGGCCTGCCGCGGGGACGACTTCTCGTCTCCGGCGGCGGGGGGCGCTGTGCCGTGGTCCAACACTGGGTGGCTCCATTCGTCGCTGCCTGTCGAAGGCGGAGTGGCCCCGGCAGGCCCGACGGCCGCCCGAGGGTGCGCCGGCAGGGCAGAGCAAACCCATTGAATGAGGGGGGACCGCGAGCAAGCGGTATCCGCCACTCCACGTACAGCGCAGACCCTACGAGGTGGGTGGCCGCGCTCGTAATGCACCATTCTTGCGTATGACCGTTCGATCATTGCGCGTGGGGGGCCGGAACGGGCGATCGTTGCACGTCGCATCATGAATCGGTACATGTCGGCGTTCAGGGGGACCATCCGGCCGTGCGTCGGAGCGTCATCCGGCCGTGCGCCGGAGGACCATCCGGCCGTACGTCGGAGCACCGTCCGGCCGTGCGTCGGAGCGTCATCCGGCCGTCGGTCGCGGCGCCGTCCGACGGCCGCGCGGGTGTCCGGCCGGGCTCGGCGGGACGCGCGAAGGGGCGCGGCCTGGAAACCCAGGCCGCGCCCCTTCGATACCGCTTCGGTATCACTTCGGATACCGCGTGACGACTACTGCCAGCTGGCGTGCAGCGGCTTGCCCTCCGCGTAGCCGGCGGCGCTCTGGACGCCGATGACGGCGCGCTCGTGGAACTCCGCCAGGGAGCCCGCGCCCGCGTAGGTGCAGGAGGAACGGACACCCGCGATGATCGAGTCGATCAGGTCCTCGACGCCCGGGCGGGCCGGGTCGAGGAACATGCGGGAGGTGGAGATGCCCTCCTCGAACAGGCCCTTGCGCGCCCGGTCGTAGGCCGACTCCTCGCTGGTGCGGTTGCGCACGGCACGGGCGGAGGCCATGCCGAAGCTCTCCTTGTACTGACGCCCGTCGGCGGTCTGCTGGAGGTCGCCCGGGGACTCGTACGTACCGGCGAACCAGGAGCCGATCATGACGTTGGAGGCGCCGGCGGCGAGCGCCATGGCGACGTCGCGCGGGTGACGGACGCCACCGTCGGCCCAGACGTGCTTGCCGTACTTCTTCGCCTCGGCGGCGCACTCCAGGACGGCGGAGAACTGCGGGCGGCCCACGCCGGTCATCATGCGGGTGGTGCACATGGCGCCGGGGCCCACACCGACCTTGATGATGTCCGCGCCGGCCTCGATGAGGTCGCGCACGCCCTCTGCGGCGACGATGTTGCCCGCGACGATCGGGACCTGCGGGTCGAGCGACCGCACGGCCTTGATCGCGGAGATCATCGACTCCTGGTGGCCGTGCGCGGTGTCGACGACGATCGTGTCGGCGCCGGCCGCCAGCAGGGCCTTGGCCTTGCCGGCCACATCGCCGTTGATGCCGACGGCGGCGGCGATGCGCAGCTTGCCGTCCGCGTCGGTGGCGGGGGTGTACAGCGTGGCGCGCAGGGCGCCCTTGCGGGTGAGGATGCCGGCGAGCCGGCCGTCCTTGTCGACCGCGGGGGCGAGCTTGCGGTGGGCGGCGTCGAGCTGGTTGAACGCCTCGCGGGGGTCGATGTCGGCGTCGAGGAGCAGCAGCTCCCTCGACATGACCTCCGACAGCTGGGTGAAGCGGTCCACGCCGGTCAGGTCCGACTCGGTGACGACACCGATCGGCCGCTGGTCGGCGTCGACGACGACGCCCGCGCCGTGCGCCCGCTTGTGCAGCAGGGACAGGCCGTCGGCGACGGTCTGGGTGGGGGCGAGGACGATCGGGGTGTCGAGCACGTGGTGACGGCTCTTGACCCAGGAGATGACGTCGGTGACGACCTCGATCGGGATGTCCTGGGGGATGACGACGATCCCGCCGCGGCGGGCGACCGTCTCCGCCATGCGGCGACCGGCGATCGCGGTCATGTTGGCGACCACCAGTGGAATGGTGGTGCCCGTCCCGTCGGGGGCGGACAGGTCCACACCCTGACGGGAACCGACCGCGGAACGGCTCGGCACCATGAACACGTCGTCGTACGTCAGGTCGTACGGCGGCTTCTGGTCATTGAGGAATCGCATACTGGCTCTCTCACCTGCGGTTTTATGTACAGAGCGGGTGGGGAGTCAGCACCGAGCCAGCACCGGATCGGGCTGAGGTTCCTGGACCCATCATCCATGATGCGTCGCGCCCGTGGGGAACCGGCGTCCGATTTTTCGCTTTTTCTGTGCCATCGGCCAAGGGCGGGTTTCCCTTCCTGTCGCTTCGACCAGGGAGGGGAGACGGAGCACTGCCGGAGGATCGACCGGATACGGCCGCGGTGCCCCGGTACGGGCCGCTTCGAACGCGGCCCTCGGCCCCGCGCGACCGCGGTGAGGTGCGACCGCGGACCGCGCGGCGGTCCTGAGCGGCACCTCACCTCGTACGGCGGTCAGAGACCGTCGGGGTCCGCCCGGTCCAGGGCCGGGCGCGGCCCCGGGCCCGTCTCCAGCAGCAGGTAATCCGCGGCGGCGGTGTCGGTGACCAGGCTGGTGACCAGCCCGGACCGCAGCACGGCGCCGATCGCGGCCGCCTTGCGCAGCCCGCCGGCGATCGCGACGACCTCCGGTATGCGGCGCAGCCGGTCCGCCTCGACGGTGATGCAGCGCTCGCCGAGGTCGCGGCCGATGCGGCGGCCGTCGGCGTCGAAGAGGTGCGCGGACATTTCGGCGGCGGCACCGAGAGAGGCGTAGTGCGCGCGCTCCTCCTCGGTGAGCATGTCGTAAACGGTCGAGATGCCCGGCGCCCAGGAGCCGATGGAGACGGCGGCGACGGTGACCTTGTCGAAGTAGTCGAAGGCCCGCGCGATGCCCGTCTGGCCGCGCAGCGCGGCGGCGGTGGCGGAGTCGGGCAGCAGCATCGGGGCGTAGATGGGGTGCGCCTCACCGCCCGACACCTGCGCCGCCCGGCGCACGGCCTCCACCGAGCCGCGCTCGGCGGTGCCCGCGTCGTAGACGCCGGTGAGCTGGACGACCGTGCAGGGCGGCAGCCGGTGCAGGGCCGCGGCCATGTGAATGGTGGAACGGCCCCAGGCGAGGCCGAGCACATCTCCCTCGTGCACCAGCTCACCGAGCAGGTCCGCCGCCACCTCGCCGAGGTTCTCGGGGTCGGGCGCGTCGTCCGCGGCGTCCGCCGGGGACTCGACGACCACGGCGTGCCGCAGGCCGTAGCGGGCGCGCAGCGCGTCGGAGCGCTCCGCGTCCAGCTCGGCCGGCACCCGGATCTCGATCCGTACGAGGTCGCGCTCCAGGGCCGTCTCCAGCACCCGGGCCACCTTGAAGCGGCTCACGCCGAACTCCTCGGCGATCTGGATCTTCGACTTGCCCTCGAGGTAGAAGCGGCGGGCCATGGCCGCCGCCTGCACCAGCTCGGCGGGCCCCATCGGCGTGGCTGAACGGCCCGTCGACACCGCGGTCTCCTCACTTCTGTGTTCAAGCTGTTGGACTCGACCATCATCCTGTCAGATGCGGCGGTCCTTGATCAGGCCCTGTCCCCTCGCGCTCAGTATTTCGGGCGAGCGCGGGGGCCGCTCAGTGGGAGCAGGCCCAGGGTGCCACGGCCGTGGCCTGCTCCGCCTGCGCGCGCAGGGAGCGTACGGCCGCCGCGGGGTCCTCCGTACCGTAGACGGCGGAGCCGGCCACGAAGACGTCCGCGCCCGCCTCCGCGCAGCGCTCCACGGTCTCCGCCGAGACGCCGCCGTCGACCTGCAGCCACAGCTCCAGGCCGTGCCGGGAGATCAGCTCACGGGTGCGGCGGATCTTGGGCAGCATGATGTCGAGGAACGCCTGGCCGCCGAAGCCGGGCTCCACGGTCATGATGAGCAGCATGTCCAGCTCGGGCAGCAGGTCCTCGTACGGCTCGATCGGCGTCGCCGGCTTGAGCGCCATCGAGGCGCGCGCGCCCTTGGCCCGGATCTCCCGCGCCAGGCGTACGGGAGCGGCGGCGGCCTCGGCGTGGAAGGTCACCGAACCGGCCCCGGCCTCGACGTACTGCGGCGCCCAGCGGTCCGGGTCCTCGATCATCAGGTGGCAGTCCAGCGGGATGTCCGTGGCCCGGCTCAGCGACTCGACGATCGGCACGCCGAGGGTGAGGTTGGGCACGAAGTGGTTGTCCATCACGTCGACGTGGAGCCAGTCGGCACCCTTGACCGCCCGCGCCTCGTCGGAGAGGCGGGCGAAGTCGGCGGAGAGAATGCTGGGATTGATCTGCGCGGCCATAGCCCAAGCCTGCCATGTCGCTGCCGCGGGCCTTGCACGGGAGTGGGCGTTCAGACGCTCGGAGCGCTGTGCCACCGGGTGGCGGGGGCCTCCCGCGGCGGGGACGAGCGAGCGGGCCCCGCTCCTTCAGAGCCCGGCCGCGACAGCTCGGACCTCGGTGGGCCTTCGGCCGCGGGCCGTCTTTGCCGCCTGCGGCGGCGGGCGCCCTGCGGGCGCGTCCTCAAACTCCCCCAGCTACCGCTGGGGGTGCCCCCAACGGGCTTGATTGTGGCTGAGCTCAGCCACAATCATGTCCGCACGACACGGCCTACGCGCCCGCTCACATGATCCGCCGGAGACGGCCTACGCCGTCCGTCGCAGCAGCGACAGATACATCGCGTCCGTGCCGTGCAGATGCGGCCACAGCTGCACGTCCGGGCCGTCGCCCAGGGCGGGGACGTTCTGCATGTACGGGCGGGCGTCGATCCGCTCGGCGCTGACGCCGTCCCGCTTGAGGACGTCGTCGACGACCGCCTTCGTCTCGGCCGGGTGGGGCGAGCAGGTCGCGTAACCGACCACGCCGCCGACCCGCACGGCGCGCAGCGCCTCCCGCAGCAGGTCGCGCTGGAGCGGCGCGAAGCCGGCCAGATCCTCGGGACGGCGCCGCCAGCGCGCCTCGGGACGGCGCCGCAGGGCACCAAGACCCGTGCAGGGGACGTCGACCAGGACGCGGTCGAAGACGCCCTCCCGCCACGGCGGACGCGTGCCGTCCGCGGCGATGACCTGGTACGGGCCGGGGTTGCCGGCCAGCGCCCGCTCGACGAGGCGGGCCCGGTGCGGCTGCTTCTCGGAGGCCAGCAGCGCCGCACCCCGCTCCGCGGCGAGCGCGCCGAGCAGGGCGGCCTTGCCGCCGGGGCCCGCGCACCCGTCCAGCCAGCGGCTGTCCGGGCCCTCCACGGGAACCGCCGCCAGGGCCAGGGCGACCAGCTGGCTGCCCTCGTCCTGCACGCCCGCACGGCCCTCGCGCACGGCGTCCAGCGCGCCGGGCTCGCCGCCCTCGGCGAGCCGCACGGCGTAGGGCGACCAGCGGCCCGGCAGCGCCGAGTCCTCGCCGACCGCCGCCAGCAGTTCCCCGGTCGTGGCCCGGCCGGGGCGGGCCACGAGGGTGACCTCGGGACGTTCGTTGTCGGCGTCGAGCAGGTCCTCGATGCCGGCCCGGCCGCCGCCGAGCGCGTCCCACAGGGCGGAGACGATCCAGCGCGGGTGCGAGTGGACGACGGCGAGGTGGTCCTCGGGGTCGTCCTCGTACGGCGGGGCGACCTTCTCCAGCCAGCCGTCGAGATCGTGGGCCGTGATCTTCCGCAGCACGGCGTTGACGAACTTCGCCCGCCCGTCGCCCAGCACGACCCGAGCCAGCTCGACGCTGGCCGACACCGCCGCGTGCGCCGGGATGCGCGTACCGAGCAATTGGTGCGCGCCGAGGCTGAGCACGTCCAGCACCGGCGGATCCACCTCGCGCAGCGGCCGGTCCACGCAGGCGGCGATGATCGCGTCGTACGTGCCCTGGCGGCGCAGCGTCCCGTAGACCAGCTCGGTGGCGAGCGCGGCGTCGCGCGCCTCGAAGCCCTCCTGCTCGCGGGCCTTGCGCAGCAGCGGCGGCAGGACGAGGTTCGCGTAGGCGTCCCGCTCGTCGACGGCCCGCAGTGCCTCGAAGGCGAGGATGCGCACCGGGTCCTTCTTGGGCCGGCGGTAGGGCTTTGCGGGGCGGCCGGGCCGCTGGCGAGACGCCTGATCGTTCACGAAAGGTGCTCCGGGGCAGGTGTGGTGAAGAGGTCCAGCCTACGCGCTGCCGTCAGGCCGCGCCGAGCCGCTCGCCTGCGGCGATGCGGACACCGCGGGCCCAGTCGGCGGCCTTCATCGGCTTCTTGCCCTGCGGCTGCACCCACAGCAGTTCCACCGCGTGCGAGCCCGTGCCGACGTGGACGGAGTTCTTGGCCGCGGCGATCTCGCCGGGCGCCAGTCCGGTGCGGTCGGGGGTGACCGCGACCGACATCAGCTTCAGCCGCTCGCCACGGAAGAGCGTCCAGGCGCCGGGCGCCGGGGCGCAGCCGCGCACCACGCGGTCCACCCGCAGGGCGGGCGCGGACCAGTCCAGCTCGGCGTCCTCGACATTGATCTTCGGGGCGAGGGAGATGCCCTCGGTGGGTTGCGGGACGGCCTTGAGCGTGCCGTCCTCGATGCCGTCCATGGTCGCCGAGAGCAACCCGGAGCCCGCGAACGCGAGCCGCGTCAGGAGGTCACCGCTGGTGTCGGTGGGGCGCACGTGCTCGGTGAGCACGCCGAAGACGGGACCGGAGTCCAGGCCCTCCTCGATCAGGAAGGTCGAGGCGCCCGTGACCTCGTCGCCGGCGAGGATCGCGTGCTGGACGGGCGCCGCGCCGCGCCACGCGGGCAGCAGCGAGAAGTGCAGGTTGACCCAGCCGTGGGCGGGGATCTGCAGGGCGGCCTTGGGCAGCAGCGCGCCGTAGGCGACGACCGGGCAGCAGTCGGGGGCGATCTCGCGCAGCCGGGCGAGGAAGTCCTCGTCGCGCGGCTTCACGGGCTTGAGCACCTCGATGCCGGCCTCCTCCGCTCGCTGGGCGACGGGGCTGGCGACCAGCCGGCGGCCGCGCCCGGCCGGGGCGTCCGGGCGGGTGACGACGGCGACGACCTCGTGCCGGTCGGAGGCGAGCAGGGCGTCGAGAGCGGGGACGGCTACCTCGGGGGTACCGGCGAAGACGAGCCTCATGGGTGACGAACTACCTCTCCTCAGGCACCGAGTGGAACAGCCCACCAGTCTAGAGGCCCGCTATCCGGGGGCGTACGGGCCCTCACGCGCCCCATTCCGATGGATGTGCGCCCCCATACCGTGACCCGGCGGCCGGTGGCGCGTTGTGGTCAAGAGAGATTGACCGTAACGGGCCGCGGCTGCGGCCCGCTTCCGTTCCTTGTCAACTCTCGCCTTTTTTAGTCCGTTTACCCCGCCGGTCCGAGAGGCTTCTTCATGGCCGACCACGCAACCCACGACGCCCAGGCACGGGCCAGCCTGCATCTTCTGGTCCGGGACATCGAGCGGGTCCGCAGGCAGGTGGACGCCCTGCGCACCCTCACCGCTCAGCTGGGCAATGTCTACCGCCCGCGGCGCACCGGCCCGTCCGCCGGCTTCGTCGTCTACGGGCGGGCTCCCGCGCCGACCGTACGGCTGGCGCAGGAGCTGCGGGACAGCGTCGAGACCCTGGTGACGGCGGCGGTGGACTTCGACCGGTCACTGGGCTTCTCCTGGGACGCGGTGGGTTCGGCGCTGGGGGTCACCAAGCAGGCGGTGCACCGCCGTTACGGCGCGCGCCGCACCAGCGGTCAGGCCGCCACGGAGGCGGCGGAGGCGGTACGCAGCGCCGAGCCGGCCACCGTCCCGGTCGTCCCCGCCGCCCGCACGGTCCCGGGCCCGCCGGCGGTCCCCCTCCGCGAGGAACCGCGCCCCCCGGCCTTTCCGGGCCCGCGCAACGGGTAGGCGTGCCGCCGGCTCGACCGCTCGGATTCGTCGAGCCGATCGGAGGCCGGCGAGGCCACCACGGCCCCGACGGCTTCGGACAAGTCGAGCCCTGCGAGCCCGGTCCGAGCGCGCCGCCCGTGGCGGCTGTTCGTCACAGACGGCGGTGACGGCTCACGCCGAGGCACCGCCGGAGCACGCCGCTCGACTCCTCGCCGTCCCGGCCGGTGGACGGGCTCGGGCCACCGGGCCGCCGCCTCTCTCTCCCGAGATCGGCCACCGCCACCCGTCCCGCCCCTCCTCAGCCGATGTCCGGCGGATCGATCCGCAGACGCACCGGCTCGCCGTCCCGGCGGGCCAGTCGTGTCGCCTGGGCCGTCTTCAGGGCCGCCGCCAGCTCGCCGCCCTGGCCCGGGCGCACCCGCAGCAGGGCCCGCTCCCAGTGCTCCCCCGGTGGGGGGTCGCCCTGGCGGCGCGGGCGGCCCGGGGCCGTCACCGGCAGCGGCACCGGGCCGAGCACCTCCGTACCGGCCGGCAGCTCCGCCACGGCGATCAGGTCGGCGACGGCCTCCGGGGGTCCGGCCACCGCGGCCATCCGGGACACCGGCGGGAAGCCCAGCTCCGCCCGGTCGGCGAGCTCGCGCACCGCGTGCCCGGCCGGGTCCCAGCGGACCAGGGCCTGCACCGGCCGCAGCGTCGGCTCGGCCACGACGACCACCGTGCCGCCC